>JAFGSG010000105.1 GCA_016934735.1 Spirochaetota bacterium | reverse complement strand
TAATCGACCGAGAAAATCCCGTAAATGGAAATCTCCTTGTGAGTTAATTATTTACGACCTCTGTCGCACTTGATACTTGAATTCAGGCTCAATATAACATATAAGAAGTCCGGATAAATTCCCTCCCCCGCCTGAGGCGGGGGAGGGAATTTATTATTATTTCTTAGTTCTGCAACAAGTCTAATATTCAATATATCATTTATATTCAAACAATAAAATCTAATTTGACATAATCTGTAAGTAAATATAATTATTGTATGTTTACTATAATAATTCCTCTACTATAATAAATAAAATAAATTTTATTGCAACAAATTCGCACAAATGAATTTATCAGATTGTTACAGAATAATGGGCATTAGAGAAAGCGCAACGGATGACGAAATTAAGAAGTCGTTTAAGATGCTCGCTCACAAATATCATCCGGATAAAAATCCGCAAAGGATTGAATGGGCCAATAATGCGATGTCCGCTCTAAACACGGCATATACTACCCTTATGCAGCTTCGCTTTCAGGAGGAGAAAAAAGAAATTAAACGGGAACCTGTAAGAACGGCCCAAACTCATCAGACAGTCAAACCTAAAAAGCATGTTGAAAAACAAAAAGTAAAAAAATCATACTATGAACCGGAAACAGAAGCAAGAGAAGCATTACATCATGACCTACTCACAAAAGAATTCGTTAAAGTAAGAGAATCGACTAAAAATGGATTATACCAGTATTTTCAATACGGGATATACAATATAGCGAGAAGAGAAAATACGGCCAGTAAAAACATATTCATTAAAATCACGGCAAATATTAAAAAAAGCTATCACGCTATAATAAGCCTGAAAAAACAAACAGAGGATGTTGATTTTATAAAGCATTTTGATGTTTTCAGCGCTATGATATATAATTTTTACATGGCATCTGAATGCATTAATGTCATAGACTCTTACAGCGACGCAATAGAAGTGGAAGCATACAGGCTTTTCAAAAGAGGCGATGATATGCTTCACCCCTGTGAAAAGGAAATATTTTATGACAGGCACAACAGAGGCTTTTTTAAAAAAGAGATCGCGGACAATCTGCTGTTAAAATCCGAAGCAAACTTTAAGAATATACTTAAAATATTCCCTAATTCGACATGGGCGGTGGAAACTAAAATAAAACTTCAGTACGCGTTTGCCTTAAAAGAGTATTTAAATCTGTTCTTTTCTGAATACAGCCCCCGGCCACACAGCATGGGAATTTAATCCTTTGCTTCATTAATTATAAAAAATTCCGATAATTAATTGTAATTATATTAAATTCTATTCTCTCTAATCAAATTTCTGCAATGCTGAGAAACATATTTACAATAATTCCCACTGCGGGGGATCAAGGGGAAAGGGAAAAAATAAAATTTTTCATAAATGAAACACGTAATTAAAATAATCCTAATATCTGTTTTCATAATATCCCTGCAGGGAACACTCTTTTCTGAAGACTATCAATATCAGTATTTTAACAAAGAAAAAGATAAATATGTCCCGTTTTCCGATTATATCCCAAAGGTAAGGCTACATTATTATACTGTTCCCCATTATCTTGAAGATTTTTATCAGCTATATGGCATGAAACAGCATTATAATGAAAACTCGCTCAGAAAAAATATTGACAGGCTCAAGACTGCATTAAACTGCAAATTCAGGCATCCCTCCGAAGCACTGGTCAAGGTTGAATCAGATGAAGAATATTTAAAATACCGCCGTCTTATGTTTATGCATATCAACATTCTCATCATGCGAAATTACTTGAGAATTGCATCGAGGTATGACAAACAGAAAATATATTTTTATAACTCGCCTTTTGCAAAAGAAATCAATGAAAGCTTTGATATAGCTGAAAGTCTTTACAGGGAAGCAATCCCATACTGGGGAAAAGCGGAAAAATACGCGATGGACGCAAGTGAAATTAAAATCACCACCGGCCTGGGATTTATTGAATCCGAAAGATATTCTATTGTAAAAGGCGACTTAAGTTATGGGAAAATTATAAATGATCATTTAAAAAGGCTGACTTCCAAAAGAGAGAAACTGGCTGCTGCTCTAGCTTCTGCAAAAAAATAAATCAATTCAACCATTTATTTATTCTGTTTATTTTGTCGATAGCGTCGTTTACCCAGACATTGTACGGCAGGTCATTGATTAAAACCGCAAATTCTATTTTGGCCCGTAAAAGCTCCTTTTTTAACTGTTCAGTCTTGCCTACTCCGGATTTATTCTCCGAATCCCCGTAATAATCTTCAAAGGCAGATTTTAATATTACAAATCCTTTCTTATACTGATCATAAAAAATATCCTCAACCCTTCCTTTATCTTCTTTTTTTTCCGATTCTCTGTACGCAAGATATTCATTCATCTCTCCATTTGCAAGACTATCTTTCAAAAACTGGTAGCCTTCGTTTATAAGGGCCATCAATTGAACGGAATCTTTTTCTTTGCTGACATCCGGATGATTCAGTTTGGCAAGCATTCTAAAGGAGGCAGACAGCTCTTCCAGTGTATAATTTGCGCGAAGTCCGAAAAGAGTGAGATATTTATTAAATTTCTGCGGATTCATTATATTGATGCATATTAATGATATTCACCACTATAATTAAAGCAAATTTAAAATCAATAAGCCAGCAGAATTTAATTCTATTAAATAATCCAGTCAAGGCAAAATTATTTATAAATAAAGCTCAAAGGTACTTATCTTTTCAAGGTTAATTAATTGACAAAAAACATGTAAAATATTTCACTGAGTACAATAGGTCAAATTTAGTAATTTGATAATAAAATTATTCATCTTAATTATATAAACTAAAATTGATTCATATCAATAAATTTGAATACAAGACCAGGCTTCATTTTAAATAATGTCAATAATGACAGATTATCTTAAATAAAGGAGTTATCCTATGACAGGTACTTCATGGCATGCAGAAAAAATCGATAATGTCGTCAATAAATTAGGTGTAAATTCACATACCGGATTATCCTCAGAAGATGCCGAACAGCGGCTCCAAAAATACGGCCTTAACGAACTGGAACACGAAAAGAAGACCCCTCCGTGGGTAATGTTTTTTGGTCAATTTAAAAATATATTAATCATTATCCTCATCGCTGCAATCATTCTTTCAGCATTAGTTGGTGAAGTAGTAGATGCCGCAATTATAGCTGTAATCGTTATATTCTGCGCTATCCTGGGATTTGTTCAGGAGTACAGGGCGGAACAGGCACTTGAAGCATTAAAAAAAATGCTGTCACCCACCATTAGAGTGCTTAGGAACGGGAAAGAGCAAGAACTGCTGTCCAAGAATCTTGTCCCGGGCGATATAGTGCTCCTTGAAGCCGGAGATAAAATCCCGGCTGATGCCAGGGTAATCGAAACACATTCTCTCAGGTGTGATCAGGCTGCACTTACAGGCGAATCAGTACCGGTAAGCAAGTCAATAGAACCGCAACCAGCGGAAACCAGAATCAGCGACCGTAAAAATATAGTATTTGCCGGCACTACCGTAACTTACGGCAGAGGGAAAGTCATAGTAACAGATACTGCAATGCAGACTGTCTTCGGGACAATTGCAAAGGAAGTATCAGCGGTACAGACTGAAAAAACGCCGCTCGAAAAACGTACAGAGGAAATCGGCAAATGGCTGGGAATAATCGCAATCGGTATATGTGTTTTAGTCGTCTTTTTCAGCATAGGTAGGGAATATCTCCACGGTACAATCGATTTCGGATTTGTCATTACAATGATAATGTTCGCTGTAGCATTAGCTGTCGCAGCAGTACCGGAAGCTCTTGCAGCAATTGTAACAGGCGCACTGGCCATAGGGATGCGCCAGATGGCCAAAAAGAACGCCCTGGTGCGTAAAATGCCGGCAGTAGAAACACTGGGTTGTACGACAGTCATATGCACTGATAAAACCGGCACTTTGACCCGCGGCGAAATGACCGTGCGCAAAATATTTTCCGGGATGCAAACCATTGATGTTACGGGCGCTGGATATATACCTGAAGGAGAATTAAAAAAAACAGGCGGTGCAGACAAGCCTGTTAAACCTGATGAGTCGGAAGGGCTCCGCATGCTTCTGCTTAATGGACTCCTGTGCAACGATGCAGATCTTTTAATAAAAGAAAAAGACCAGTGGACCATCACGGGAGATCCGACCGAAGCCGCACTTGTAGTATTAGCTGAAAAAGCCGGCTTAGCAAAAGCTTCACTGCGCATGGAATACACAAGGACAGAAGAACTGCCTTTTTCCTCTGAACGCAAACGCATGACAACCGTGCATGAGACCCCTGACGGAAAATGCCACGCGTTCATGAAAGGAGCGCCGGAAACCGTGCTTAATCTCTGCACCCATTATCATGACGGACAATCAGTAAAAGAACTCACAGAAGAGATAAAAATAAAAATACTGAAAATCAATGAAGAAATGGCCGGGAGTGCTTTCCGCGTCCTGGGGTTTACATACAGGGAGTTAACTAAAAATACCGTATGCACTGAGGAATCCGTCGAGAATAATATGATATTTCTCGGACTAACGGGCATGATAGACCCTCCAAGGCCGGAAGCCATTAAGGCAGTTGAGGTGTGCAAAAACATCCGCATTAAACCGGTAATGATAACCGGGGATCACAAGCTGACCGCAGTAGCAATTGCAAAGGAAATAGGAATATACAATGATAATGACAGAGTACTGATTGGCGACGAACTGGAAAAAATGAGCGACTCAGATCTTGAAAAAATAGTGAGAGATGTCACTGTTTATGCGCGCGTTTCGCCTACCGACAAGCTTAAGATAGTAAAAGCTTGGAAAAAAATCGGCGAGGTTGTTGCAATGACAGGGGATGGTGTAAACGATGCACCCGCTCTTAAACATGCGGACATTGGTATTGCCATGGGAATCTCCGGTACCGAGGTGGCGAAAGAAGCATCTGACATGGTGCTTACTGACGATAACTTTGCATCTATTGTGACAGCTATTGAACTCGGCCGATGGATTTATGACAATATCAAAAAATATCTTACATATCTTCTTCGCTGCAACATCACGGAAGTTGCGGTTATCGGAGGTGTTGTTCTGATTCTCGGCCCCGAATACCTGCCTTTACTTCCGGCTGCGATCTTATATATTAACCTGGCTACAGACGGTTTGCCCGCCCTTGCTCTCGGCGTAGCCCCGCCCGATTCGGATATAATGAAACGGCCGCCTCGTGATCCCAAGGAAAGCGTTTTTTCATGGGATGTAAGGGCATTTATTGTGCTCGCGATAATTATTGAAATTCCTCTTTTTCTCGGTCTATTTTTCCATGACCTTGGTGAGATATCTCATGCGAGGACTGAAATGTTCTTCCTGTTCATTATAGTGGAAATGATTATAGCGCTCAATTTCAGATCAATGAGATTCAGCATTTTCTCCGCTCCTCCTCATAAATGGCTGTTGCTGGCCATAGGATGGGAAATGCTTCTGCTTATTGTATTAATGCAGATTCCGGCAGTAAGGGAGGCCTTCGGAATCAATATACCTGGTTTGAAAGATATTGGAATCATTCTCGGAATCGGGGCTCTTGTATTTTTATCTATGGAAATAATCAAGATATTCATCAGAAAGCGGATGAAACCCTTAATGCAAAACTGATTAGTTAAAAGGTCCGGGCAGCTTTTTATTTATTAGGAACAAACTGAATAATCATTAAGCCGCTATAATCTTTTATGCGGCTTAATGATTATATAACGAAAGCAATTATATATTTGAACTTATTATTCAATCAACCCCAGAAATTTTTCGTAATTGTCCCTGCTGGCGCTGTCCATATCCTTAATCTCAAAACCTACTTTGATCGTTTTATTATGCATCATCTCGAGATGCCTTACGTCGGCAAGCATAGAAGCTTTTTTATAATGCGGGAGCAGCAGGTCCATTGACACGTAGCTGTCTTTTTTATAATATGGAATATATTTTTGATTATTAAATACTATACCCACACCTGTTTTTGAAATATCTGAAACTAAAAGCTTATCATTAGAAACGGAAAACAAATTGCTCTTTTTTGCTAACTCATCCACAATTGACGCAAGCCTTTTAATGAGTGTGACTGACGACTTGGGGAAAGGAGTGTATTTATTCACCTGTATGTAACCATATGGAATTTTTAAATCAAATAATATGGGAACTGAAATCTCGGAGATCAATTCTTTATGTGTTTTTAAATAAGCATCCTGATTATATATATTATTCAAATAATATCTGTATATATAATCGCCGCTTTCGAAAGTCATATCCGGGATAAAAATATGGTTTCTGTTAGTAAAAAAAAATTTCATTCTTGGATCGGATATATTTTCATTCCAGAAAAATATTTTTAGGTATTCATATTCCTTCAGGTGATCATACTCGATAATTTCTTTTATACGTTTTAAAATTTTTTCCTGGCTGGTAAGCGAACTGCCGATAATTTTATCTGTAATAAAATTTGTAATATATAATAAGGATTTATCTATTCCGGCTTCGATAATTGATCTTCTTTCATCCTTCCTTTCAACAGACATAACCTGAAATTTTGCGGGATTAAATACTAAAATATCTTTCGTTTTATGGCTGACATATTTAAGAAAAACAACTATTATATTATTCTCATTTCTTGTATAAGCAATGCAATTTTTCTGCTCTTCCATATCAAATGGAATCTGTATATTTACCAGTCCATCCGGAGTATCTAAAAATTGTACTTCAATATTTGCTTTTTGGGAATAAATAAAAGATATTCTGTTATAAAAAAATTTCTTTAAAATATTCTGGAATAAATTCCTGTCTGTAATTGTTTTAACGCCTTTAATCATTTGCGTTCTCCACAAGAATTTTTACTGTTTCATTCTATCATAGTAAGAAAATAAAATCAAGATTTAATTATTTAAATATATAAGATTAATAATTTAAAGCATAATTGTTGACAGATACATTCCAATTATATTATTCATAAATTCTGTATAAGTGTTTATTTTCAAATATCCGAAAAAATAAAATATAATTTCAATGGACAACAATATTCAATACATAAAGGGAATAGGGCCCAAGAAAGCAGAAGCATTAAAGCACGAACTTGGCATTGAAACTACAGAGGATCTATTATACTTCTGCCCGAGGAGATATATTGATAGATCCGTTTTCAAACCAATAAAAGATGTATTCGTAAATGAGTCAGTAACCGTAGGCGGGCACATTGTCGAATCAATTATAACCGGCAGGAAAAGAAAATATCTGCAGGTAATTATTGATGACGGGAGCGATTCAATCTCCGGTATTTTTTTTAATTCCCTGTACTATTTTGCGAAGCTGTTTAAAGCCGGGGACTATGTGCTGTTTTCAGGCACCGTTGAATTTTACAATCAGAAACAGATTGTACACCCCGATTTTGATTTTATAGACGAAGAATCTCAAATAAAATCAATAAATACAGGCAGAATAATTCCGCTTTACCGGTCTACAGAAAAACTGAAAAAGATCGGACTTGATTCAAGGGGATTCAGAAGAATTATCCGATCGATCATAGACACTGATATTGAAAATATTTCCGATCCTCTTGATGAGACGTTTCTTAAAAGACTTGGACTTATTAACTTAAAAGAAGCTATTTTTTCAATCCATTTTCCGGACTCGATCGCCGATGCTGAGAACGCCAGAAGACGTCTTGCGTTTAATGAACTTTTCTTCCTTCAATACTATCTGTGTGTTTCAAGAAAATTCGCCAGAAATGAAATAAATATTAAAAGGAATAAAATTGATGATTTGTATTATAAAGAATTTTTATCGAAATTACCTTTTGTCTTAACCGTCGATCAGATCAGATGCATCGATGAAATTAAAAACGACATGAATAATTTTTACCCTATGAACAGGCTGCTGCAGGGAGATGTGGGAAGCGGGAAAACGATAGTCTCGATCGCAGCATCACTGCTTGCATGCGGAAGAGGAGAGCAGTCTGCATATATGGCTCCGACTGAAGTTCTGGCAAATCAACATTATGAAACATTTTCAAAATATATACCGGATAAAATCAGTATTGCGCTGCTTACAGGAAATACTTCCCATAGCGAAAAAAAGAAAATTTATGAACAGATCTCAAATGGAGAAATAAAAATTGTAATAGGAACACATGCGCTTTTTCAGGAAAAAGTTAAGTTTAACAATTTAGGATTAATAATTATTGACGAACAGCATAAATTCGGAGTCAATCAGAGGGCGAAACTACGGCAAAAAGGCAAGTCTACTGATCTGCTTATAATGACAGCCACCCCTATTCCAAGATCTCTCTCTTTAACACTATACGGTGATCTGGATGTATCATATATTTACGAAAAGCCTAAAGATAGGATTTCGATTAAAACACTGTCGTTCCCGGAATCAAAAATTCAGTGGGTTTATAATTCAGTTGAAAAATACATATCCCAGGGAAGACAGGTTTATTTTGTTCTGCCCATTATTCAGGAATCAGAAAAAATAGATTTGAAATCCGCTATTGAAGAATATGATAAGCTGCGCACTAAAATTTTTCCGCACAGAAAAGTCGAACTCCTTCATGGGAAAATGAGTTCAGACGCAAAGGGCTCTATTATGCAGAGATTTAAGAATGGATATACCGATATATTGGTTTCTACTACCGTGATTGAAGTCGGAGTTGATGTGCCCAACGCCAATATAATGGTGATCGAACATGCGGAGAGATTCGGGCTTGCACAGCTGCATCAGTTAAGAGGGCGGGTCGGCAGGGGCGAACATCAATCTTTCTGTGCACTGATTTATCCTGATAATATATCTGCGGAAGCTGTAAAAAGAATTGAGACAATTGTATCCACAGATGACGGGTTTAAGATAGCAGAAGAAGACTTAAAATCCAGGGGAGCCGGAGAAATTATTGGCAGTCGACAGCATGGGCGCTCCTCCGGTTTTGAATTCGCGGATATAATAAACGATATGGATCTGATAATTGAAGCTAAAAAAGAGGCTGAGATTATTGTTACAAAAGCAAAAAATATGCATCAAACATTAAGCGACCTTCAAAATGATATCAGGTTATCGCCGCTTCTCACCGGAATAAGAACAAAAAAAGTACTCTCAATTTTGTCGTAGCTGCCACAAATCGCGCAGTCACCCTGTACAACGCCTCCCCTCCCACTAGAATGGCCGGCGAGGGCATTTTACCGGTGAATGGCCGCAAGACTCGCCCGGGTGTGAGGTCATCTATTTTACTATTTTAAATATTGTACGTTCAAGAAACCTGTTATAAACCAGTATATTCGTTTTTCCGAACCAATCATCCCATTTGCTTTTAAAAATTTCATCCCTGTCGGAAGCACTTGTGCTCAATTTCGATTTTGATATTAAATCGTCAAGCTTGCTGTTATATTTTTCATATTCAGATGTATAGCGCCTGGAAACCACTCTTTTCAGATCGTTATATTCTATTATCCCGTCATAAGGATAATCATTGCCGATTATATTATCATTGTGCCATTGTAAAATTACTTCTTTTACAAATTCAAACGGAATATATCTTACCACGTTATTATCAGCCTGCAGTTTATAACAATAACCGATTTTATCAGTCTGAAAACGGATGATTATGATTTTATAAAGCGTCAAAATACCGAGATGATATACAAATAATTGAAGATTTTCATTCTGGAAACCAAAATAATTTCCAAGTTCCGCAGTTAACGAAAACAAGTTGTTATTAATAAATTCAGTATATTCATGAATAATATATTTTTCGGGATTTCTGATGAACTTAAACATAGCTCTCTTCATCTCACCCTGTATATTCTGCCCATCACTCTGTACTTTAATAAGATAAAATGTTTTATACAAATCTTTATAATCAATATTTAATTTATCATAATTTACAGGTAAAACATACGGTTCACGGGTATTCCATGTTCTGGTACCTCTAAGAATAAACTTTACTTTTTCTATTTTTATTTTCGTAATATTTTCTGTTTCTGCCTGAATTTCCTCTCCTGTTTTTTCTGCCGGATCCCTGCCTGCATCTTCGGAATGGTCCAGAGACAGCTCTTCTTTTATCTTTTTTTCATATTCATCATATTCGTCTTTCGAATCATCGGAATCTACGTTTTCCAGAAACGACAAATCAGCACTTTCATGCATCTTTGACAACGAAATTGATTTTGCTGTATCTTTCTGTGATTCTTTTTCTTTTAAAGATTCTTTCTCCGCTGATGATCCTTTTAATTCCTCTCCCTTTGACTGCGGATTTTCATCAAAATTCTCATCTACGTTTAAAAGTAAATCATCTATATCGCCGGATTTCATAAATAAAATACCTTTATTTAATTATGGTTGATTCTAATAATTAAATAGTGATGTAACTAATGAATATATATTTGACATCCGTGTCAAATAGGACATATAACACATCCTGTTTTCAGGAAAAATTTGAAGAAAAAATCAAATTTTCAATAGATTCCTTATAATTCAGCAGGACGTAATTTTTTATCCTCAACAGGTTTTGATTGATCGCTCTTCTTCTCCTTCTCCGCTTTATTTGTCTTTGATTTATCGGAAACCACCAATGCAGGAAGCTCTTCGTTATTCATTATCATTTTAATATCCTGCTCATTTAAGCTTTCACGTTCTATTAAATATCGTGCGATTTTTTCGCATTTATCCTTGTACTCTACAAGTAAACTTCTAGCTTTATCCTCGCATTCTTTTAATATTGATTTAACTTCAATATCAATAAGCTCCGCAGTTGCTTCGCTGTAGTCCCTATGCTGGGAGATCTCTCTTCCTAAAAATATCTGTTCGTTTTTCTTACCGAATGTCAGTGAGCCCATCTTCTCACTCATACCCCACTCGCATACCATTCTTCTTGCGATGTCGGTTGCTCTTTCAATGTCATTGCTTGAACCGGTTGTGACATCGTTAAACTGTAATTTTTCGCTTATGTGTCCGCCGTATAGCTGCACTATTTGATTCAGCCAGTAACTCTTCGAATGAAGATGTTTCTCTTCTTTAGGAAGATTCATTGTTAATCCAAGAGCCCTGCCTCTTGGAATTATCGTCACCTTATGTATCGTATCTTCAGTACGCAGAAGCATTCCAAGAATCGCATGACCTGATTCATGGAATGCTATTATTTCTTTTTCTTCATCGGATATAAGAATTGATCTTCTCTCAGGCCCCATAAGCACCTTATCCTTTGCATCCTCCATTTCCAGCATGGTTACCCTTTTCTTGTTTCTTCTTGCGGATAAGAGAGCTGCTTCATTAACAAGATTCGCGAGATCAGCTCCGGTAAAACCGGGAGTTCCCCTTGCAATTATTTTCAGATTGACCTCGCGGGAAAGAGGTATTTTTTTTGAGTGAACGGCGAGTATCTTTTCGCGTCCTCTTATATCCGGTACATCAACCACAACCTGTCTATCAAATCTTCCGGGACGAAGAAGCGCAGGATCCAGGATATCTGGCCTGTTTGTCGCCGCAATTATTATGACTCCTTCATTCGTTTCGAAACCGTCCATCTCAACAAGAAGCTGGTTCAGCGTCTGCTCTCTTTCATCATGTCCGCCGCCCAGACCAGCACCGCGCAGTCTTCCAACAGCGTCTATCTCATCAATAAAGATAATACATGGTGCGTTTTTCTTGCCCTGATCAAAGAGATCCCTTACACGGGACGCACCCACGCCAACGAACATCTCAACAAAGTCCGACCCGCTGATCGAGAAAAACGGAACATCCGCCTCTCCTGCGATTGCCCTTGCAAGCAATGTCTTTCCAGTACCGGGAGAACCCATTAAAAGCACTCCCTTGGGTATTTTCGCTCCTATACCGATAAATTTCTTCGGCTCTTTCAGAAAATCTATAATCTCTTTTAACTCCTCCTTGGCTTCCTCAACGCCGGCCACGTCCGCAAACGTAACTTTATTCTTTGTCTCAGGGCTCATCTTTGCCCTGCTCTTCCCGAACGACATTGCCTTTGTGCCTGTAGCCTGTATCTGGCGCATCATTAGAAACCAGATCAATCCGAGAAAAATGAGCCATGGAAGAAAACTAAACAGTCCTTTAACCCAGAAATTCTCATCCGCTTCTTCACCCTGAATTTCCACATCATTGTTAATAAGAACTTTTACCAAATCGGGATCGTTATATGGAATGATTGTTTCAAAAACATAAGCATTCTCACCTTTTAAGTACTGGCCTTTTATTTTTGTTCCGCCGACAATGCTTACACCTTTAATCTTCTTATCATAAACTTTTTTAATAAAATCACTGTATTGCAGAGATTCAACTTTCTGTTTAGTAACATCATTCATCTTATATATAGCCATGACCAAAACTGCAACCAGTAAGACTAAGGCTATATTTTTTCCGTTTTTATTCATCTAATTACTCCTGAAATTTTAAACCTGATAGACCTATTGCATAATTATAATGTCATTTCCGGTAAATTGAGATCTCTATTATTAACAGGGATAGTTCCCGTTACTTTGCACCCGGGCTCAATATCCGGACATGCGAATTACCGACATGACAGATTTGCATCAAATCTAATGAATTATTATTATCACAGTTGATATTCTTCACTGTGTATAGCAAGTATTTTTTTTGAATCGTTTTTTACATGAAAATCTACTGACACTCTGTTCTTAATAGTGCTGACGATGCCAGGCATAAATACAGCTACATGAGAATCTATTATAAAAAGCGGAACCATGTCCTTAACTAGCTTTTCAAACTTATATTCTATCAATAATTCCTTAATTTTTTTTGAACCTTGTTCCAGAACTATCCTGTCTCCGTTGCGCCTGTTTCTTATCCGAGCTTCTTTAATATCTTCTTTAAGAGAAACAAATATTAAATCAAAATTCCTGTTTTTCTGAAAATAATTATAATCAACAACCCTGAAATTTAAATATCTGTTTATCTCTTTAATAAAAATACTTACATTCTTAACTAAAGTTAAATCAATTTTATACTCCCAGTCAATTTTATTGTGGTTATATCCGGTATTTTCCGAAATTACAATAACCTTTTTATTGTTTTTGAAAGTTTTTTTTACTAAAATGTTCCTGTTTTTATAAAGAAGCAGATTAGTTTTTTTAGTGACTGCTTTCTTATAAATCTCTTCGAGCATACCTATTGTCACAAATTCGTTAAAATTTTCCCGAATTGCTTTTGATATTACATACTTGAAGAGTTTCTTATCTTTAATATATATATCTTTTTCAAAAATAGCGCTTTTATTTTCAAAAATATATAACTCTCCCTGTTCTTTAACGAGTTCATCAATCAATGACGTATAATCTTTAGCTATATTTGAAAGCGATAATAAAGCTTCCCCCGCTCCATCAAAGCGAGAAGTGATTTTAGGAATAAGCGAATTACGCAAAAAATTGCGCAGGTATTTTTCATCCTTGTTGGATAAATCTTCTCTCCATTGAATTTTTTTATTTACTAAATGCTCGTAAACCTCTTTTGAAGAAAGAATAAGTAAAGGCCTAATTATGCCTCCCCTCCTGCATTCAATACCGCCGAGTCCGTGAATACCTGTCCCGCTTAAAATCCTCATGAGAATCGTTTCAATATTATCGTCCCGATTATGAGCTGTTGCAATTTTTTGAAAATTATTTTCTGTAAATACCTTATTGAGGAGTTCATATCTTTTCTTCCTCGCGTATTGTTCAAAAGAAAAACCTTTCGGTTTATTTTTCTTAAAATCAAATTTATATAAAAATAATTGGATATTATTGGAGCGGGATATTTCCGCTACGAACTTTTCATCATCATCCGCATCTTTACCTCGCATCATATGATTTAGATGGAACATGGCTATATCGAGCAAAAGCTGATCTCTCAAATGCAGAAAAATATCCAGAAGCATCATTGAATCCTTTCCGGCTGACAGAGAAAGCAATATTTTTTCACCTTTAGCAAGAAGTTGTTTCTCGTTGATATATTCAAGCACTCTTGTATAAATTTCTTTATCATGGTTTTTCATTAATATTGATAACCTCACACATACATCGATATAGCCAGTCCGACTCCTATTACGGGACAGATATCATTTCTCCGAAAGCAGGTGCTATAAAAGTATCAGATACAAGCCCGAACTTTTTCAACGCTACAGCTAGCGCCTTAGGTGCGGCGTCGTATTCCTCACCGCCCAGCTGAAAGGTCTGAAAATGGCAGGCGAGGCTAAATCCGGCACCCAGGTCAATGTGTGCTTGTACTGCATCAAAAGGGCTTGTATGCACTCTTGAAAAATTAGGCGCTGCATTTTCATCAGCTTCCGGCTGACGAAAAGGGGCAATGGGAATCATAGCAATCTTTATAGGAGCAAACTTCTGTCCGATTTCCTTAAAATGCGGCCCGTAACCGGTATCACCTGCAAAATACACATTGCCAGAAGGCCCTGAAATAACAAATCCTCCCCATAATGTCTCATCCCTATCCCAGAGTGAACGCATTGAAAAATGTTGTGCCGGGACAAGCGTGACAGTGACGCCGGTCGGGAGCTCCGCTGACTGCCACCAGTCCAGTTCCATAGCGGATTCAAAACCAGCATCAAGAAGATTTCCCAGATTCCCTAACGAAGTTAAACCACCGGGATGAAACTTCTCCGCAAGGCGCTTAAGCGTTGGCATATCCATGTGGTCATAATGATTATGTGAAATCAGAACAGCATCAATCGGAGGCAGATCCTCAAAATGAATACCGGGCTTACGGTGCCTTTTTACTCCAAGCCAGGAAAGCGGGCCCACTCTTTTTGACCATACCGGATCTGTTAAAATATTAAGATTATCCATCTGGATAAGAAAAGTCGAATGATTCACAAGAGTGACACGGATTTCCCCGTCTCCAACGCTGACTGCCGGCCTAGGGCCTGTTTCGGAATGGTCATCATCCAGAGCAGGCCAATCCGGCCATCCGCTTCCGAACAGCAGTCTGGAAATCCAGCTGCGCCGGCTTTTCTGCTGTTTAGGATCAGACTGCTCCTGTGGTTTAGGTGCATCCGGATTAAAATATCGCCTGCCGTCAAAGTGGTCACTTATGAGGGAATCTTTATTGTCAGCAAGTTTGTTTTCCGCAATACGTGCACATAGCGGGATTAAAAATACAATTAATAAAAGTATAATTATTCTTATGTTAAATTTCATTCAGTATTCTTTGTAGTAATTTTTTATACTTATTTTGTAATTTGAAGCAAATCACTTTTTAAATAATAACAATTTAAAAGAGTTAAAACAAGTCAACGGCAATTTCATTATTTCTAATATTAATTTTTCATTTAACCCAATTATATAAAAAAATTGACAATCTCATAATCTATCTTTAACTAAGATACATATTTTACTCATAACACAAATGGATGTTTTAGATAAATAAAGGGACTATGAAGGAACATAAATATGCTGTTTTAATATGCACATCAATTAGCATAATAGCTATTCTGGGAATTATATCCGGCATCATAATAAATAAACCGCTGATAACTGCATCCATAATACTTCCTGCCGTTATTTATGAATTATACATCACAAAGGGTATCTTTGCAAAAGCAATTTCTCTGCTTTTATTAATCGTTCTTTTGGCGGAAATATATGCAATCATTACCACAATCAGTGTTGATCTGTCTGCAATGACAGGCGGGCTATTTACAAGTTTAATCAATGCCAGCCTGATAGGTCCAGTCATTATCATTATTCTCACTATATATCTGCTCAGACGCACAAACGGCATATATAATAAATGGTTATCCATTATCATTCTTTTATCTTCAATAGTTCTGTTTTATCTTATTTTTGGTGTTATAATACCGGATACCCCAAAAATACCGGATGCCCTGGAAAGTATAGAAAATACAATACAAATATAAGCTGATACATAAAAAGCTCAAAAATTATTATTGATTAATTTATAACCATTATTGTATACTTCTGCAGTTTTATATACATACTTAAATTTACGGAGGTAATTCATGGAAATTATTATAGCTCCAACCTATCAGGAAATGAGTAAAATTTCAGCACATTTTATCGCGCGCGAGATAAAGAAAAAACATGACATAGTACTCGGTTTAGCAACAGGAGATACTCCTATAGGAACATATCAGGAGCTTGTCAAAGTGCATAAAGAAGAGGGACTTGACTTCTCAAAGATCACAACTTTTAATCTTGACGAATATGTCGGATTGCCTCCATTACATAAGAACAGCTATAATTATTTTATGCAGGATAATTTATTCAGGCATGTAAACGTCAATCAGGCAAATGTGTATGTCCCGCAGGGAAACACTGAAGATCCGGAAGAATTCAGCGCATGGTATGAACAGCAGATAAAAAATGCCGGCGGAATTGATTTCCAGATATTAGGCATCGGCAGAGACGGCCACATCGGGTTTAACGAACCTGGTTCTTCTTTCGCCAGCCGTACGCGCGTAAAAGCATTATATAAACAGACAATTGAGGATAATGCGCGTTTTTTCGATAGGATAGAAGATGTCCCGCGTTTCGCGATCACTATGGGCGTAGGCACAATACTGGAGGCAAAAAAAATACTCTTAATTGCAAACGGTGAAAAAAAAGCGGATGTTGTTGCTCAATTCATAGAAGGCCCTGTGACCAGCCAGATCACTGCAACAGCTCTGCAGCTTCACACACTCGCTACAGTAGTTCTCGATGAAGCCGCAGCCTCAAAACTGAAACGAAAAGAATATTACAACTGGGTACGAGACAATAAACATTTAGTCCAAAAAATGGTAGGACGATAAGAATGGAACAACTGACGATGGTTTTAAGCCGAATTTTCGACTCATCGGAATTTTTACAGTCTCTTGAATCTGCTATCAGGAAAAAAACCAAAAGCCGGCTCTTCGGAAATAAAGTCAGGGTTCTTACTGCCCGGGAAATAAAAAAACTGAAAGCGCAGGGAAATTATTCAGAAGACTGGAAAAAAATTCTCGTCTGCAACAAATTCAAAACTGAACATATATCGGAAAATTATTTTATCGGCAGGTGTGTACTTGGACTTTTTGACGGAAGAGAAATAAAAATAGAATCTGCCATGGCTTTGCCTTCCGGAATTCATAAAAGCACTATAATCAATTCTGAGGTCGGGGACAACTGCTGTGTATGGAATGCAAAGTGCATTTCGAATTACATTATTAAAGGCATGTCGGTAATAAACAATGTCGGCAGTCTTGTATGCTCAAAAAATTCTTCATTCGGCAACGGGCGTGAAATCTCCGTCGGCATAGAAACCGGAGGCCGCGAGGTCCTTTCCTTTGCGGAAATAACAATACCAATCGCGCAAACCGTCAGCACAGAGCGCAATAATAAAGCGCTCATCGATAATTATGCATACTTTATAAAAAAATATTCTGCAATCTGCAATATCGGTGTCGGGATTATCGAGAATGACTGTATCATTCACAATACCACAAAAATCGAGGACTGCTATATTGGAAAATCAACAGTAATTGACGGAGCTGTGCTTGTTCAGAACTGCACTGTACTCGGATCAGCAGATGAACCTGTTGAGATCAGTCACGGCGCTTATGTTAAAAATTCATGCATTCAGTGGGGGTGCCAGATTACCTCAATGGCTATCGTGGACGAGTCAGTACTTACCGAATATTCACATGTTGAACGGCACGGTAAAGTCACACAGAGCATTCTCGGCCCGAATACGGGTGTCGGCGAAGGCGAAGTGACAGCAAGCCTTGTAGGCCCCTTTGTCGGCTTCCATCATCAGGCCTTGCTTATAGCTGCTATGTGGCCTGAAGGCAAAGGCAATGTAGGCTATGGCGCGAACATAGGCTCGAACCATACCTCTAAAGCGCCCGATCAGGAAATATGGTGCGGAGAGGGCACATTTTTCGGCCTCGGAGTAAATATAAAATTTCCCAGCGACTTTACAAAAGCTCCATACTCAATTATCGCAACAGCGGTCAATGCCCTGCCCCAGAAAGTAGAGTTCCCTTTTTCGCTTATAAATAATCCCACGCGCTCTGTAAACGGTATCCCTCCGGCTTATAATGAAATATTTCCCGGTTGGGTTCTCTCGGACGACCTTTACGCTGTAAAAAGAAACGAAGGCAAATACAAAAAGCGTAACAAAGCGCACAGAGCTGCATTTGAATTCGATGTTTTCCGGCCTGAAATTATTGATATGATGACCACAGCACGCTCAAGGCTTGCATGTATATCTCAAATAAAAGAATTTTATACTTCAAAAGATATTACCGGCCTTGGGAAAAATTTTTTGACTGAAGAAAGCCGTATAAAAGGAATTGCAGCATACAGCGCTTACATAGAATATTACGCACTTTGCGGACTAAAGCAGCATATAGATGAGTTGATTGATATAAGTGAAAAAGATATAGGCCTTACTATATACAATACTGTAACTGAAAATGCGTTATGGGAGCATCAGCGCAAGACTTTACTTGAGAACGGCTTTGACAGCCTTTTCATTAAAGACAATCTGCTTCGCCTTGCTGTTATGGAGCAGGATATAGCACGTGCCGTTCAAAAAACAAAAGAAAAAGACGACCTGCGCGGAGCTGAAATAATAGCAGACTATACATTTGCTCATTCTGCAGCAGCCCATGATAGTTTTGTAAAAGAAACATGGGAGCGCGCTGAAAAAATTAAAAAAGAAATTGAAGCACTATTGGTGATCCTAAAATAAATATTCCATGCTAAAATGCTTTACAGTAATCATTATTCTTTTCAGCACAGTAATTGCTCCGGAAGCATATAAATATCCTGATCCGCCAAAAGATCCTTCTGTCAATTTTAGCTTTAAAGACTCAGGCAACACGGCTTTTCCGGTTGAAATTATTTGCTCAGGAAAAAAGATAATCAACGGTAATCTATATCTCAGAATAACAAATATTTCTTTTAGTCATCAAAGCAAGAATATCCAAATAAATATTAAAGATGTAAAAAGCATTGAATTTCTTGAATGGCGGGAAAAGGCAGATAAAAAAAATACTTTTATATTTTATCCATCAAAGATATTACTTATTGCAAAAAATGATCAGCAATATATTCTTGATAGGTTGCCGGAATTTAATAAACTCGACTTCTCCGAAAATGGAAATAAGATGACGCTATATACGTATTTTTATGACTATTGGGAAAAGGGCAAATGGCATAATTCCAATACTAAAGATATAAATTATCCCAGAAAACATCCTCTTCCCGGAACCATGCTCAAAATCATATTTAAAGAAAATTCTGATTTAATAAATAAAACAATTCAGTCCATTACCAGATGATAAATATCAATCACACCGGAGAAAAGCTACAATCCCTTGATCGTCCTGAGCATTTCAGCAAAATATTCCGGGCCTGCCTGATCCTTAGGTTGTTTAATAAAGGGTTTATTATCATCTGTCCATCTTGGTATTATGTGATAGTGCATATGAAAAACCACCTGCCCCGCAGCGCGGAAATTATTCTGAACAATATTCAACCCATCAGCCTTTAGATTAAGCCTTATCTGATCCGCAAGTTTTTTAAGAATAGTGAAATAATTCGCCATTTTTTCATCAGGAAAATCGAAGAAGGTTTCGTGATGTTCAACAGGCACAACAATAGTATGGCCCTTTGTAAAAGGAAAAATATCCAGAAATGCGACGACATCTTTATCTTCGTAAACCTTTGCAGAGGGGATATCCCCTTTTATTATTTTACAAAACAAACAGTCATTTGCCATAAATATCACCTTAAAATTCAAAAAAATATTTAATCAAACATGTTTATTATTTTTAATTTTTTTTAAATAAGAATCAATACATTTTTCAAATATTGCAACATCTTTGATCCTGAAAGATATTTTCAAAAGGTAGAATTTTTCTGTTAAATGAAAATCACGTATTTTCATATAGTCTTTCTCTGTTGTTATTACAAAATCATAATTTTCAGCTTTAATAACAATTTTTTTTATTTCACGTAAAGAATAATTAAAATGGTCAGGGTATACAATATGCTTCATTGAAGCTGGTTTAAGTCCAAGAATGGACTTTCTGAAGCCCTCTGGATTACCAATACCTGAAACAATCAATATATTTTTATTTTTTATTTGTTCAATCGATAGCTTATTATTCAAATTATTCACTTGAAGCAGGTCTTCTATATGATATCCTGAGTAAAATAAATTTTTATCACCTGTTATTTTTTTTACCTTTTTTGTTAATACATCCAACTCGTTATTAGTAATTAAATCCCATTTATTTATAAAAATAATATCGGAACGTCTTAATGAAATTCGCGGTTCCCTTAAATCGCCTGCCGGCAACATCAGCCCATTCCCGAAAGGATTAACTGCGTCAATAATTATTATATTAATATCTCTGTGGACAGAATTATTCTGGAATCCGTCATCCATTAATACAATATCAACTTTAAATGCATCAAGGAGACTGCGTATTGCTTTCACCCTGTCTGTACAGATAGCAACCGGAACATCGGTCAGGGAGCATGCAATTAAATAGGATTCATCTCCGGATTCGCGCGGACTTATAAAAATTGCACTTCCGTCGGTCACTATTGCTCCTTCTCTCGATCTTGAACCACGGTAACCCCTGCTGACAATGCCAGGGGATAGTCCCATATCTTTAAATAATTTTGCAAGCTCAATGACTGCGGGGGTCTTTCCCGCACCACCGGTAGTAATATTGCCGACACAAATCACAGGGATACTGAAAGTAACAGGAGTTGAAAAAAATTTTTTTAGATAAAAAGCAAGAAGATAAACCGGGATCAATGGGATAAAAATAAATCTGATATATTTATAAATTACTCGTGAATTCATTATAAACATCCATTCATACAGATGGTTATTGCATATAAGCCTATTTCTTAAACCGCAAGGCTGCTATTCCGCCTGTAAAAAATATTACATTTGCAATCCATGCAGCTGATACAGGATCAAGTTTTCCCGATTTTCCATATGCAATACCCAGCGCAAGAATACCATAATATCCAAAAGACAAGATTATGGACAGAAAAAAAGACAGGACAAGCACTGCTTTCCTGAAATATATTCCAGCTACGCATCCAATTAAAATAGTAATAACAACTGAAAACGGGAAGGAAAATCTCCAGTGAAATTCAACCAGATATTTTTTATAATCTGATCCGCTTCGGCGTTTAGATTCAATAAATTCCAACGCTTCATTGTACCGCATCTGCATCAAGCTCATGGATGTCTTCAAAAAATTTTTGGGAGATTCTTTAAGTTTCATTGAATAACGTGCATGTTTTTCGTTTAAATATCCATCTTTTCCATCATAATTAATTATGTTTACATCATTAAAATTCCATATTTTACCTGTTTCATCATAAATCCCTGACACAGCGCTCAATTGAAAGACCAAAGTGCCTTCTGAATTAAATTTAAAAATCACGGGTTTTTGTATCATTTCGCTGATTGAATCAAAATGCTCCACATAATAGATAATACCATCGCTTCCTTTTAAAAATAGCTTTGAGTTACTGTATGCATGTCTAAGAGTTTTACCAGTATGCTTTTTAATCTGATCTCTTATCTCAAATGCCTTATTGCTGCTTTCGGCAGAAACAAATTCAAAAAAGAAAAAGCTACATACAGCAATTACGAGTCCTAATATAATAAGCGGTGAAATTAAACGCATGAATCCTATCCTTCCGTTATAAACAGCAATAATTTCATTGGTTGAATTCATTGTGCCGAATATATACGAAGTGGAAAACAGCGCAGCCGGCGGGAGCACAAGTATTAATATCTCAGGTGTAACATTCAGGATATAGCTGAGTACTAAACTTGTCTTAACATTCGGATGAGCAAAATATTTCAGATTATCCAAATAAATCATAATCAGGTACAATCCAGCCATAAACAACAGTGAACCTGACAGGACTTTTAGAAACTGTGATAGTAAATATTTATCCAAAGTCTTCATAATATTAATAATTATCTATCTTTCACGAAATTTTTAATATCATCAAGAATATAATCTGGAATAAAATTACCGTCAGTATATACTCCAATCCGCTTCCCTTTGTCTCCGTGAAAATCGCTTCCGCCGGAAATGAGTATATTTTTTTTATCTGCTATCCTTAAGAACTCGGCTACGTCATTCATTGTGTGCATAGATGAATAGACTTCAATACCCTGCACACCACCCAGAATGAATTCATCCAGCTTATCTTCAAAATCATCAAATGATTTTGCATTCAATGATATAGGATGAGCGATGATTGGAATACCGCCCGAATTTTTAATTACCGATACTGCTTCATTAAGAAAAATTCTGTCTCTCTTTACATGCCCGGGTTTCCCTTTGATCATAAAATTTTTAAAGACATATGCCATGTCTTCCGCATAGCCTCTTCTTATCATAATCCTCGCAATATGAGGCTTCCCGACCGCAGCTCCCATTGCCTCCTGTTCGACTTCTTTTAAAGAGATATTATATCCTTCATTATTTAATAATTCGACCATTTTAACAAGTCTTATCATTCTTGATTTCTTTAAAAATTCCGTTGCTTCTATAAGAGCCGGATTTCCGTAATCTACGTACAATCCCAACAGATGGAAAGAGCCTGCCTTGTATTCAAGGCCGAATTCAACCCCGGGAATTAATTCAAATCCGATTTTATTTGCATAATCCATTGCTTCGGCCAATCCATCAACCGTATCATGATCCGTAATAGCGAGTGAGCTAATGCCGTTAGCAATCGCATAATCAATTATTTCTTTAGGAGTATAAATTCCGTCAGAAGCTTTAGTATGAACATGAAGATCTATCTTTTTTATCATATGTCATCATATATCGTATTATATAATCCAGTATTATAAAAATTAAAAATCATTCAAGTGCTTTTTCAATAATAAAGAATTAAATATGAATAAGATTGCATTGACTATCAATACAATCTTAATGTCTATAATTATTAAACAAATTTTGTAAAGATAAGTTGCTTGATTTTCTGAAATATTTTTTTAACGTGATGCTGTATTTTCTGTAAATTTTAACAACTAATAATATCCGCTCTGAGAGGTCAATATGTATATAGGCATAGATATCGGCGGGACAACCATTAAATTCGTTCTGACAGATAAAAAAGGCAATGTTCTTAGCTTTAAAAAAATTCCAACAGAAAAAAATGCGCAGGAGATTGAAGACGGAATATGCAGGGTTATTGAAGAGTTAAAAGCTTTTAATGAAATAGCGGCAAAAAAAGTTAAAGGTATTGGAATAGGAGCCGCCGGTGCAATTGATAAGGCAAAAGGCATAATACTGACCAGTGCCAATATCCAGGCATGGAAAAAATATCCCCTTGTTAAATTAATTGAAGGCAGAACAGGTATAAGGACATTTCTTGAAAATGACGCCACAGCCGCTTTAATCGGGGAGCTCTGGCTGGGCAATGGTAAAAATTTTTCGAACTGGATTATGCTTACTCTGGGCACCGGAATAGGCGGAGGAGTAGTCATTAACGGCAAAGTCTATACGGGACGTTCAGGAAGCGCAATGGAAGTCGGGCATACCACAATAGACTACAAGGGCAGAAAATGCTCATGCGGCAACAGAGGATGTTTTGAGCGTTACGCTTCAGCAACTGCGGTCATAGAAACCGCAAAATCCAGACTTAAAAAATATCCTGAATCATCTGTTAATAAACGAATAAAAAATGAAAATCTCACTTCAAAGCTATTATACGATGAAGCTTTAAAGGGTGATCCATTTTCAAATGAAATTTTCGCTGAAATATCCGAATACCTCGGAATCGGAATATCGAATCTGATTTCTATTTTTAATCCGGAAGCGGTTATTCTTGCAGGCGGATTATCCAGAGCACATAAAATTATTTTTCCAATAGTAAAAAAAGTTGTTCAGGAAAGAGTTCAGGCCGGATTAAAAGAGAACATTAAATATCTTTTAATAAAAGACGAAGAAAAAACACCGGCACTTGGAGCAGCAAAGACTGCAATAGAATGCTGTGCTTAATTAAAAATTAACTTGACTAATAGCTTATTTCATATGACATAATGCATGTTCAGGAATATTAGCATACTTCTATTGCAGATGAGGCGGTGATGAACAGCTACGACAGATATTATAATTGCATCATAAGATCTGTGGACCATATATTTAAAAAATTTTTTAATGATAACGCGATTACAGAAGTTTTTGAGAGCAAATCTTCGGATAATGATGCAAAAGTTGCTGTTGAAATCGATGGATCATTGCTCGGTGAAATCGTATTGAATATACCCAAAAGCACGCTAAATCTTTTAATAAAGAGAATGATCCCTGATGCAAAGCTGA
The DNA here is from genome assembly GCA_016934735.1 of Spirochaetota bacterium. Classification (GTDB taxonomy): domain Bacteria; phylum Spirochaetota; class UBA4802; order UBA4802; family JAFGDQ01; genus JAFGSG01. The sequence goes on along the minus strand of JAFGSG010000105.1, from coordinate 40,783 downwards.
CAGGGCGTTCACAGCAGAAGCACTATGCTGACGTTGCCGGAGAGCTTGCCAACATGATAACCGGCACTTTCGCCAACCAGCTCCAATTTGTAGAGAAGGATATACGGCTGTCCCCTCCTGAATTTAACAGCGATCCTATTAACATGAAGACATTATACGAAAATATAAATATTTCTTTCGACTCCAGTTTCGGCGGATTTGATGTTGATCTGTATTATAAGGAAAATGATTAATAAAATAAAACTGCCCTTACCCAAGCGAGCCTGACGACCGCTTACCCTCTCCCGCCTAGGCGGGAGAGGTTGGCCGCGTGATAGCGCCGGCCGGGGAGTGAAGGCACTTCATTATACTCCGAGCTTTCTTGCTTCTGTAACAAAAACATCCTCAAGTGTGGGTGATATCTTTCCTATTCTGAAATTTTTGATCCCTTTTGATTTTAAATCTTTGGTTAATTCAGCCTTTAACTTGAATTTTCCATCGCACAATATATGTATGGAACTCCCAAATATAGCTGCTTCTTCAATGTATGGCAGGTCTGATACATAATCAAACACCTTGATAAAGTCAGGAGCATAAAGCGCGTAAACGCTGTAGGATAAAGCTGATTTCAGATTCGCAGGCGTATCCATAGCGATTATCTTTCCAGCGATGATGAGTGCCATACAGTCGCAATGTTCAGCCTCGTCCATGTAATGCGTTGTTACAAAAATGGTTTTCCCCTGCCTGGAAAATTCATATATCAACTCCCAAAAAGTCCTCCGCATTATCGGGTCCACTCCTGAAGTGGGTTCGTCGAGGAACAGTATAGGAGGATCATGAACAATAGCTGCGCCAAGCGCGAGACGCTGCTTTAAACCGCTAGGAAGAGTTTTTACTACTGCATCTTTTCTTTCTTTTATCTCAGTCATTTCTATTACATATTTCATTCTTTTCTTTAATTCGCTGCCTTTTAGCCCATATATGCTTCCAAAAAATTCAAGATTTTCGATAACCGTCAGATCATCATAGAGCGAAAATTTCTGTGACATATATCCGATTTTATTTTTTATATTGTCCTGCTCCTTCATAATATCAAAATCCATGACAGTACCTTTGCCGCTGGTAGGTTCTAATATTCCGCAGAGCATGCGAATTGTTGTACTTTTACCTGCCCCGTTAGGACCGAGAAATCCGAATATATCACCTTTATTCACAGAAAAGCTGATATCGTCTACTGCCGTAAAATCGCCGAACCTTTTACTCAGATTCTGAACTTCAACAGAGTAATCCACTACTCCATCCTCCTTGCAACCCGTCTTATGCTTAATAATAATAATACCGTGCCCATGAAAAAAAGTATGCTTAACTGAGGCCATAGCATACTGATTCCTATACCCTTAAGAAATATTCCCCTGACTATTTCAATTCCATACCTTATTGGATTTATGTAAGTAATCAGCTGAATAATCTTCGGCATTGCGTATATAGGAAAAACAAATCCGCTAAACAGCATGGCAGGCAGAAAATATACAAATGTCGAAAGCATAGCTTCCTGTTGTGTCTTTGAAACCGTAGATATAAACAATCCCACTGCAAGGGCAGATATAATATATAGCATCCCTGAGATAAGAAGGAAAATAAAACTACCGTTGAACGGCACATTGAACCATAAAATTGCTATTAGAGATATTATGATTATATCAAAAAATGCTATGGCTGTAAACGGCATTATTTTTCCAATTATATATTCCACAGGCCGAAGCGGAGATACAATTATCTGTTCAATTGTTCCGGATTCCTTTTCCTTTACAATAGCCATTGATGTGAGCATTATAGTAACTACGGAAATTAGTAATATAAGTACACCAGGAAGAAAGAAATTTCTGCTTATCAACTCCGGATTAAATAAAGCCCTTTCCTGGATCCCTATTGTTTCGCTGATACGCATTCCTCCGATCCCCCTGCTCAGGATCAGCAATTTTATCCTGCTGGTAAAGTAATCCAGAGAAAATTCATTTGTTATTTGATTTATGTAAGACATTATCATGGCAGCCCTGTTAGAATCAGTGCCGTCCAGTATAATCTGCACATCCACGTGTTTGCCGGACTTTACATTTTTTGAAAAGCGGACTGGAATGTGCATAAAAATATCCGCTTTGCCTTTATTCAGTAAGTCAGTGATTTCGTTTTCCGATTCCAGGTATGTGTAATATGTGAAATACGGGCTGGCTGTAAATATGCGGATAAATTTTCTGCTTTCCGAAGTGCGGTCTTCATCAAATATGGCAATCTTGATTTTTTTTACATCAGTACTAACTCCATAACCCTGTAATATCAGCATTACCATCGGCGAAATAAATAGTGTAACAAGCATACGCTTATCTCTAAAAAGCTGTTTGAACTCTTTTTTAAGGAGTGTTTTCAAAATATCTTTTCTGACAGATATTTTCATATAATTATTCCAGTTTACTTTAGTAAAATTATTCCGGCAAACGCAATGTAATCTTTTTAATGCTGATAATAATTGCTAGTGCCGCGAATATAAAAAGAAATCCAATCTGCGTCCATAAAAGCAAAACGCTAATTCCCTTAAGCACAATAGCCCTGATAAGTATAATACCATACTTGGCAGGTACGAGATAGGTAATTCCCTGGATGAGGAGAGGCATATTCTCTACAGGAAATATAAATCCGGATAATATCATGGTAGGCAGGAAAGTAATATTTAAGGAAACCTGCACAGACAAAACCTGAGACCGTGTCGCCGATGATATCATCATACCCATGCTCGATGTGCCTATAAGGAACAGTAAAGCCAGAAGATATAATTCAATAATATTGCCTTTTATAGATACATTAAATATAAAATATCCTATGGATACCATTAATATTACATCGAAAAGTCCTATAAGGAGATAGGGTAACAGTTTCCCGAATACAAGTTCAGATCCGCGAAGAGGTGTGGTTATCAGGGTTTCCATTGTGCCCCTCTCCCACTCCCTGGAAATCGTAAGCGAAGCAATTAGAGCCGAAATAATCGTCATGATCATTATTATCAGGCTGGGTATTATGAAATTTTTACTTTGAAGTTCCGGATTATACCATACCCTGCTCCTTGCTTCAACCGGCACTCTTGTCTCTGTGATGCCGATTTTCTTAAGTTCCTTTATTTTCATATCAATATTAAAATTCGCGACTATTGCCTTAACATATCCTATCGCCACTGACGCGGAAGTAGAATCGGAACCGTCGGCAATCAGCTGAATATCGACTTTTTTCCCTGTTTTAAAATTTTTCTCAAAATTTCGGGGTAAAATGATGGCCAATTTAATTTCTTCGGTATTTATCAGCCTGTCTATCTCATTGTACTTCGAAACATATTGATTTATTTTTAAATATTCAGTATGACTGAATTCCTCAAGGAACTTCCTTGAAGTTAATGTTTTATCCTGGTCAAATACTGCCATGCTTACATTTTTTACATCAACTGTAAGGGCATAACCGAAAAGCAATGTGAATATTACAGGCGAAATCATTGATATATAAAGGCTTCTCGGATCTCTGCGTATTTGAGTCCATTCCTTTTCAGCTATTGAAATTATTCTTATTAAGGATTTAACAAGTTTCACTTTATATTTCTCCTTGATATAATTTCAACAAAACAGTTCTCAAGGGTGGGCAGTATTTTTTTTATTGATTTTATTCTGATTTTTTTCCCCGTCAGGATTTTAATTATTTCTTTTTTTGCCTTTTCCTGATTATCCGTAAAAAGCTTAACAGCATTTCCTTCTCTTATTATATTATTATATGATTTAGTTCCTTTAAGCGATTTTTCGATTTCCCATATATCAGGTGAAAGGATTTCGAGAAGAGTGCTTTTAATGTTACTCTTGATCTCGGAAGGAGTGCCGAGCGTGAGAAATTTCCCACTGTGCATGAGTGCCACTCTTGTGCAGCGTTCCGCTTCATCCAGATATGCCGTGCTTACAACAATCGTGACGCCTTCGCTTAAAAGATCATACAATATTCTCCAGAATTCACGCCTTGAAACAGGATCGACGCCATTTGTAGGCTCATCAAGTAATATCACTTCAGGGCTGTGAATAAGACTGCAAGCAAGGCCGAGCTTTTGTTTCATGCCGCCGGAGAGTTTGCCTGCAAGCCTGTCTTTAAACGGTTCCAGTCTGCTGAATTGATAAAGCCTTTTAATCCTATTTAGTATTTCTTTATGACGTACACCGAATAATCTGCCGAAAAAATGAATATTCTCTTCCACAGTAAGATCTTCGTATAGACCGAAACGCTGAGGCATATATGCCATATTTTCTTTGATACGAAAAGGGTATTTGTGTACATCAATATTTTTTATTGTAATACTTCCTTCATTGGGAGAAAGGATGCTGGCAATAAGACGAAGAAGCGTACTTTTTCCTGCGCCATCCGGACCTACAATACCGAATATTTCACCCCGATTTACATGAAACGAAAGAGAAGAAATTGCGCTTATATCTCCAAAGTGTTTTGATATGTTTTGTACTTCTATCAATGCAAATTTTCCTTTATCATAATCTCGGCATCAGCAGGCATCCCGGGTTTAAGGCTTATGTCAGGATTTTCAATGGCTATTTTTACAGCAAACACGAGCTTAACACGCTCTTCCTTTGTCTGAATAGTCTTTGGTGTAAACTCTGCCTTATTGGAAATGGCAATTACCTTTCCATTGAATTTTCTATCCGTGAACGAATCCACTGTAATAAAAGCTTTCTGCCCAAGTTTTACTAAACCAAGTTTTTTTTCATTTATATAGACATACATCCATGGCTTTGAAAGATCAGCAACAGTGACGATGGAAGTGCCGGGAAAGGCCATCTCTCCTACTTCCAGATTTGTATCCAGAACTGTTCCGCTTATAGGAGAATTAATGACCGCGTTATCGATCGTCGCAGAAATCTGGCCATATCCTGCTTTTGCTACGCGATATGCCGTTTCGGCATTATCATAATTCTGTTTTGAAACCGAACCGGATTTATATAAGTCACTTAATCTTTGCAGATTTTTTTCTGCATTAATCAGATTTGCCTGTATTGAAAGTTTCTGAGCACTTAGTTCGTCATATTCAAGCTTTACTATAAGTTCGCCTTTCTTGACATTCACTCCTTCCTGCCTGGGAAGTTCAGCCACCCTGCCCGCGATCTTGGAGCTTATCTCGATCTCTGTTACCTCGATTGTACCTGAACCTTCAATTATATCTTTATTATTTTCAATATATCTAAAAACCTCAAAATATAAGGTGGTTATTGTAATAAGTAAGATTACTACAATTAAAGGTATTAATTTCTTTTTATTCATTTTACATCCTCCATAATTATTCTTTCGTCATTTATGCCGATTTCCTTTTTTAATTCAGCAAGAGAGACATAGTAGCCGTGAATCGCGTTGATATAAGAAGTTCTGGCGTTATTTAATGAAAGTTCTACAGATAGCAGTTCGGAATTTTTTATTATTCCCGCCCTGTAGCTCTCTTTTGCTACTCGCAGACCCTCTTCAGCTGTTGCCACATTTTCTTTCTGCGATTTTATTATCTGATATGAAGTGATCAGTTTTGAGTAATTGGATCGTATTGAAATCCCTATAAGCCTTTTAAGTTTTAAAAGTTCTTCTTCAGCTTCTTTTGTTTTAAGCTTTTCTTCGCGTTCAGCCGCCCTGGTCGGGTCAGCAGGTATTATGGCTCCCCATCTGTATGTTGCCGCCACTCGGATTTGCCATGTTTTCTGCCATTCATCGGTTCCAGTTATATTTGAAAGAGAAGAGGCAATAGGTGCAGGCGCTTCAATCTCATTTGGGAGATATTGCGTTTTTCCGTAGTATCCTCCAACTGAAAATGTCGGCCATAGATAATACGAGCTGTTTATATTCTTTGAATGTTCCGTTAGATTGCGCTTTTTTTCCAGCTGTATAAGCTCAGGACGATTTTTCAAAGCAGTAGTAATAAGATATTCCTCTTTGCTGTTTCCCCCCGCCGGACTTTTCATTGATTCGTCTTTTAATATAGCATCATCCGGTTCGAATTCCAGCTTATCGCTGCCAAGAATATAATTGAACATATCCAGAGCTGATTTTTTATTATTTTTCGCTTCAAGAAGCATTGGCTCATGTTTGTGAAGTTCTACTTCAGCCTGAAGTAATTCGAATTTTGGTACTAATCCCGTTTTATACATATTCTGAACATCGCGTAGATTTGTATTCAGTACGTCAATAGATTCCTGGTGAAGTTTGACGATCTCGCTGGCAAGCAACACGTCAAAAAATCCTTTTACAACTCCATGCTCAACTGTAGCTTTTATTCTACGTACTTCTTCACGCGCAATTTTCGATGCATCCTGAGATGCCCTGAGCGAATGATAAAACATGCCGGGGTTTAATCCGAATTTCAACTGCACAAATCGGATCTCATTCTGACCGTCCGAAAGGCTCATGAATCCGCTTTCGGCATTTTGCCTCATAGCTGAAGCCTCGGATTCGAGCACAGGCCAAAGCTGTCCCCACGCTGCATTTACTTTTTCGCCGGCTTCCTTTTCTTTAAACACTGCGATCTTATAATCATGATTATTCTCCAGAGCGATTTGAATTGCTTTTTCAATTCCGATCTTTTCCTGCCGGATTCCTGTCTGAGCTGATATCATTTCTACGGGCACGAAAAAGCATAGTAGATAGATCACTATTCCCGTGTATTTTACTATTTTTCTATTCATTGCCCCTTCTCCTTTGCTTCAATTCCGTGTTTAACAATATCGATCAAATTATCCCTGAATTTCTCAGCATAATTTTCGCTGTAAAGAATATCATGAAGCGTAGTACCTTTAAGTGCTACTTTCATGATAATAAAAAACATAATACTGCCGATAATTTGCAGATAGGTATAATATGGATTAACCGGCCGAATCGTTTTGTTATCAATTTCACGGATTAAATTTTCTACTAATATTGAACTTACAGGTCCGATAAGTTTCGGGAATATGAACTTCTTTATGTATTTACCGCCGCTTGCGAGCTCCCCAAGTAATATCTTGATAAACTCCGGAGAAAAACCGTTTAGATATTCAAAAAATTTTGTAATTAAACTGTATATCTGGTTTATGTCTGCTTTTCCATCAGGCATGATATTTTGAACAAAGCCGGATATACTCTTAACATGAATAGAAAGGATAGACTCATACAGCTTTTCCTTACCTTTAAAAAAATAATAGATCATTGCTTTATTGACCTTTGCTGTCTTTGCTATCCTGTCTATTCTGGCACCGGCAAATCCATGTTCTGAGAATTCTTTAATAGCTGCCTCTAAAATTTTTTCTTCAGTTTTACCCATTTACTTTTTTTATCCCTTATTATTTTAATCGCATCCTGTTTCGGAAGTATTGACATGACTGTTTATAATATTAACTAACTATTTAGTTTAACTAACTATTTGGTTATAATATATTAAAGATATTTCCGGCTGTCAACAATTTCTTTCTGAAATTAGGCATTTAATTGAAAGGATTTCTTTTTTTTCTTGACTTAGGTATTTATCTGGTCTTTCGTTCACTCTGATTTATACTTAATTTTATAATAATAAATTATCACTTATATATATCCAATAGTGATCACAAAACTTTAGATGGAAATAATTTTAAAACTACTATGGATTTTACCGAGCTAAACTTAAATAAAAATCTACTCAAAGGAATTAAAGAAGCAGGATTCATTGAGTGCACTGCAGTACAGGAAGCGACTTTCGCTCAAACTTTAAACAAAAAAGACGTATGTGTTCAATCTCAAACCGGAACCGGAAAAACAGGCGCTTTTTTAATTTCAATCTTTCAATTGCTTCTTGAAGATACCGGATTTAAAAATAAAAAAACTCTTATTGTAGCACCGACAAGAGAACTCGCAGTTCAAATAGAGAAAGAAGCAAAAATAATCGGAAAATATCTGCATTTTTCAATAGGCTGCTTTTACGGCGGTGTAGGGTATACCGAACAGGAAAAAATACTGAAAGACGGTATTGATATAATAATCGGTACGCCCGGTAGGCTGATAGATTTCAGTGAACAGGAAAAAATAAATTTCCGCGAGATTGGTTTTCTAATAATCGATGAAGCTGACCGCCTCTTTGACATGGGTTTTCTTCCGGACCTGCAGAGAATAATTGTTAACATGCCATCAGGATTCGACAGAATAACAATGCTTTTCAGCGCAACACTTAATACCCGCGTCAGGGATCTGGCCTGGAAATATATGAACGATCCGGCTGAAATACAAATTTCCCCTGAAACAATTGTAGTGGATAAGATTACGCAGGAATTATATCATGTAGGTAAAAATGAAAAAATTAAACTTTTACTGGGAATTTTTAAAAAGGAGCAGCCTAAAAACGCATTAATATTTACAAACATGAAAAGAACAGCCCATGAAGTGTGCAGAAGGCTTGAATTTAACGGAATAAAATGCCAGTACATAATGGGCGACCTCCCGCAAAGTAAAAGATTAAAAATAATTGAAAAAGTAAAATCAGGTAAAATAAAATTTCTTGTGGCAACGGAAGTAGCTGCCCGGGGCCTTCATATAGATGATCTTGATTTGGTCGTAAATTATGATCTTCCGGAAGACTGCGAAAATTATGTACACAGAATCGGAAGAACGGCACGAGCAGGCAAATCTGGTAAAGCAATATCTCTTGCATGCGAAAAATATGTATACGGACTGGAAGCGATCGAAGCATTTACGAAATACAAAATTCCAGTAAAAAAAGCAGATGACGACATGTTTGTTGAAGATAAAAGCGCGGGCATTCATTTTTCCCTTGAAAAGGCAGCAAGGGAAGAAACCCTTAGACAAGGTCCGCCGCATAAAGCCAGCAGGCCTGCACATGCAAAAAAATCCCAGACACTGAAAGAACCCAATGTACGCAAAAAGTTGAAAGCAAGACATGAGAAAAGTGGATCTATCCGGCCTGTCGATGACAATATTGAATCATATAAAAATATATCACATGAAACACGCAAAAAACATAAAGAGACCATAATCAGGGAAAAAGCCGAAACTGTTTTTTCCGCAAAGAATGAAAGAAAAAATATCTTTAAAAAGTTCTTATCTTTTCTTAGCACTAAAGCAAATAAAAAAAATCAGACTAATTTTAAACAGAAAGTTAAAGCTGATAAAAAAGGTACAGTCCAGGAACGCATGGAATATTACAGAAAGAAATACGGAGCCAGTTTTATTCCAAGCCCTGAACTATTAGCAAAAGAAAACAATAAGAAGAGAAGATAGGATGACATATAACAGTCCGGAACCCAAACGGAACCGATGCAAAAAAACGTCCGATCAGGAAACCATGCTTGCTGAAAAAAGAAGACTGCTTGACAAACTGCGGAACTCTCTGATAAATTCCAAAAAAAACAACAGTAAGAAAACTGAAGAAATAGAGTTTTTACTTAAAAGATTATAATAATTTATTTGATCCCGTCTAATATTTTTCCGGCTTCTTTTGAATATTTTTCCAGGACCGGAATTCCGGTAATATCTGATTCAACCAGAGTTTCATCAAAAGGCAGAAAACCGAGTACCTGCATTCCGTTTAAATTTTCTATTATAAATTCTTCATCGCTTTTCTTTCGAATTTTATTGCCGACCACAGAAACATTTTTAATTCCGATATCTTCAGCGAGTGATTTAATGTGCTTTGCAGTTTCTATGCTCCTTTTGCCGGGCTCCACAACAACGATAAGAACATCTACGGAAGAAGCGACTGCTCTGCCCAGATGCTCTATTCCTGCTTCCATGTCGAGTATAACAACTTCATTTCTGAATAGTACGAGATGAGAAATAAGATTTTTAAGTAAAGTACTTTCAGGGCATATACAGCCTGCCCCGCCCTTCTTTACTGTGCCCATGACCATTAAGCGTATGTTGCCTTTCTCTATCCATAATTTTTCCGGCAGATCGTCAACCTTCGGATTTATTTTAAAGAAAGACCCGGATGTACCGGGTTTTGCTCCGGTTCGCTCTTCTATCAATGATTCCATTCCCGCTATCGGGATAATTCCTGTGCTGTCTATACCGAGCGCTGAAGCCAGATTGGCGTCCGGATCCGCATCCACGGCAATTACCCGATTTCCTTTTTCAGCAAGATAATAGGTCAGTACTCCGGCAAGCGTAGTTTTACCGACTCCGCCTTTTCCTGAAATCGCAATTTTCATATTTTGTTACTCTCCGGCACCTTCTTTAATTATAGTTAAAGTAATAATATTGCACAAAACAGTAATATCTTCAGTAGTTAAATAATCAGTAATCGATGAATCAAAAACTATATTGCCGTCACAAGGCAATTCCTCATCGCCTTCCCATAAATTAAGCAGAACAGAAACTCTCGGAAAAACCCGGAAGAAAACAGAATATTTACTGATATCGGATTTCACTCCTCCGATTCTTTCTGCTGCTATAATATATTTATTGAAATCATTTTCAAATGATTTTATAAGTGGTTTGATTGTTCTTCTGTGAAAAGCCGGATAATACGCAAGACCGCCTGTTATTTGTTTAAAAGTTATCTGCTCGCCGCTGGCGGGACTGCCCTTAGCCTGAATCAAATAATGCAGTATTAAAATTTTATACCACAGACCCGGCTCTGTATCTTTATTTTTGTAATATAATCTGATCTGAGGATATTCAATGTATATATCATTATACAAAAAAGTGAGGGCCAGAATTGAAGAAGCATCCTGTTGAATTAATTGCGCTCCGCTTTTTAAAGCGATATCCTTTAAATCCCGTTTTAAAAGCTCTCCGGCAGCCTCATTATAGGCTGTCTCATAATTATCCTGTTTTGGTAATTTAATTCCCGGAGCATAATAGATACTATCAGTTATATTATCTTTAGAAGCCACATTATATTCTTTTTACGATTGCATTTATACTTCAAGCCATGCATTGGAAAACAGTATTTCTCCCATAAGCACCTTGGCGCTTTTAACATATTTAATTTCAAGGTCAGATAAACTGCTCGTGTCTACCTTTTCGCCGTCAGCTACTTTGCTGATAAGCCGGACTAAACTGTCATTCCTGCCGTGTACAGCCTCTGTCAGATTTTTATCAAAAGCGTCCACTATTGCAGATGTAAGACCGTTCTTAATGAGCATGATCACATAAGGAATGTTGAGATAAGTCCGGAGCTCATCAGGCACGCCGTTCGACACATTCGACAAGCCTCCTGTCGATTTAATTCCGGGAGCAATATCTTTAAGCATTCCCATGAATTCCACACATGCTTTTACCTGATTTATTTCAACCGATATAGGCGATAGAATCGGATCGATCCACATTTTATCCGTGGATAATCCTATGTCAGTCACTTTTTGAATAAAATCAACAGCATGCATTGCGCGCTCATTAACATCTCTCGGCATCCCGCCGTCGCTCCATAAAAGAGCGATGAAGTCAGCATCATACTGCTTTGCCATCTGCAGGCCTTTATCAATCCTTGATGTCTGAAGAGAGACCGAGTTAATTAAGGGAGGATTTTTTGCTACTTTCAACCCGGCCTCGGTAGCTTCCATGTTGGTTGTATCAAGAGATAATGGCGTATCTGTAACTTCCTGGATGGTCTTTACCAGCCATTCCATCATTTCAGCACCGGCTTTTTTCGCAGGGCCTATGTTTACCTCTATATAATCCACACCTGCCTCAGTCTCCCGGACCGCCATCTCCTGTATTGGCTTGGCATTCCTCTCTTTCATTGCCGGGCCGAGCACTTTGGACATTACATTTAAATTTTCGCCTATTCTTATAAATGCCATTTTATAATTCCCCCGAATTAAACTTTGTATTCTTTAATAAAGCCGGGAATATGCTGAGCTTCCCTTGGTCCGATCGTAATCTTCCATCCTGCAAGTTCCTCTTCCAATTCGCCGCTTATTGATGCAGCAAATCCCGGAATCACAAGAGATTTATGTTTAATCTTATCCATTATCCCGCATTTCTTAACGAAAGCTCCAATCAAATCAGCGGCAAATTTACCGGCTGCCCATGCTGTTAAAACAGATAGGCCTTCAGTGTCCAGAACAAGCAGCCATGTGGGAACCCTGCTTCCTTCTATCTCACCTGAAACTATAAAATATGTAAGCGAAAAATTTGATGTGATGAGTACCGGAGAATTTTCATCAGGATTATTAAAAGGATAAATACCTTTCTCTGTTGCCATTGGCCGCTGAGGATCCGTAAAAATATTCATCCTCTGCACCAACAAAGGGAACAGGCTTTCTCCTTCAAGATCAGAAAGGACGACAATACTGCCGTACTTTGCTATGAATGTAGATGCGATAAGGGTTTCTTCCATGAGATCATTTGTCATTTCACATGGGAAAGCAATAGTAGGAAAACCAAGCTGTTTAAAGCTTTTCTTTATGGCAGCGCGTCTTATTATGACCTGATCTTCAAATGCTTTGCGCATTGTTCTTGAACCGGCATCTATTATGATTTCCTTTAGTCCCATTCCGGCAAGCATGGTTGTAAGTTCTATTATTTCATCAAGATTGCTTCCTTTTACAGCAACAGGGCATTTATTTGCTTTTGCAAGATTGCCGACTGCATCTGCATTCTCCTTTGTCGCTACGTAAATGAGAGGTTTTTTATCAGAACATGCTTTAACCCCCGCTGTCAAAACATCTACTTTGTCGCTCATTAAAATAAGGCCGGCATCTACTTCGCCCTTTACTGTATTGACTAATTTTTCAAAGGATGAAGCATCTCCGCTTTCGGATTTAATCGCAACAAGATCCGCTTTCAGGTGAAGTCCAACACGTTCATACTGCAGATCTTTATAATTTTTAAGCCGTTTACCGACATCCGTATCGCTCATCTTATCAGTTATCAGAACAGCAATACCCGTGGGGCTGACAAAAGTCTTTTCATGTCTGAATAAAACAGTATCTCCGCCTGTCTTAAACACACTATTTCCGCTTCCTATGCTTACCGGCATAACAGGAGGTGCCGAAGCACTCGAAAGTTTTTCCCTGGCCTCGGCAGAAACATGAGGACATGCATCCAGCTTAGCCTGTCCTGCCGCAAGTTTCATAGCAAACGCGAGACATGTGGGAACGCCGCAGTCTTTACAGTTTGTCTGCGGAAGCATTTTATAAATTTCAATTCCGGTAAGCGCCATCTTATTATCTCCTGAGATATTATTAATATTTTATTGAATATAATTTCATTTAGCAATTCAACCCATCCGGCGGGCGGGGACAAATCCTGAAGAAACTATTGAAAGAAAAAATTCGGCCTTTTAAATTTTAGTTTCTCAGAAGGAAATATCGACAATTCGATTTTAATGGCGGGAACTGTTTGAGGCCGAAGCCCGAATTCCGCATACATTAAAATAGAATTACTTACACTCCCGCAAACAAAGCTACCAAAGTTGTTAATTTGCTGAAATATGCTCTTAACAACAAAATTACATAATCGGTTCCATAGTCAAAACCGGATGCTGCTTCTCGGTAATATATGTCAATACTTCCTCTTCTGTAACAGCAACAGTTTCATCAGCAATTCTGTCGAGCAAGTCCGGACAACCTATTTCTGAAGCTCTTTTACTGAATCTGTCTCTTATTTCTTCTTTCAGTGATTTTGGCATCCATACAAGCCTTTTTATTCCGCCTTCGGCAGCAATGAATTTTTTACTTGTAATGTAATATTTGCTATGGCCGAGAAATCCGGGGGTTACGTTGCCGCCGCCCACGGTACCTGCAAGCGTTGTAAATTTCATTCCGCACGGCGTCATGTCAGCCGTATCCCTATCTACAGTCATTATACCATTGCATGTCGGAAGAAGCGCAGATATTGCTTCAAAGCAGCCGCACGATGTCATAGGATTTCGCATAATACTGTACGCATCAGCAGTTAATACATTGCCTCTCGAAGCCTTTGAAACAAATTCATCCACTCCCTTCCATTGCCCGTATCTTGCGTCTATTACTTCTTTTTTTGGAACAGGCTGATTCGGTCCTGTCGGATTAATCTCGTTTGACGCCTTGCAGTCCAGCCAGTTATATGCCCCGCAAAGCCCGGTTCTCTCCGGAGTTACTATACAGACATGACTTGGAGCAAAGGACTGGCAGAGAGTACACGAATAAAACGGATCAGTATCCTCATCGGTCATACCCGCAATCCTGTCATCCCTCTTTTTATAAATCGCCCTTGCCTTCCCGAGAATTTCATTTACCTTTTTCTCTTCAGTAAAAATTGTAACCTGTACTTTATCAAGAATGCTGCCAAAATCCTGATGGAATTTAGCATGAAGAATATCGCCAATATTTGATAGTTTGAATCCTTTATCAACAGCCTGTTTGGCAACCCTGAGCCAGGCAATGTCTCTCTGTCCTATGTGCATTATTCCCTGAGCGTAATTTATCAGATGGTGGATCTGTCTTTCCAGAATTGGTTCAAAATCTTCCTGCATCTGCCTTCCGGCTACCTCGACAAAAATTGCCAAAGGCAGCCTGCTTCCGGGCTGAACATCTTTTAAATCAGGGCCTACGACCTCAATCTTGCCGTCGGTGATCTTATTCATGTCTGAAGAAACGACCAGTTCCACTGCATGCGTTCTCCCGCCTCCGGCCTCAAGATATATATCATCGCCTCTTACTCTTTCACCTTCAAATGCCGGACCGTAGGAAACCGGCACCGGTACTTTGGTTACTGTGACTTTAAGCCCTCTTACTTCTATCGCTTTTGAAACGATGCTTTCATGCGGAATGTTCGATACAACATGCTCGTATGTGCAGATACCGGTCGGCAGAATCTCCGGTATCGGCGTATCGGCAATGATCGGAAAACCGTAATTTACGCACCCGAGGCCGTTTGCGTACCAGTCATCGCTTACATAGCCGAATGTAATGGCAAAAGCAAATATTCTGTCTTTATTGTATATAAGAATTTTACGGTAATCGCCGGGCTCTATACCCCCGAACGACATTGCCGCCCTAGTCGCGAATCCGATCGCGAATATAGCAGCGGACGACTCGGGGCCGAAGGGTACCAGCCTTGTACCCCAGCCGACCTGCACTCCTTCGCTGATAAGCTGCTCCGGCATGCTCCTGCCGTCGGTTGTTGCAGCCATAAATACATATAAATTTTTCTCCTGAAGTTCTAGCGCAATCTTTGCTGCAATCTTCGGGTCTTCCGGCGCACCTAGAATTGCCGCAAATCCGGGAGCTGTACCGTCAACGAATTCGACTCCGCGTTTTCTCATGATAATATCATCGGCTGCACCAAGCCAGAAATTGCTGTCTGTCACATCCTCGCCCTTCACATACACATTCGGATTTTCGATATATTTAATTGCTTCAAGCATTTCTTCAGAAAAAAATGTCGCCATCCCTGCATCAAGCGCAGGCCCCAGATACGGAAGATGAAACTTTTCCCTGACCGGAGCAGGAAGCAAATTTTTGCATACGGAAATTACTGATTCCATATCCTTCAATTTTTCAACTTTGTGGCCAAGCATTCCGTAAATTATCGGTAAATAATAACCGGAATTCGGAAATGCAACATCCTGATTGGGGCCCCATTTATCAATCGATTCTTTTAACTTTTTATCCGCTCTCTCGACAATCTTGTGAGCGCCTCTTATCCCTGCCGATGCTATGATCTTAGACACTTTTTTGCCTCCTGTATTTCTAATTCCGACCCCAAATTTTGAGGTTAAATGAAAAGTAAGCGGAGTTAATAAAGATAGCTCTTTGCCCTCGCCCGTTGTAAAACGGGAGAGGGCGGCCGCACGATAGCGTCGGCCGAGTGAGGGCATGAGAGCTGACTCTGCTAACTATATAAATTTATTACAAATCCTTTCCTAATAAAATTAACTTAAACAAGCTCGCGTCTTGCTTCCATATCAAATAGAACTCTTTCTCTTGCTTTATCAAGGCCAAGAGCCTTGCGCTTTTTATCTATGTGAGCAATCATCTTCTTTGCCATTTCCATCGGGTCACTCGTAAAATCCCACATTCCTCCGTATGTCTCTTGCATTTCTTCAAAAAGGTATTTGGTAACATCTTTGCTCCCGAACACAGGGAAGGTTTCCGAACCGCTGAAAACGGTATATACTCCGGATACAACGAAATAATGTCCGATTGAAATTGCTTTTTCGCTCATCCATTCAGGAGCAGCACCTGCAGCAGGCAGATCGGAAATATCGTTGCCAAGACCGCCGTCTTTAACAACCGCTGTTGCAGCCATTAATATTCTACTGTTGTCTACGCATGATCCCATGTGCAGAACAGGCGGTATGCCGACTGTTTCGCATACCTCTCTGAGTCCCGGCCCTGCGTATTCATAAGCTGCCTCAGGTGTAAGCAATCCTTCCTTTGCTGCAGTGATCGCGCTGCAACCTGTTGTAAGAACAATAACATCGTTCTTAATGAGTTCCTTTATAAGAATAAGATGATGGCTGTCGTGTGTGGTCCTCGCATTATTGCAACCTACGACTCCGGCAATTCCTCTTATCCTGCCGTTTATTATATTATCGTTCAATGGTTTATAGGAAGCCCTGAATGATCCTCCCAGCAGATAATTTATTGTCTCATGACTAAAGCCCGCTATCATTTTGCTTTTATGATTAGGAATAACAACTTCACCTTTTCTGTTTTTAAAATTTTCTATCGCAGATCTTACAATTTTCTTCGCGGAATTCAAGGCATCATGCTCGTGGAATTCAATTCTGGTTGCTCCTGTAATATCAGCTTTTGGATTTGTTGTAATAATCTTTGTATGATAACATGAGGCCACGGATACCAGCGACTGCATAATGCACTGCACATCAACTACCATCGCATCCACAGCTCCGGTAACGATTGCAAATTCCTGCTGAAGAAAATTGCCGGAGATAGGTATTCCATGCCTCATCAATACCTCGTTTGCCGTACAGCACATGCCTGAAAGATTGATGCCGTTGGCTCCCTTAGATTTTGCAAGCGACAGCAATTCGGGGTCATGTGATGCCAGTACAATCATTTCCGATAACAGCGGCTCATGTCCGTGTACTATAATATTCACTTCGTCTTTTTTAAGCACACCGAGATTAGCTTCACTTATAACAGGCACCGGCACGCCGAATAAAATATCCTGGAGATCAGTTGCAAGCATAGATCCTCCCCAGCCATCGCCAATAGCAGCTCTGGTTCCCTGCTTCAGGAGAGACTTGTAATCCTGATCAACTCCCATATGGGTCCTATGCATTATCTCAACAATCTCCCGGTCAACACCTCTAGGCATTACTCCTTCTTTCTTCCATATATCTTTTCTTTTTTCCGGAGCCTTTTCCAGAAGCGAGATATGACCTGTCTGCCGGCCAAATTCGGCAAGAGCCTTCTCCCCAAGCTCGACCGCAATATCCTTATCTTCCCTGCCTTCTATTTCAATACCCATGTCCATGGCGAGCTGATACAGTTTCTGAGTGTCTCTTACCCTGTAATTGGGAATTTCCCCTTTTGCTGCCAAAAGAAATGTCTCAGCTACTCCCCTTCCATGATCGGAATGCGCAGAAGCTCCGCCGGCAATCATTCTAATAAAGTTTCTCGCAGCAATAGTCGCTGCAGTAGCTCCGCAGAGGCCGACTTTCTGTTCCCCGCCTTCTTTCTTCGGTAGCGGTACGCGACACGGGCCCATAGCGCAATTCTTACAGCAGCTCCCTTCAGCGCCTATCGGGCACGGCTTCATATCCATTGCCCTGTCAAATACTGTATTAACTCCATCCTTCTTTGCTTTTTCGTAAAGCTCAAGAACTGTTTTATCTACACTAATCGGTTTGTTTTCTGCCATATAATTACCTCTTATAACATTTTTTAAGCATTCTTTGCAAGATCATAATAATTATAAAAAATTTCGGCATGTAATTACTCCGCTGCCGTCATTTTAGCAATCATTGAATTAATCAGCTTAACGGAATCCGGATGACGAAGAATCAGAATATCAGCACCTGCCAGAAGAAGGCTCATTGCCGTCACACATTCAATTAATATCCCGCGCTTTTTTGCATCGCCGAGCGTCGGGGCATCTGCCTGAGGCAGTTTTGCTTCCTTTGTTTTCCATGTCTCAAATCCAAGATTGCAGATTATTGGATACTGCAATTTATCGTCCTCCTGAGTAAGTGCAGCCATTCGAATTCTTTCAATTACGGAATAAGAATATTCCAGACCATATCCGAGAGCGCCTGTTGTAGGATTAACTATCATTTGATTTTCTGGAACCCCAAGATTCCCAAGTAATATGTTGAGCTGTTTGGCAAGGTTCACATCTATAGGGCTCGAAGCGATAGCGATATGCTTATAGGCGATGGTGGCAGCGCCGATCTGTTTGTAATCCTTTTCTTCAACAGGGCCTATAATTAAATTTTCTCCGGCGCATTGTTCAGCTATTGCTTTAAGAACTTCAGTGTCTCTTTCAGGATTTGCAACACCCCATACAATTACCGGAACATCAACAGCATCAACAACGATTTTGGTTACTTTCACAGCTTCTTCTGTACTTCTGTTCATTCCGTTCGGATCAATGCTTCTCAGCTGAAGAGCTATCATTTCCGCACCGTATACTTCGACATTCTTTTTTGCCCATGCTGCCGGATTACCAAGCACGTCTTTGAAGGGCTCTACGGCTGCTTCAGGCCAGTCTGTCGGCTCATAATCATACACTTCCATGGCAATTCGCGGTTTGCGCGGCATATTCCCTTCAAACAAATAAAAAGGATAAGATGATTCACCGCCGACTGTTACAGCTTTATCACCTTTCCCAAGAGTTATCTCTTTTATACTGCCTGTATAATTCATTTTAGGTATTTCAAATCCCATTTAAAGCCCTCCTTAATATTTTTCGCACTTAAACGCAAAAACGCAATATTACTTGCGTTTCTCGCTTCCAAACCAATCTTTACTGTACCAGTACCTCTCCGCGCTTTTAATATATTTTATTTTCTCTTCCCGCGTTTTAAAATGGGATCTCCATCCGATATCTTCACCGCAGCCTATACATTCCGGCGATCCGGGATCATAAGTCTCGCCAAGAATTTTCACCGTTCTCCCTGCGAAATCCTTTCTTTCGATTTGTTTATCTGCCATATCATTCCCTCAAGATATTTTAAAATATTAAATCATTCTAAAGATATACAAAGCAATCAGCTGTTTAAAAATAAATCAACTTACTTTTCCAAGCCAGCGGCAAATTTTGCAGCCTTGACAGTATTATACATAAGCATTGTAATTGTCATAGGGCCGACGCCGCCGGGAACAGGTGTAATCAAGCTTGCTTTTTCTTTTACTGCATCAAAGTCTACATCCCCCACTAATTTTGCTTTACCTTCAGGGGTCATTCCAATACGATTTACGCCTACGTCTATTACAACAGCGCCTTCTTTAACCATATCTGCTGTCACTGCTTTGGGTCTGCCTGCTGCAACTATCAGAATATCTGCCCTTAATGTATGAGATTTTATATCCTTTGTCTTTGTATGACACATCGTTACAGTGGCATTTGCGCCTGCTGCTTTCTGAACAAGTATCATTGAGATCGGTTTGCCGACAATATTGCTTCTGCCTACAACAACCACTTCTGAACCCTCGGTCTTTACTCCAGAACGGATAAGGAGCTGCTGTATGCCGAAAGGCGTGCACGGGAAATATCTTCCTTCGCCTATCATCAGCTTCCCGACATTGACCGGATGAAAGCCGTCCACATCCTTGTCCGGATCGATCGCATAAAGCACTTTATTTTCGTTGATATGTTTCGGTAATGGAAGCTGTACAAGTATTCCATGAATTTTCGGATCATGATTATACTTATCAATCAAACTTAAAAGCATATCTTCGGATATATCCGCACTCTGCGTATCCTGAATTGAAAAAAAACCCAACTCCTTTGCGGTCTTTTGTTTTCCCGATACATAACTCTGCGAAGCAGGATCTTCTCCCACCAGGATTGTAACTAGTCCAGGCTTAACATTATATTTGCTGGTTAAGTCCATAACCTCGGCCCTTAATTCTTCTCTTATCTGTGCGGCAACATCCTTTCCGCTGATTATCTTTGCAGACATTAAAACCTCTCTTATTTTAAAAAGTACAAAATTGTAATAATATAATACAATTTTTTAATTGATATATTTATTTAAAAGCATTTCAATACTTCTGTATGCTTTTGTGTCATCCGGTAATTCGGTTAATGCTTTTCCGTTAATCTCAAATTCTTCGATTAAGTTATCAGATACAATACTCCCCATTAATTGCAAACCTGTTTTTTTAATTTCCTCCAGTATGCCTTGATCTATTTGTTCCGGAGTCTGATTCACGATCAATACACGCTCTTTTATTTCCAGGCCAAGAGCATCAACGAGATCCGAAAGCCTCTTGGCTGTTTTTATTCCCTTTAGCGAATAATTTGAACACATAATAAGCAGGTCAATCTTACTATTGTTTTTTCTGCTGAAGTGTTCCATTCCTGCTTCATTATCAATTACAATATACTTATAATTTGTTGCCAGTTTTTCAAAATAATCTTTAAGTATTGAGTTAGCAGCGCAATAACAGCCCGGGCCCTCCGGAGCACCCATTGCCATCATATCAATATTTTTACCTTCTTTTAATATTTGATGCAGCTTCAGGTCAAGAAAAGATTGCTTTGTCATACCAGGAGGAAGTTCGCCTCTATTTTTTAAGAAATCAGCAAGCACGCTGCCGATGGTATCATCAATATTAATACCGATGGATTCGGCAAAATTAGAATTCGGATCAGCATCCAGTGCAAGAATCGGTGTTTTATTATTTTTTAATAAATATTTTACAATCAAAGCAGCAATGGATGTCTTGCCAACTCCGCCTTTGCCGGCAAGAGCTATAATATAACTCATTAAAAGATCTCCAACCAAAAATTATTCATTTTTTAAATATCGTATTATCAATATATACTGATATATATTTATATTCAAAAATTTTGTCAAGGTTTTAAAACATATGTATTTTAAATTGTAAAATGAATAATAAAACCAGTAAAAATATATAGCTTTATATAAAATTTATTCTATCTATCAAAAAACCGGTTGAACATGCAACTAACAACTAATTCAGGATGTATCTTAAAATTTTTCTTTATTAAAGAACATAGTCCAATATCATAGCTATTCCGTATATTTCATTTATATTACATTCCAGATTACTGACGATTATACTGTCCAACAGTATAGCATACTTGTCAATAAATTTTTATGGCTCATACGGTATTGAAAGAGCTTTCATAAATTGAGTTTGAAACTCCTTTTCCAGAGCCAACTCAATGTGGATGACATCTTTTGCGATTCTATCGGCTTCATTTCTCTTTTCTATATTTACAAGCGCCAAATATGCGCCATGGCCTGCAGAGTTGCCTGCCATAATTATATTTTCCGGCTCACACCACGGGAACAGCCCTATAGTAAGAGCATTTTCCTTGTCAATATGCATACCGAAAGCTCCAGCAATCACCATTTTCTTAATAGATGTTATATTCAAACGGCTCATTAAGATTCTGCATCCCCCATGTAAAGCACCTTTTGCCAGTTGAATCTGACGTACGTCTTTCTGGCTTAAGACAATATCATTCCCTGTTGCAGTCTCATCTTTCCATGCAAGTACAAATTCCATCACACCGGAATGCCCTTTCCTTAACCTTGGAGTTTTAATATTCTGATTAAAGGCTCCGCTTTCTCCAATCAGGCCTGTCTTAAAAAAATGCGCTACTGTATCAATTATTCCTGAACCACAAATGCCTATAGGTTTTATGACATCGCCGTTTTCAATGTTGGGATCATCTGCACCGATTACTTTATAGTCTACCTCGAAAGTCTCTGGATCTATACTTACTTTTTCAATTGCTCCAGCCGATGCCCTCATGCCGCTTACAATATGCGCTCCCTCAAGCGCAGGGCCTGTTGCACACGAACATGATAAGAGTGTGTCTTTATTTCCGAGTACAATTTCGCCGTTTGTACCAAGGTCAATGGTAAGAGACATTTCCTCCTGATTGTAAGGTGTTTCAGAAAGCAATACGCCGACATTGTCCGCGCCCACAAAACCCGCTTCAACAGGCAGTACATGGACATAAGCAGCAGGATTAATGCGTATTCCGAATTCGCGCGCTTTCACATTTACTGACTCCTGAACAGACGGGCTGAACGGCCAGAGTCCGAGATGATCCGGTGCTATGCCTAGAAAAATATGGTGCATAACAGTATTGCCTACAACCGTCATGTCCAGAATCTGCTGATTTGACACTCCGTTGTCTTCGGTCATCCGGTTCACAATGGCATTCACTGAACGTATTAGTTCCGTCTGCATCTTTTTTATTCCTACGGCGGGATGATCGACTGAAAAATTTATGCGCGACATTATATCCGTTCCGAAAAGCACCTGCGGATTGGTGACTGATCCGCTTGAGATAACTTCGCCGTTTTGAAGGTCGCATAAATAAAGAGCAACTGTGGTCGTTCCGATATCGAGAGCCAGACCAAGACTTTTTTCATCCTGCCCTGGCCGAAGGCTGATAATCTCTTTGTCCATCCAGATAAAAACAGTAGCATTGCCTTTGCCTTCTTTCATTGTATGCACAAGACTTTGAAGTGCATTGATATCGCAGTCCAAATCTTTCAGTCCGTATCTCTCATACAGATATTTCTTCATTTCATCAAGATAGGAACGACTGTGATCGTCTTTACCGGAAACAAGTTCTACATAATAACTTTTTACTGCGGGATTATTTACGTCGGTTCTTTTTGAAAAAAGTTTGTCTGCCGTCTTGGCTTTAATAATATTTTCTCCCGGCAAAAAAACCGTAAGGTCACTGTCGACCATAGTCATGCATGCCAGCCTGAAACCAAGTTCTCTGTCACTCTCATTGATAAATTTAATCTCATTTAGGGTTACCGGATTAACATTGCCTTCTATAACGCGTACTTTGCATTTACCGCAGGTACCCTTCCCGCTGCAATGAGAATCAATATAGACATTTGCCGTTCTTGCAGCATCAAGAATACTTGAACCTTCATTAACAATAACTTCTTTGGACGAAGGCGCAAAAATAACCTTACATGTCTTCATAACAAGACCCCTTCCTCCATATCGCAGATATAATATTTAGCAATTTCGAATACTTGCTATACTATTAGATGTAGATTTATCACAGAGAGTCAGAAACAACAGTCATTATTCCCATAATTCTGTAACTGAATTTTATTTGGCAGCTGCCTGGCTTTTCATTTTTCTAAAATAAGTAGTGTAACGGCGCGCCTTTGGATCAAGGCCCAACATCAGATCAGTTGCCATAATGTAAGGTTTCATCTTTGCGGCATTTACTATTGCCGAATTGAGCCCGGCATTTATTGCCAGTGCGAGGAATACAGCATTGATGACCGGCCTGTCCGGCAGTCCGAAGGAGACGTTACTGGCTCCCAGAACAAAGTTAATGCCGAGGTCTGTTTTTACCATTCGCATGGTTTCCATTGTAAGAAGACCGGCCATACTGTTTACAGCGCTGGATTCCGCTATGCAGTCTGCGAGCAGTCTTTCAGGGCCAATTCCCATTTCCTTTGCATTGTTACAAATATCTGTCAGTATCTGTAGTCTTTTTTGAGAATTATTGGGTATGCCATTTGAGTCAGAAGCCAGAATAACAAGAGAAGTATCATATTTTTTCACCAGAGGCAGCAGATTATTCAAAAGCTCCTTTTCACCATTTACAGAACTGATAATTGGCTTACCGCATCCCAGTTGCAGGGCTTTCTCAAGTGCAACCGGATTTCTGCTTTCAAGGCATATCGGAACATCTACCGCATTCATGACAGCTTCAACAGCTTTGGGAAAAATTACATTTTCGTCAACACCGAAAGCAGCCACACTTACAATGAGTATATCTGCGCCGGTTTCCACCTGTTTTATTGCTTCCTGACGGATAGGTTCCATATTGCCGGATATCATGCCCTCCTTTATCGGCCCTTTGCCGAAAGGATTTATTCTCTCACCGATGAGAACAGTAGGGAGCTTATCTCCAATTATTACTTCTTTGCCTTTGTGACTGACTACACGTGTTTCCATGGTTTTCTCCTTAAAATTTTAAATGATTTTTCATGTCTTTAGCACCGGTTACCTGTTACATAAAGAGCGTTGATAAAGCATTGATGCCAAAAATCTTAATGGAAGTTTCCACTTTGCCAACACCTCCGGTAAAACAAATACCATTATGAATCGAACCTGTTGGCTGATTATTAAAAACAAATCTTAATATATATCAGAATAAACCCTTAATCCTTCCAGTTTCAACATCAACATCTATTTGTCTGTAAGCAGGATTAGAACTAGTGCCTGGCATAAGGCTAATAGTACCCGTTACCGGGCATAAAAATTTTGCGCCGTCATATACGAGTATATCTCTTACCGGAAGCACCCACCCTTTCGGTACTCCTTTCTGATCAGGCTCATGTGACAAGCTTAAATGAGTCTTTACCATCATTGTATTGTAATCCTTCTTTGTAGGATCAGCTTCCAGTTTCCTGGCTTTTGCTTCCGCCTCCGGAATCCATAAAACCCCGGATGCACCGTAAATCTTTTTCGCGATCAATTCCACTCTTTTTCTTAAAGGCATATCAAGCGGATAAAGATACTTGAATTTCGTTTTCTCATTGCAGGCATCAATTACCGCATCCGCGAGTTCCAAAGCGCCTTCACCGCCTTTCATCCAATGTTCCGAAAACGCTACGCGCGCACCTGCTTTCTCAGCCATTCTCCGGACAAGAGCGATTTCTTCTTTTGTATCCGTAGCAAAACCGTTTATACATACAACCGGATGCATTCCTGACTGTTTTACAATTTTAATATGGTGAAGCAGGTTTGGCATTCCTTTTTCAAGCAAAGCAAGATTCTTTTTTCTGTACTCCGGAGCCAGCGCGATCCCGGGAGCCACTCTGGGTCCTCCTCCGTGCATCTTTAATGCCCTGATAGTTGCCGTGATTACAGCCACATGCGGTTTCATACCGCTTATGCGGCATTTCACATTCCAGAACTTTTCGAAACCGATATCGCTCGCGAATCCGCTTTCAGTGACATGATAGTCAAAGAGTTTGAGTCCGACTCTATCCGCAATAATTGACGACTGCCCGATTGCGATGTTAGCAAACGGCCCGGCATGGATCATTACCGGCTGCCCTTCAACTGTCTGAAGTAAGGTCGGATTTATGCTATTCCTCATAAATGCTGTCATAGCTCCGGCCACCTCAAGATCTTCTGTTGTCACGGGTTTGCCGTATTTAGAATAAGCAACTGTTATCTTTCCGATCCTTTCACGCATATCTTTAAGATCTCTGGCAATTGAGAGAATTGCCATAACTTCAGAGCTGACAGCTATGTCAAATCTGGACTGCATCATATATCCGTCCATCTTGCCGCCAAGACCTATTGCAATATTCCTAAGGCTCTGGGCGCAAAAATCCATAACCCATCCCATTTGAACGCTTTTCGGATCAATGTCAAGACGCTTAAGATTTCTTTTTGCGAGTTCGTCATCTCCGTAATTTCTCTCATGTTGCATTCTGGAAGTAAGTGCAACCATAGCAAGATTATGAGCATTCATTACAGCATTAATATCGCCCGTTAATCCAAGAGAGAATTCAGTTAGCGGTATAACCTGCGCATTGCCTCCGCCGGACGCGCTTCCTTTTACATTCATTGTCGGGCCGGTAGAGGGCTGTCTTATGGCTCCCCCTACTTTTTTGCCTCTCTTGCCAAGGCCTTCAATAAGTCCCATAGTGGTTGTGGTCTTACCTTCTCCCAAAGGTGTAGGTGTAATTGCAGTTATATCTATATATTTGCCGTCTTCTTTCTTTTCCAGCCTTTCCAGAATCTTTATAAAATCCAGCCTGCTGACTCTTCCAAAGGGAAGCATTTCCTCCCATTTTAATCCCAGTTCGTCCTGAAGCTGAAAGGACACTTTCATCCTTTCTTCGGCAGCTTCTGATATTTGCCAGTCCGTCATTTGTGTTGGATCGTAATACATTGAAATACCTCTTAAATAAATAAATTTAAACTATTTAAACACAGAGTACATTAGTTAAGCATTGTGTATAAATATCATATATTATTGTAAAAACTGTCAATGTCTTTTTACAATAACACATGTTATAAAAAATTGAAAAATATGCTGAATTTACCGATTTATATTATAATTTAATATATTGTTATCTTTAATAAATACATTATTGTAATAGTATAAATAAAAAAAGTAAAGTATTAATACGCACCGTACTCTCTGGTGAAATCAAACATTGCTTTTACATTCTCCACTTTTGCATCATCAAGTCCGGTTGACGCGTCCATAATATATCCGCCGTCCCTGCCGGCTACATCAATCAATTTTTTACAGTATGCCCGCACATCATCAGGCGTACCAGTCGACAGAATAGATGCGGGTACATTTCCCCTGATGCATACTGTGTCGCCGAGCACTTCCTTTGCTTTAAAAATATCCGTTGCTTCAAAAGAATAAATTGCTTTGCCGGCCGGAATATCCTTTATGATTTCAAGACGCGAAGTACAGTTCCCTTCCCATAACGGACATGGAGTTAAACCATTATTGATAAGTTCAATCATCAGATCCCTTAGAGTCGGCCAGAATAATTTCTTAAACTGCTCCTCGGACATAAAACCATCGATTCCTTTATGAATCGGAATAAATATGCGGGGATTACCTGTGTTCTTTGCCGCGTTAAGTGCCATTTCAAGCATAAAGTGAAAAAGCTTCTCACATGCTTTGACTATCTTATCCGGCCTTCGGTACATATCCAGCATAAGCCCTTTCATACCCCTGAAATAATCCCCGAGAGTGTCAAAGGGAGCCTGGCAGAAACCGCCTGTCTGCAATGGAAATCCGGCTTCCTTTGTTTTTTCGCTGAACGATTTGGCATATGAAGCAAGCTGAGCAGACTTCTCTCCTGCTTTCTTGAACGTATCCAGAGCCTGCTGAACATCAGGAGCGGCGAAAATAGCAAATCCTGTCGGAACACCCATAGAATATGTTATAATATTATGAAGAGGAGGAAGTTTCTCAAGCGCTTTCATGTTGCCGAATATACGAGGCCAGTATTTACGGATCATAAAATCAGTAGGATCAAGAAGGTAATGATCATATTCATCTGCGGCCATATATTCACCTTCAACAAACTGATATGAATAATTAGGCCCTACCCCATGACCAGGCCACTTCAATTGTTTGAAATCAAGAGCTTCAAGTAAAGGACCCGTGAAACGCAGGGCAAAAGGATTCTGCTCCATATCCTGCTCAAAGTCGGTCATCACCTTCCATTGAGCATTCCAGAGTTTGTCCGGATCGTACATGACCTCTTCTGTTGTCATTCCTGAATATTTGGCGGGGAAAAAGCTGAACATGACCATAATCGGTATTCTATCCGGTTTTTTTAAAGCTATAACATCCAACACTCTTTTTTCCCGTTCATTATAAAGCATTTCAGGTGTTTTACTCATAACCAGCCCTCCTATTCATTGTAATTATTAGACAACTATGATTTTTATTATAATTTAATGATTTTATTAAAAGCATTAATAAAATATGACAATTATTAAATAATCGTCAAAAAAATTAATATTTACATCCTTTAAACTTATTATATTATATAGGGATGTTTGTCAAGATAAAAAAAATAATAATAATGAATAAAAATGATCTCCAATATTTCATCATAATATATTTTTTAATAGATATAACACTTTTCGAGTTGACAAAACAATATATATACATACAAGTTCCATTTAGCAACTCAATTACTAGCATATTATGGAATATAATTCAAATATAGATCGAAAATCGTTCAAACCCGCTTATATTCAGCTTGTTAATATTCTGCGAAGTCAGATAGATTCCGGCAAATTTCGCCCCGGCGGGCGCCTGCCATCTGAATCGCAGCTATGCAAGTCTTATAATGTAAGTCCGATGACGGTTCGCAGAGCAATTAACATCCTTCTTCAGGAAGGCGTTGTCAGCACTACGCAGGGACGAGGCACCTTTGTAAAAGCAATCGAATTACACTCCGTAAAATTCGGTTCACGTGAGTTGCAGGATATTTTCAGCGGAAATATTGATACTAAAGTCAAATTGCTTGAAGTCAAGATAATCAAAGCAAATGCAGATATAGCGTTAAAGCTGAACATTAAGCCGGATACAAGGGTCATACTTATCCGCAGATTAATAATGAAGGATATGGAGCCGGTATTTTACCATCAGGAATATTTAATTTACAATCCAACCCATCCCACCGTTGAATCGGAAATGGGAGTTACCGCACTTTATGGTCTTTTTACCGGCAGAGGCGAAGCAAGTCTCAAACGCGGTGAGATATCCATAAAGCCTGCAATACTCAGTGAGACTGAAGCCCATCTTTTATTGGTAGACACTTCTTTACCCTCATTCCGGCTTGAGCATATCTTCTTCGATTTTGACAACAGACCGATAAGCTGGGGATACTTTTTATGCAGAAGCGATAAGATCAGCTTTAATACAAGAGTCGGATCGGGCGAAACAAGCGACATTATTTTGGAAAATCAATAAATACAACGGGAAAGGAATGAAGTCATCAGAACCACAAACCGAGCTCTCTAATCTTATTGCTGACTTAAACGAGGATGCAGTTCTAAATCAGGTGGATAAACGCATCAATGAAGGTGTTGACCCTCTGCTTCTTATGGAAGAGTGCCAGAAGGGAATCCGGATGGTAGGCGAACGGTATGAAAAAGGGTCATACTTCCTCTCCGGATTAATCATGGCAGGAGAGATAATGCATCAGGTAGGCGAAAAAGTTCTTCCTCTGATCACAAGCCGGGTTTCCGGGAACGAAAGAGGACGGGTCCTTTTGGGTACAGTCGAAGGAGACATCCATTACATCGGCAAAGACATTATTAGGGTTCTGTTAAGTTGTTATGGTTTTACTGTATTGGATATCGGTGTAGATGCACCGCCAGGCGATTTTCTTGCCAGAGCAAAAGAAATTAAACCGCATATTGTCGGCCTTTCCTGTCTCCTTAATTCCTCCTATCCTCCCATGCGGACTACTATTGAACTCCTACGCTCAGAAATACGGCCAGTGCCATCATTTATCATAGGCGGCCTGGTGGATGAACAAATACGCGTTTTTACAGGTGCAGACGCATGGGCAAATGACGCTATGACAGGCGTACGTTTATGTCAGCAACTCATTCAAAATCATGATACATCTTGCTAAAATAAATCCCGGCCTCCGTTTATAAGTCACTTGACTAATCTCATTAAATAAAATAATTAGCCTATAAATTAAAAATAATTTCCAGATAGATTTTTTTACGATTGTATTAATTTTTTACACTTATAATATAGTTGTTGCATATTTTTAAAAAATATCGGAAATCTTCGCTGCTGCGGTATGGAAGAATCCTGCTATTTCAACCTATGCAGCAAGTTCAATTTATTTTCGAAAGGATATAAACAATAAATTATTTATGATAGAACTTAATTTTAAAAAATTAAACGGGCTGATCCCGGCGATTGCCCAGGATGAAAGAACCGGCGAAATACTTATGATGGCGTTTATGAATAAAGAATCATGGGAATTAACCCTAAAAACTGGAATCGTACATTACTGGAGCAGATCCAGAAATGAACTCTGGAAAAAAGGCGAAACTTCCGGTAATATTCAAAAAGTAAAGGAGATCAGAGTTGACTGCGACAATGATACAGTTCTGCTTAAAGTTGAACAAATCGGAGGCGCAGCTTGTCATACCGGATACAAAAGCTGCTTTTATAAACTTTATAAAAACGGTAACTTTATCGAAGACGGCGTAAGAATATTCAATCCGGAAGAAGTGTATGGGGACAAAAAATGAAAAAAAAAATAAAATTAGGGATCCCAAAAGGAAGCCTCGAAAAATCAACTATAGAATTATTTAAAAATGCCGGCTGGAGAATTTCTGTCTCATCACGGAATTATTACCCGTCAATAGATGATGATGAAATATCATGCTCCCTCATAAGGGCACAGGAAATGGCAAGATATGTTGAAAGCGGCGTGCTTGATGTAGGACTTACCGGATTGGACTGGGTTCTTGAAAATAAATCCGAAGTCGAACTTATCACCGATCTGATCTACTCCAAGGTGAGCACTCAAAAAGCAAAATGGGTTCTCGCTGTTCCCGAAGATTCAAATATACATTCAATAGAAGACTGCTCGGGAAAAACAATATCAACAGAACTTGTAAACTTTACAAAAAGATATTTCAAAGAAAAAAATATTCCTGTCAAAGTAGAGTTTTCATGGGGCGCTACAGAAGCTAAAGTGGTTGAAGGCCTGGTTGACGCAATAGTCGAAGTAACAGAGACCGGCTCCACAATCAAAGCGCATGGTTTAAAAATAATTCATACTCTGCTGGAAACAAACACAAAATTGATCGCGAACCGCAAGAGCTACAAGGAGCCGTGGAAAAAGAAAAAAATTGAGCAGATATCATTGCTTCTCAAAGGCGCACTGAGCGCTGACACTCTGGTCGGCCTCAAGATGAATGTTCCTAAAAATATTATACAGTCTATTGTAAAAATATTGCCAAGCATTACTGCTCCTACAGTTTCGGAACTATATAATGCCAACTGGTTTTCTGTTGAAACAGTTATAAACGAAAAATTAGTCAGGGAGCTGATTCCTGTTCTGATAGACGAAGGCGCTGACGGAATAATTGAATATCCGCTTAATAAAGTCGTCAATAAAGGATAAATGTAATTATTCAAGACTCCTTTACCTTTACATAATACCAATAATGCGGCAAATACGAAAAAACCAATATAGAATATAAAGGTCTTGCCTTGGAAAAAGAATTAAACATAGACAAACCAGCAAAAATTCTTGTCGTTGATGATGAACCTTTAGTTCTGAATGCAATATCAAAACACCTTGAAAAAAATGAGATTTTAAAAACCCAGAGAACAACTCTGTTTTCACTGACTAAGTTAGCAGAGGTTAGAGTCCGGGAGACAGGCGAACATCTGGAGAGGATCTGTATCATCATGAACATTGGGACGGCACAGGCTATCCGGAAGGCTTAAGAGGAGAACAAATACCACTTATTCAGCCAGAATTGTTTCAATAAGCGATGTATAATGACGCGCTAGTATCGAAAAGGCCTTATAAAGAAGCGTATTCACATGAGGAAGCCATCGGGATCATGAAAGAGCAGGCATCAAATTTTGACCCTGATTTATTTAAAATCTTTATTGATAATGCCATGGGATACGATCTAATCAGAAAACAATTCCTTGATAAATAACACAAGAGAAGAGGTTTACAAAAATGTTAAGACAGAATGTCAACTTTAGATTTGGAGGTCCGATAACTGAAATTGTAAAAAAATTATTGATAATAAATGCAGGCATATTTGTGCTGCAGCATATTTTTAATCTTTTTTTTGCAGGAACTGCAGAAAGGATCTTCGGATTAAATCATGTGGGTTTTATATACGAATTTAAAATATGGCAGCCTGTTACATATATGTTTCTGCATGGGAACCTTTTACATTTGTTTTTTAATCTATTTGCATTATGGATGTTCGGGGGCGAACTGGAACAGAGATGGGGGAAAAAAGTATTTCTGAAATATTATATTTTTTGCGGAATTGGAGCCGGACTTTTTATTGCTTTTATGAACTTTATTGTTTTTGCGCAATATGGTTATGCTCCCATAACCATTGGCGCTTCAGGCGCAATATATGGTATCCTTCTCGCTTACGGAATGATCTGGCCCAACAGGGAAGTGCTTTTATATTTCCTGTTCCCTGTTAAAATTAAATATCTGGTTATAGGCTTTGGAATAATAGAATTTCTCGGTACAATTTCAAGCGCCGCCGGTGCAGGGGGTACCATTAGTCACATCGGCCACCTGGGAGGGTTGTTTTCAGGTTTTGTTTTTATCATATATAAAAGAAAAAAATCTCGATTAAAAAATAAAAACGAAGCTTCCACAGGCGGAAAAGTCAGTCAATTTTTAATGCAGGAAAGATTAAAACGGAAACAGCAGGAAATCGATAAGAGAATACAGGCAAAAAACATAATTGACTCACTGCTTGAAAAAATTGCAAAAGAAGGCATGGGATCTTTAACGCATAAAGAGAAGAGCGACCTTGAATGGGCAAGAAAGCATTACTATCCAGATGACGAAGATATTGTTCATTAAAAAATATTTTATATCCGGTGAGTAATAATTGCCAATTATAATACTGTGTTATATCATAGTATAATAATTATATTATATCTTAATTTTCCGACCTGGAGTTATCACATGAAAAAACTTATTCCTGTAATATTAATATTTTCGCTTGCTTCATGGTTTTTTGACAGCGATAAAAAGCAAGACACGGCAAAAGATACAGTAATTGAAAAAAAATGGTTTAAAAATAATAATACATTCGTAATTATCTGCAGAGGATGGCCGAATGAGAGCCTTAGTGGCAAAGCAAGGGTTGATTCAGCAAAAGAAGCCGCTTTAATGAATGCTCAATTTTGTGCAAAAGATTTATTTGATAAAACGGTTGATGTTGTGAGAAACGGCACTATAGTGAAATATACTATTTATGATGATTATGTTACAATCGAGTATTCCATACAACAGAATGGTTTGCGAAAACATTACAAAGAATCTGATAAATAATCCTTTATGATCAGAGAAAAAGCCCTTTTACTCTTACAAAAATTCATAAAAAATGAAAATATGCTTAAACACTGTCTGGCATCAGAAGCAGTTCTCAGATCATTGGCAAAGGAACTGGGAGAAGATGAGGAAAAATGGGCTTTAGCCGGTCTGCTTCACGATATTGACGTTGAAATTACAAATGCGGATCTGGCTGTACACACAAAGGAAGCAGTGAATATGCTGCGCAGCGAAGGTGTTGAAGAAGAAATAATTAACGCAATTCGGCTGCACAATGAAGAGGCTCATCCGGGAGAAAAAAGAAGCACAAAATGCCAGCATGCACTTGCTGCAGGCGAGACTATCACAGGACTTATAACCGCCGTAACGCTGGTATATCCTGACAAAAAGCTTTCCAGCGTAAAAGCCAGCTCCGTCACAAAAAGAATGAAAGAAAAAGCGTTCGCGAGATCAGTAAACCGTGAAATAATAATGGAGTGTGAAAAAATCGGGATTGAACTGAATAAATTTGCTGAAATTTCACTTTGCGCCATGCAGACAATTGCGGACGATCTTGGATTATAAATTTCAGAATGCAATTTCTGCTATTGATCCATTAAAGAGATATATCTCAATTTAAAATTCTGTCTGCATCAACCCATTTCATAGAGGCTCCGGCTGCGGACTGTATTATATTTACATATTTAACAGAGTCTCTTTTTCAGAATTCCCTATACCCCATAACTGTATAATAGGCGGCTTTATCAAAAAAATAAATAAGTCTTTCTCCAAGCTCAAACATACGGTAAATGTCAACCGCTTTCTCCCATACTCCGAATGAATATGTAAACATCCATATGTGCTTTTTAAGAAGGCTTAAAGAACTGACCAGATCTTCCAGAATTACATTTTCTTCTTTGCGCCTTTTTGCAAGATCATAATAAAAATCCTTGAGTTCCTTTTCGCTTTTCTCTCCCTTAATCCACAAGTCAAACTTATCTATTATAAAAGCTGCCCTTTCAAAAAGGTCTTTTCTGTCAAGATGATGATAGGATTTCGTAGAAGGATTGGTGGTTATATCATCAAGCCAGAGATTAATAATTTTTTTTGAGTTTGTACTTGCAACGCTTATAAGCTCATCCGAAAGAAGAGGTTTTGTGTATGGAGTTTTCCCTTTAAGCGCCGATTCCACAAAGGTGTCAACAGAATCGTATATATTCCAGAGGTCTTTCTTTAGTTCAATGTATTTCTGAATGGCCTTCTCATTGGAATCAAAAGCAAGCTTCGGAAGATTCATGATCGGAAAGTATCTGCAGTCTGAAGCATCATCTCCTGCAGTCTCAATACCAGTCACTTTTTCCGCTTCAAAAGTAACGACGAGAAGCTCGCCATAAAGCGGATTCGTATGGGAACCCACATCGACAAGCTGTACGATCCTTCCTGTGATATCTGTTTCTTCTTTCAGCTCTCTCAGGGCGGCATCCTCAATACTTTCTCCTGTTTCCGCAAAACCCATCGGAAGACACCACATATCCCTGAATGGCTCATTGGCTCTTTTCACAAGAAGTGTTTCCCTGTTCCTGTTCGAAAGTATAACCGACGCGACAGGAAGTGGATTTTCATAATATACTTTATTGCAGTTCCTGCATACCTGCCTTTCCTTCTCATCCAGATGATCAATGCTGAGTCTTTCTCCGCAGAAATTACAAAAAACCTTTCTATTCATTTCTTTACCATGAATATTCTGTCGTTCTTATTAAGGCGGAATTCTCCATTATTCAAAAGCTCTCTTAACATTGTTTCTCTTACAATATCGGGATCAGCATCTTTCTTAATAAATTCACGTTTAAAATCTATATACCGGCCGAGATCCTCCTCGTCGTTTTTATGAAATATCAGTGAATTATTATAGTCAATAGATCTTATAGAAGTAAAATATTTTCGTAGTATAGTTTCTCCGTTTTCCGCTGAAAAATTATCAATAATTGTTCTTAAATTCTTAAAGTCAAAAAATTTCTTTCCTTCTTCAAGCATAGAATCGCTATGTGTTATTATAATAAAAGAACTGTCATTATGGAGAATTCGTTTTACTTCCGGAAGTATACCCGGAAAAAAATATAGAGAATAAGCGCAGATAACGAGATCAAAATATCCTGCAGGGAAATCAATTGCAGCAGGAAGAGCAGAAGCTTTAAACACAGCTTCTTTAGCGATCTTTTTCGCATAATTCATGAAGGCAGGGCCGTTCTCTTTCAGGTAATCAATACCCACAATAAGATCAAAGCTTTTTCCGGACGACAAGACTGCTTCTTCAAACCAGCCGTATCCGCAGCCAAGGTCTATTACACGATGCACCTGATTCCAGTCAATAATATGTATCACAATGCTTCGTATATCTGTTTTATTCTCCGAGTGGGATTTAATGATCCCGCCGATTTCAGCATGAAGAGGTTGATTAGCATAACTTTTCGCGATATTCACATCTTCTATTATTACCAATAGAAAAAAAAAGTCAACAGAAAATAATCTGTATATGGCCAGAGGTACTAATTCATAGGAAATGATTCGCACTATCAGAATGGTATGTTGTTTCAGGATTTTATTGATTTGTAAAGCAAATTGAAAGCAAAAAATACACAATGATACGACCGGAACATTACGCCTCAAAATAAAAAAAGCCGCGTTATTTACTAACGCGGCTATGAGCGGGAAACGGGATTTGAACCCGCGACCTCAACCTTGGCAAGGTTGCACTCTACCACTGAGTTATTCCCGCATTTTAATGCGAGCGAAGGGACTTGAACCCCCACGCCTTGCGGCACCAGATCCTAAGTCTGGCGCGTCTGCCAGTTCCGCCACGCTCGCTTATTTTCGACACACTATGAAATCGACCCGTAAATTTCAAGCCAATTTTTACTGATTGTAGAATCGATAATAAAGAACGGACTACGGAACATTTTGTAAAATATCATATAATATTTAATTTAAGTCAAATATTTTTTCTGAAGCCTTACTAAAAATCTTAAGCGGAACAATTAAAATCAAACCGCATCTCCTATCTTTTTGAATAGTTTTTCTCCATCCACTTTTTATATTCACCGCTACGGACATTATCTATCCACCTCTGATTATTCAGGTACCATTCTATGGTTCTGTCAAGGCCGGCGTCGAAATCCACGCTCTGCTTCCATCCGAGTTCGCTTTTGATCCTGTCACAGTTGATCGCATATCTTCTGTCATGGCCAGGCCTGTCCTTTACAAACGTGATCAGCTTTTTATAATAATCTGTATCCTTTTTCAGGAAGCGCGCCACCTTCTCACACAAAGAATTAACCAGCTTAATGTTTTCCCACTCATTTTCTCCGCCGATATTGTAAGTTTCCCCGGTTTTGCCTTTGTTAATAATTGCCCACGCAGCGCTGTTATGATCATTAACATATAACCAGTCGCGTATGTTCCTGCCGTCACCGTAAACAGGAAGAGGCTTCTTCTCTTTAATGTTAAGTATCATAACAGGTATAAGCTTTTCGGGGAACTGATATGGACCATAATTGTTGGAACAGTTAGACAATGTAACCGGCAGGTTGTATGTATGATTATAGGCGCGTACGAGATGGTCTGATGAAGCCTTTGAAGCAGAATAAGGGCTGCGCGGGTCATACGGTGTCGTTTCATAAAAAAAGCCTGTTTCACCGAGAGAACCGAACACCTCGTCCGTGCTGATATGATGGAACAGCACATCATCACGGTCTCCCCAGAAAGCACGCGCATTCTCAAGCAGACAGAATGTACCGTTTATGTTAGTCTCTATGAAATCTCTCGGCCCGTGTATTGAGCGGTCAACGTGCGACTCAGCAGCAAAATGAATAACTGTATCAATATCGTATTTCCTGAAGAGTAATTCAATTGCGTTGTAATCGCATATATCAGCTTTTTCGAAAAAATACCGCTTGCCTTCATGCTTTTTATTTATCTCAGTTAGATTCTCAAGGTTACCAGCGTAAGTAAGTTTATCCGCATTTATTATTCTGCCGTCGAATTCCGTGTCGTTGAAAAGATAATGAATAAAATTTGATCCTATAAATCCCGCCCCGCCTGTAACAAGTATATTTTTAATTTTTCTCATTTTAATGAACCTTAAAAGTATTTCTCCTATTCTGAATGATAAAATATGTCTAATGATCCAATAACAGCAAAAACAGAAAATCCATCAACCTAAATAATATTAACTAAATGTCTAAAAATTAAGTCATGTTCCCTGATAAATTGAAATACATTACAAAATTTTTGAGGACGCCTTTCAGACCTGATGCAAAAGCCCACAAAAACATAAAAAACTAACCTGGAAGGTCTGATTCCGCAGAAAATTTTGTAATGTATTTCAATTTATTATCAATAACTTCTGAGAAACAAATTTTAAATGATCAATTAAATGATAAGTTTGTTTCTCTCTGAATTTGTTCCCGTCCTGCGGACGGGATGATTTGCTAACTAAAAATTATAATTTTACAATGACTTTATAATACTTTTTCAGAGAGAAATTCCACCAGAGATTCCTGCCATGGCCGTATTTTTACGCCAAGCGTTTTTTCTATTTTAGTTTTAGACATACAGGAATTTGCGGGCCGTTTTGCTTTTGTCGGATATTCAGCCGTCGATACCGGTGTTATTTTAATGTCATTTTTTTTGAGACCTATTTCTTTAGCAAGCCTGTGAATCTCGCGTGTAAACTCATACCAGGTTGTCCTTCCGCCGTTTGTAAAGTGGTATATCCCGTACGCAGTCGAATTTTCTCTGATAATCTTAATTATGAGATCGGCTACGTCTTCGGCAAATGTGGGGCTGCCCCACTGGTCGTTGACAACGCGTACTTCGTCCCGCTCGCCAAACAATCTGAGCATTGTATGAACGAAGTTCGCACCGTGATGCCCGTAAAGCCAGGAGATCCGAAAAATAAAATGTTCGGACAATGTCTGCAATATATTTTCTTCGCCTTTAAGCTTGCTTCTTCCGTAAACACCTATCGGACCGGTCATGTCGTTCTCTATATATGCTTCGGATTTTGTACCGTCGAATACATAATCCGTAGAAAAATGTATCAGCTTTGCTTTCCGTTCTTTTGCAACAAGAGCAACATTCCCTGCCCCATCTGCGTTTATTTTAAAAGCTTTCCCGGCTTCATCCTCCGCTTTGTCTACCGCTGTGTAGGCTGAGCAGTTTATTATCCATTCGATTTTTTTATCTTTAGAAAAATTTCTTAAAGCGCCTATATCTGTAATATCAACATCCATATCTGATGCAGAATAATCAAAAGCACTCGCTTTCAATTTCTGCTCAACGTCAGTGCCGAGCATTCCTTTATTGCCTATAAGCCAGATCATTTATTTTCTTTTCTTACTCCTCTCCTACCGTTCAATTTTGGAAACTATAAATATTCCAATTTACAAGATAGATGTAATTTCTTTTTAATCGAAAATCTTCGCATCCTTTAGCAAAGGCAGCACCGCATCCTTTGAAGAAATAATAGGATCCGCAACAGGCCATTTCACTCCTATATCCGGATCGTCCCATCTTATGCCGGTATCGAGTTTCGGATCGTATTCTTCGGTGCACTTGTATACGAGATGCACATTGTCCGTGAGGGCAAGAAATCCGTGGGCAAATCCCGGCGGGATAAAAAGCATTTTATTATTTTCTCCCGAGAGCTCAACCGACAGCCATTTTAAGTAGGTTGGAGAGCTTCTGCGAATATCAACTGCAACATCCCATACGGAGCCTGTCATCACCCGCACAAGCTTGCCCTGCGCTTTAGGCGCATGCTGATAATGCAGTCCGCGGATAACGTTTCTGCCGGAAAGAGAATGATTATCCTGTAAAAAATTATATTCTATTCCATTGGCGACGAAATCGGATCTTTTATACGATTCAAGAAAAAAGCCCCTTTCGTCCTTAAAAATCCGGGGCTCAATTAAAACAAGACCGTCGATTTCAAGTTTTTTAAAATCAAATGGCATTTTATTTTTTCATCTC
This sequence comes from Spirochaetota bacterium, assembly GCA_016934735.1. Lineage (GTDB taxonomy): Bacteria > Spirochaetota > UBA4802 > UBA4802 > JAFGDQ01 > JAFGSG01. The sequence goes on along the minus strand of JAFGSG010000105.1, from coordinate 2,025 downwards.
CAGTATCTTTAAGAGATATTCTCCGTACCCTGATTTTCTGAGAGGCTCAGCGACTACCCGCAGCTGCTTCTCATTGATGTAACCCATTGAATAAGCTATCTCTTCAATGCAGGATATCTTCAGTCCCTGCCTGTCCTCGATCGTCTTCACATACTGCGCAGCCTCGATCATTGAAGCATGAGTGCCTGTATCGAGCCAGGCAAATCCGCGGCCCATCAGCTTTACGCGCAGCTCATTATTCTTCAGGTATACATTGTTCAGATCAGTGATCTCGATCTCTCCCCTGGCTGAGGGTTTCAGTGATTTTGCTTTCTGCACTACAGTATTGTCGTAAAAGTAAAGGCCGACCACCGCATAATTCGATTTCGGCTTCGCAGGTTTCTCCTCTATTGAAAGGACTTTGCCGTCAGCGTCAAAATCCACAACACCGTATCTTTCGGGATCGCTTACGTAATACCCGAAAACTGTAGCACCCCTATCATGCGATGACGCCTCTTTCATTAATTCGGGCAAACCATGTCCGTAAAAAATATTGTCTCCGAGAATAAGACATACTTTATCGTTGCCCGCGAACTGCTCTCCCACAATAAACGCATCCGCGAGTCCGCGCGGCACTTCCTGAACTTTATAATTCAGTGAAAGCCCCAGATTCCTGCCGTCACCGAGCAGGCTCTCTATTTTAGGCAGGTCATCAGGAGTGGATATAATGAGTATATCCCGGATTCCTGCAAGCATAAGTGTCGAGAGCGGATAATAAATCATCGGTTTATCATAGACAGGCAGGAGCTGTTTGCATACAACATGAGTTATAGGATAAAGCCTTGTGCCGTGCCCTCCTGCTAAAATTATTCCTTTCATATTATTCTTTCCTTTATTATTTCAGGTTATCCCAAAAAAAAATTTTCCGATAAGATAAAACACATTACATAATTTTTGAGATATGTCTATTAATTGTTTATCTGACTGATTTTTTATATGACTTTGCTTAAAAAAGACATATAAAGACTAAATAATCTGCACTTTTTCTTTGTTACACAAAACAATATACAATAACGCAATAGTAAAGCAATTTTTTATATTTTCTGCTTTTGCCGGCAATCCCCTCCCGCCCAACAGGCAGAGATAAAACCCGAAAAACCATATAAAACTAGCTTATTAGAATTATATTTCCATGCAGATTTTTTTTGATTTAAATAAAGAATTGTCTATTGTTCAGGAGTTCAGTATTTCCGAAATTTTCATTAAAAGTTCATTCTTTTTAAAAGGTTTTTGCAGAAATCCCTTAACTCCTTTATCTAATATAGACTGAGCTTCTCCGTTCAGGCTATATCCGGAAGTCAAAAGAGCCTTAATATGCGGATTTATTTTTTTCATTGCTATGAACGCATCCTTGCCGTTCATAGCTGGCATTATCATATCTAACAGAACAATATCTATTTTATTCCATGATTTTTTATAAAACTTCACCGCTTCTTTACCGTCTTTGCATACGCTGACTGTATGCCCGAGTTTTTTAAGCATCTTTTCCCCTACAATGCGCAGATCTTCCTCATCATCAACAAGCAACACATGGGCAGATACTTTTATATTCTTTGCAGACGGAGCACTTGTATCCGTTTCTGTATCCGTTTCTGTATCCGTTTCTGTATCCGTTTCTGTATCTGTTCCTGTATCAGGAGATTCTTTCGCAACAGGAAGATAAACCTTAAAGACCGATCCGCGGCCCTTTTCGCTATAAACATTGATCATCCCGCTATGATTTTTAACAGTGCCGTAAACAGATGCCAGTCCGAATCCTGTCCCTTTCCCTTTCCCCTTTGTAGTAAAGAACGGCTCGAAGAGGCGGTTTTGTGTTTTTTTGTCCATACCGATTCCTGTGTCAGAAATACTTACTACAATATATTTGCCAAGACTTATATAATATGGAGCATTTTTATATATCCTGACTTCAAGTATCAAGTGCGACAAATAGGGAAAAAGATAATAGCCTCATAGAGAAACAATCATAGGATTGGATCGACGAAG
>JAFGSG010000104.1 GCA_016934735.1 Spirochaetota bacterium | reverse complement strand
CTCAACCAGCACAAAGGGACAATGGAAATAAAGAAGTCAGAACTCGGCGGAGCGTGTTTTCATTTAATGCTGCCTGATCCATTGAACGCTCCGACAATAAAAGCACTATAACTCATAGACAAACAATCTATAATTTACCTCAAACCCTTTATCAAGCTTTTCAATCTCCCTCTGGATATCCTGATCCGCACCGGCACTGAGATTGATCTTCAGGGTTTCAATCTTTGATTTTATTTTTTTGAGCTCGTTATTGAGAGTAGTAATGGAAGCATAGTTTGCATAAAAACCCTTTTGTTGAGAATAGAAAGCCTTGATTTAAGAGAAGATTCTTCCTTCCGGAGCAGTCCGATCTGATACGAATATAATTTTAATTTAAGTTTTTCAATCTTGGGCACTGCTTTAATGTAACCTGCATCCCTCTGCAGCTTCAAGAACCGCTTTAATTGCATACAGGCATTTTTATCATTGACCCGCTATATTTTCGGTTATACAGGACATTTCTAAAGTCACGTATTTTTATTTTATCAATATCATTTAATTTCAATGACCCGAAAACAGGAAGGACATGAACGCGCATGATATCAGCACTGGAGACAATGTCTTTTACTTATGCGGCGGCCCTCGACTTTTTTATTTATTGCCCACCGTCCGGTCCATGAAAAAAAGTCTTTTAAAAATTCGGCGAAGGTGATGTCACGACCAGGAATAGGAACCCCTTTTTTAAAAGCTCTTTTTCAGCCCATTCCTCTGCAGCCCTGCGGGTAGTACATTTACTGCTTTATGCTGTTGTGTAAGTTACGTCTGATTTTTTAAATTGTACATAGTAAATGAGTTTACTATTCATTTTTTTGTGTGGATAAATAGAAAAACCGGCCATCTCATAACCTCCAGTCAGATTCATCTTACATTTATCTGACATCATTAAGATTTGAGAAAGGCCGGTTGTCTGGTAGTTACTTAAAACCAAGTAAAATATAAGGTTTTTAATCGGGGTGTACGAGGCTCGAACTCGCGACCTCCTGCGTGACAGGCAGGCACTCTAACCAAACTGAGCTAACACCCCTTTAATTTGGTAGTTGGTACAGTAATTTTTGCGCTATTTATGTCAACAAAAAAATGAATATTTTATACATATACTTAAATAAAATTGAACATTTATTTGTTGCATTTATTAATTGCCGGCATTATTTTGAAATATATATGTGCAAATGCGTTAAAATCATCTATTTATATAATAGATCAGGGAAATCGCAATGTCAAAAAAAATAGCGCAGGAAATTTTTGAGGAAATTCGAAAAAAGAATGAGAAAGCTAATATTGAATCAGTACCTCATTCCAATGATTTTATACATTACTTAAATATTACTATTGGGATTGAGCCCGATTTCGCGAAGAGACTGCTCAAAGCATTGGTTAACTCGCATAAAATTTTTGCAATTGAGATTGTATCTGAAGATAAAGTGAATAACGAACCCAGAATAGAGGGATATATTGAATGCAACCTTAAAACCATAAACAGGCTTAAATTATTTTTCCAGGATGAACTTATCAGACAATATGAAGCGGAGCATTACAGGCGCGTTTCCTACCATCAGCTTATAAAAGAGATCATGCCGATTATTAACACTCTGAACAATACGCCTCTCGGCCAGACAGCGAACAAGGCAATAATGATGGGTGAACTTGAGAGGATGATGGAGAAAAATTTCAGTGAATATACGGAAGAATGGAAAGAGAAGTATTTTGATATTGAAATAAATAAAGCAATAGCAGGCGGTACGCCCGACAAGGTTAAATATGAAGCAAAATTAAAAGATGGCCGGGGTAAAAAAAAGACAGATGAATCTGCTGATAGCAAAACGGCCGGTTTAAAGAACTACAGCGATCTTATTTCAAAGAATAAAAATTATCCGTTAGAAAGGGTGTTAAAAATCTACGGAGTTGATTTTTTTCTGAGGGCGCAATTACGCAGGCGCCAGTTCGATTATTTAACAAAACTGGTTGATTCCGATAAATTTTTAAAAAATTCCGACCTTCTGCTTTTAAAGGATATGCTTTTTGATATAAAGAAAGATATTAATTCTGATCCAAAACTTACGGAATTCCGGGATGACATATACAGTCTTGAGAGGTCAATAACCCATAGGCTTTATTTCGGGCAGAATTATATTCCGCAGTAAATCTGAAAATAATAAAATTAAATTACAGCCTGCCGTCAATATTCCCGGGCCCGCCGCATTCGGGGGTATAACATGTTACGTTTTTAAATATGCATTTCTTGTTGCATGCAGGACATATCTCCGGCGGCGCCGAAGCGGTCAACGTGTAGCCGCATTCTTCGCATTTCCAGTAAGTCTGTCCGCAATTGGGGCAAATATCGTCCTCAAACGGGATATCAGATTTATACCCACAGTTTGCACATTCTTTTATATCCATGTAATTGCTCCTGTAAGCGAATTGTTGTGCTGATTGTATAAGAGCAATAATAGCAGGCTTTTAAGAGAAGTCAACAATTATTGTCCTGGTCGGTGATAGTAAACCGGTAAAAGAATTCATGATAATTTATAGAAAATTTTTTTAACAGGACTGGCAAGTTAATATTACCGATAGTATTTTTAATATTCTTTCGGGAAAGTTAAAGCTTAAGTTAGTGCCAATATTAATTTTTTAACTTTCTTAATTTTTTTCACGCCCGAGGGACGGGGCTGGATTATTAATGTTGAAATATTTTACAACTGCCGTATTTCAAATTTGTCCACTTTCCCTGCAAGGGCATTTTCAACATCATCCCTGTGCTCTGGCAGAAATCTGATGCATACTCCGCATTCCGAACTGATTTCCCTCGGCACCGGGACGATCTTATGAGATACGCCTGCTTTTTTTAACAGTTTTTCGGACTGAAGCACATGGCTTACGGAATCGAAAAGAGCTATGAAATACCGGGATGATGTTCCGCTCATGGCTGTACGATCCGTCCTGCTCTGGAAAGTGTGTCTGCAATGTCGTACATGTTCGATACGATTCCAGCGGCGACTTTTTCTTTAATGTTGAAGAAATTAGCGCATGTTCCGCAGACAAGTATTTTAACACCTCTGGCTTCGAGATTTTTCAGGTCATCAAGAGTATCCGAACCTTGTGCTGTGAATTTAACGCCGGTATTGTAAAAAATCATTACATCCGGCCTGTTTTCCAGTTCAATAGCAGTATGTATAAAGGCTTTAATTAGCAGGGAGCCGAGTTCATCGCTGCCTTTGCCCATTGTATCCGACGAGATAACAAAGACGTTCGGGCCCGGGTTTGCGCCTGTGCTGCATGAAAGATATCCGGGCGCATCTGCAACGGCAGCGCCGGCCTGTTTCTTTAAGCGTATTTTGTAAATCCCGCCCGGTTCTTCTGCGACCTCTGCGGAGCATCCTGAACTTGATGCCAGTCTCTTTATATTCTCAACTGCTGTTGTGTTGTCAACCAGCACAGTAACATCATTCTGACTGTCCAGTGCTTTCTTGGTTAAGATAACAGGCTGTGGGCACGCGAGTCCTTTGGCGTTGATTATTTCCGACATGGTGGTTCTCCTTAAAAATTATTGTTTCCGTATTATTTTATAACTCAATTATCTTTAGATTATTTATTAGTGCTTTCCCGGCATATAGTTTCAATTGCTTTTATTGCAATGTTAATCTCAAGTTCCGTTGTAAACACGCCAAAGCTGAACCGTACTGTGCCTTCGGGAAATGTCCCGATAGTGCGGTGTGCGGACGGAGCGCAGTGAAGGCCAGGCCTTGACATAATTGTGTACTTCTCGTCCAGCTTTAATGAGATATCCGAAGGGCTCTGGCCGTCTATAGTGAATGAGACCACTGCAGTACGTTTTGCAGGATCCATGTTCCCGTAAATCTTTACTCCCTTGAACTGCTGTATGCCGTCCAGAAAAAGCTCTGTAAGGGCGATTTCTTTTTTACGGATGGCATCCACTCCCATCGCTGAAACAAACGTGGCTCCTGCGCACAGGCCCGCTATGCCGATAGTATTGGGAGTACCGGATTCGAAGCGGTCTGGCATAAAATCCGGATGTTCTTCGAACTCGGATCTGCTCCCTGTTCCTCCGCGTTCAAGAGGCTCCATCATGGTGTCCACTCCTTTGCGGATATAAAATCCGCCGGTGCCCTGCGGGCCGTAAAGCGATTTATGGCCTGTAAAGAAAAGAATATCAATATTATTCTTAATTACATTGATCGGGACGCTGCCTGCTGTCTGTGCCGCATCCACGCAGAATATGATGCCTTTATCATATGCTATCCTGGCAATATCGGATATAGGCATTATAGCACCTGTTACATTTGAAGCGTGGGTCATTATAATCATCCGTGTATTTTTTTTAATTGCGAAGGCAACATCGTCAGGGGACAGGCTGCCTGCTGCCGAACATTCCACCACAGATAATTCAATCCCCTGTTTTTCCATTGCCCTTAGAGGCCTCATTACGGAATTATGTTCCATACCCGAAGTAATTACATGATCTCCTGACTGCAGCAGGCCTCGCACTGCAGTGTTAATGCTTTCGGTCGCATTCCTGGTAAAGACAATTGAAAGGGGATCCCCGGATCCTAGAAGTGAAGCTATTATTTCGCGTGTGTTGAAAATAATGCGCGCTGCTTCAACGGAAAGCCTGTGCCCGGAGCGCCCAGGATTTGCGCCGACGTTCGCGTTAAAATCCGCCATGGATTTTATCATGGCTTTCGGTTTCGGCCATGAAGTCGCTGCGTTATCGAAATATATTATCTGCATATTTTAACATGCCTCCAGTAAAGCTTCTATTCGCGTGCGCAACTGCCCTGCATCGCTCTGTGAAAAATCCGTCACTATCTTAAGGAACGGAAGGCCGTAATTTTTCCGCACGTGTTCCCCAACCTTATATGATTCTATATTATATGAATGACATGCCTGGAGTACGACATCCACTACAGCGTCCGGTTTAAATTTTTCTATAAGCTCACTCATTTCTATAAGACGGCGTTCGTTCGGAGTCATGCATGAGCATGGAAATTTAAGAAACCGCTCGGCAAGGGCTTCTACGGGATTATCGGACTCTTTTTATATAAATCATCAAGAGTACCCATGCGTCAAGCGCAATTGCTTTTGTGTCCTGGCCATCAGTGTCGAGAATAGCTCTGCATTCACTTAACAGAGAACGCGCCCCGAGCGCGAGTGCTCTGATTCCGCAGAAAATTTTGTAATCTATTTCAATCTTTTACAATTTTTACCAATTATCTGAAATGAATAGGCAAAAGTTAATTGCTCTAGATAAAGAATAATTGTATTATGGATTCAAGTCATAAGAGTATCCGCATTGATACCCTTTTAACTGAATTCCCGGTATTCCTACTCGCCCGGCAGGCGGGGTGGATTATTAGCTTGCCTTTTCTTTTCTGGCCTTCCGGATAATCGCTCTTTTATCTTCCGGAAGCGGCGGCGGAACAGGCGCACCCACGACTTTTGTTACAGCTCCGAACCTGGGAGGGCAGGCTGCCAGGCATGTTCCGCATTTTATGCATTTTTCCTGATCAACAATGTGTACCTGCTGCTTTGCACTTATAATTGCATCAACAGGGCATCTCTTCGCGCAGGTCATGCATGCCTGGCATTTTTCAGGATCGATCCAGTATGATGGTGCTTCGCGAATTAATTTGTCGATTTCTTCAGCAGTATAGAGCCTGGTGTACGATTCCTGATCCGGATTATGTATCGCCAGCTCCTTCATTTTTACAAGTTTAAAATATGGGATAAGTTTTATAATCTTTTCAAACCTTGATTTCATTTCGTCCGGAGCTATTCCTTCGCTTTTACCGAGAGGCCCTAATTCTTCTACCTCTTTTGCGAATTCATTCATAATATTCGCGAAACGGATTCCCTCTCCGGCAGATACCCATTCAAGTCTTAAGCGTTTTGGATTTATTCCTGTATGCTCCAGTAATTTTTTGCACAAATTTACCATGCTTAACGCATCGTAATTTCCTTCCGGATTATAATGGCAGTCGTTAATATGGCAGCCTCCGCAAAATATTGCGTCTGCTCCGTTTAAAAAAGCCGTCAGTATGTGTTTCATATCAATCCTGCCGGAACACATCACCCTTATCAGTCTTATATAAGTAGGATATTGGAAACGGGATACTCCGCATAAATCCGCTCCTCCGTAACAGCACCAGTTGCAAATTATACCTAACATTTTCGGTATAAACTTATCTTCTGAGCTCATTATTGTTTTACCTCCGTATTTTATAATCCAGATTTTTTTAGTTCATATAATATTAAATATCTTAAACCGATGTATTGATCTGATTTGTTTTCCTGATTACTTTGCAAGCCCTGCAAGGATTTGAGCAAAAAGTTCTTTTTCTGTATAATGTTTAAGTGAAATTGCGCCTGTAGGACATTTTGAGTTGCACAGTCCGCATCCTTTACATAGTACGGGAATGACAGTAGCTTTTCTCCCCTGTTTTGTTTCCTGAAGCTGAACAGCTCCGTAAGTGCATGCCGGCGCGCATGCACCGCATCCAATGCACATTTTTTCCTCTACGGTACAGACTGATCCTGACGCTACGACAGTATCATTTGCCAGAAGAGTCAAAGCGCGTCCCGCTGCTCCGTAAGCCTGATTGATCGTCTCAGATATATGCTTGGGATAATGTGCTATTCCGCAAAGGTAAACGCCTTCAGCTGCAAAGTCTACCGGCCGTAACTTAACATGAGCTTCCTGGCAAAAACCATCCGGGCCCAGGGTAATCTTGAATTTTTTTGATATTTCCTGACTTTCCGCTGATGGAATTACGGCTGCGGCCAATACGAGTATGTCGGCCTTTATACTTAATTCCTTGTTTAGAATATAATCCGGCATGGTAACCCTTAACGCGCTTTTTCCGTTGTCATTAATTGCTTCCACCTGAGGTTTGGTATCCGGCTCATAGCGGATAAATTTTACGTCTTTTTCAGAGGCTTCCCTGTAATAGTTTTCTATGAAACCATATGTCCTCATATCCCTGAATAGAATATAAATATCCATCTGAGGATTTATTTCCTTAAGCTTCAAGGCGTTCTTTATCGATTCGCTGCAGCAAATCTTGCTGCAGTAATTTCTTTCTTCATTCCTGCAGCCCACGCATTGAATCATTACAATGCTTTCCGACTTAATTACGGTTTCATCGTTATTGATGATCTTTTCTTCCAACTCAAGATGAGTGATCACTCTTTCGTTTTGCCCGTAAAGGTATTCTGCCGGTGTATATACATCAGCGCCTATTGCAATTACGGCTGCTCCATGTTTTATCTCTGTCAGTCCTCTGTCGGATTGAACTTTAGTGGTAAAATTCCCGACATAGCCTGTAACATCAGGTATAGCGGCATTGGTATATATGTGTATCAACGGATGCTTATAGACTTTTTGGATTAGGTCGGCCAGGTAAGCCTGTGCGTCTATTCCTTCCAGCGTATAATAAAGCTTCCGTGCTGTCCCGCCGAGTTCTTTTTCTTTTTCGATCAGATGGACTTCATGCTTCTGATTAGCTATGGAAAGGGCGCTGACCATGCCGGCTATGCCTCCGCCTACCACTATCGCTACCTTATTGACCGGCAGGTTAAATTCCTGCAGAGGCTCTAAAAAACAGGCACGCGCCGCGGACATGCGGATAATATCCTTTGCCTTTTGTGTAGCAGATTCCTTTTCTTTTGAATGCACCCATGAGCAGTGTTCCCTGATGTTTGCCATATCATAATAATACTGATTAATTCCCGCCTCTCGAAGCGTATCCCTGAACAGCGGCTCATGTGTTCTCGGAGTACAGGCAGCTACAATTACTCTGTTTAGCCCTCTTTCTTTAATGTCCTTTGCCAGCATTGCAGCTGCTTCGGTGGAACAGATAAAGAGGCTTTCTTCAGCATGAACAACATTCGGCAATGTTTTTGAGTATTCAATCGTATCAGGAACGTTTACTATTCTTCCTATATTGGCTCCGCAATGACATACATAGACTCCTATCTTTGGCTCTTCATTTGAGACGTCCCTTTCCTCCGGATATACCCTTGCTTTGGAAAGGTTCCCGCGCCTGTACGAAAGGAGTTCGCCGCACTGGGACCCGGCCCCGCTGGCTGACAAAACAGACTCCGGAATATCCATGGGACCCTGGAAAGCTCCGCTTACAAAAATTCCCGGGCGGGTTGTCTCCATAGGATTGACGGGATTGGTTTTGCAAAATCCGTGGGCATTCAACTCAATACCAAATGCTTTAGCGATATCCTGTACATTGGAAGGCGGAGCCAATCCTACGGATAGCACTACCATATCAAATTCCGCTTCTTTAATGCCGTCATCAGGAGTAGAATAGCGTATGGTTACATTTTTGGTTATGGGATCTTCTCTTTCTATTGATACATAACTTCTGATAAATTTGACACCGGGAAGATTCTCCGTTCTCTGGTAGAACCGCTCAAAATCCTTGCCATAAGAACGGATGTCGTTATGGAATATGGTGCAGTTTGCTTCTGCGTCATGATCTTTTGTAAGGATAACTTGCTTTTGGGTATATGTACAGCATACTGCGGAACAGTAGCTGTTGGCACCTTCGGTAACCTGTCTGGATCCGACACAGTGAACCCAGGCTATATTATGCGGGTGTTTTTTGTCGGAAGCGCGTAGAATTTCGCCTTCATAAGGCCCGGTTGCGCATAAAAGTCTTTCATAGTCAAGGGCTGTTACTACATTCGTAAATTCTTTGTAATGATATTCTTTCTTTAAAGTAGGATTATACGCTTCAATGCCCGGGGACAGAATTATTGCTCCAACTTTTACTTCTACTCTCTCCGGCACTTGTTTTAAATCTATTGCATCATTCTTGCATACCCCTTCACAAATGCGGCATTTCTGTTCTTTCAGGTAAAGACAGGTTTCATCTATGTAAGGCTTAAGCGGGATCGCCTGTGCGAAATATATATGTATGGCTTTATTATTCGATATTCCCTGATTGAATTCATCAGGGTACTTTAGAGGACAGTACTCAACACAGACTGTGCAGCCCGTACATTTGCTCTCTATAACATATCTTGGCTTTTTAATCAGGGTAACAGTGAAGTTTCCGGCTTCTCCTTCAACTTGTTTGACTTCAGTATAGGACATAATCTCAATGTTGGGGTGTCTGTTACATTCAACAAATTTAGGAGATTCGATACACATGGAGCAGTCATTAGTTGGGAATGTCTTATCAAGATGCGCCATCTTGCCGCCTACTGTCGGTGATTTTTCAACAAAGTAGACCTTAAACCCTGCGGTTCCGAGATCGAGCGCCGCCTGAATGCCGCTGATCCCTCCGCCGACTATCATTACGTCCCCGAAGTTATTGCCTCCAAGGCTCTGGCAAAGCTGCCGGATATTATCGCTTAATAATATTTCTTTATCCATTTCTTTGTCTCCCTGTAAAAAATTTTTTAATTTACAATGCATTATTGCGGCACTAAGCCGATGGATGAATTATGTTAAATTCACAGGTAACTATCTCAAAAAAATACTTGGCTGGCTATGATTAGTTAAAATCCTTTCAAATTGAAAATTGGCAGCTGTTTTTGAGACGGATTGAAAATACTTTTAAAAAAATTTTAAAACCGGAATACTCCTGATTATAAAAGATCCGCCGCCTTTTACAGCGCCGGAATCTCAGGAGATATACTGAGTATTAAGGCGTGAACTGGGCGGTGGGAAAGTCAAAGGGAAGCCGCACGGGTTTCCGGTAGCTTTCTCAATATATAAAAATAAACATTTTATAGTAATGTAAATTGATCATAGTTTGTTAACTTTAAGTTGATCTTTTTAAGGATGTACACGTTTTATTATATAATAGTAAAAATCCCTGCCGTTTATAATCGCAGAGATTTGTCTTTAAATTATGCTTTCTCAATCCGTACGGCGCAGGCCTTGTATTCAGGCGTCTGCGCAACAGTGTCATATGCGTTATTGGTAAGCCAATTACAATTACCGTCACGGTAATGGAACGTCATCCATATAAGGCCTTTTGGAACAGTGTCCGTAATCCTTGCGGGAACGGTTACTTTCCCGCGTCTGGATTCCACTATAACCATATCTCCGTCCTTTATCCCTTTTTCCGAAGCATCGGCATAGGAAATATCCGCTGTTTCACGGCTGTAAATAGTATCCATGCCGCTGCGTCCTGTCTGTGTTCGCGTATGATACTGCGAGAGCCTTCTGCCGGTGCTTAACACAAACGGATAATTTTTATCCGCGATTTCCTCAGGAGGCGTCCATTCAATGCCTTTTAGCGCTCCTTTTCCGCTAATAAATTTTCCGTCTTTATGAACAATAGGCGTGCCGGGATGTTCTTCTGAGAGGCATGGCCACTGCAGACCGTCTTTCTTGATACGGGAAAATTTTATACCCGCGAACATAGGGCATAATACGGCCAGTTCGTTATCACAGATTTCCCGTCCGCTGCCGGAAGCCCAGTCGTGCCCCATTTTTCTCGCCAGTTCTTTGAATATCCACCAATTCGGTTTTGCAACGCCCGGAGCTTTTTTTACCGATCTGACCATGCTTACCCGTCTTTCAAGGCTTGTAAATGTCCCTTCGTCCTCACACCAGGACGCGGAAGGCAGTATTACATGTGCGAACTTTGTCGTTTCGTTCGGAAAAATATCCTGCACAACCAGGAATTCGGCGGAACTTAGGCACTTTTCGGCATGGCCGATATTCGGCTCTGCATTTGCCAGGTTTTCCCCAAACACCCATAATGCCCTTACTTTTTTGGAAAGCAATCCTTCCATCATGGCATTTATCATCAAGCCCGGCTTATCCGGAAGACTTTTAACTCCCCATGCCTTCATGAATTTTTCCCTGTTCTCCGGAACTGTCACGCTCTGGTAACCCGGAAAAACCCCGGGCAGCGCGCCCATGTCGCATGCGCCCTGCACATTATTCTGCCCACGTAGCGGGTTCACGCCGCCGAATTCAACACCCACGTTCCCGAGCAGCATCTGGAGATTTGCGCAGCTCATAACATTGTTTGTGCCGCAGGAATGTTCTGTTATTCCCAGCGTGTAGATCAGCATGGACGGCCTTGTGGCAGCCATTTCATGAGCGATCCGGATTATTGTTTCAGCGGACACTCCGCTTATTTCAGCTGCTTTTTCAGGTGGATAATTAATTACTGCCTTTTTCAGATCTTCGAATCCCGTGCAATTTTCCTCGATGTATTTTCTGTTATATAAATTCTCTTTAATCAGTACATTCATTATGCCGTTCAGGAATGCAACATCGGATCCGACTTTGATTTGCGCGAATATATCCGACATCTTTGCCAGTTCATGGTATCTCGGATCGGCGACTATGAGTTTCGCGCCATTTAGTTTCGCCTGCTTAACATAGTAAGATGCCACGGGATGCGCTTCCGTCATATTTGTGCCTATGCAGAAGAACATCCTTGCGTCCTTGTACTCGCTTATCGAATTGGTTCCAGCACCGGAGCCGAAAGACGCGGCCAGGCCTGCGACTGTCGGTGCATGGCAGACGCGGGCGCAATGATCGATATTGTTTGTCTGAAAGACAGCCCTGAATAGTTTTTGCATGTTATATGAATCTTCATTTATACTGCGGGCGCAGCTAATACCCGCGACCGCATCCGGCCCGGATTCCTTAATTATTTCTTTGAACTTCTCCGCCACAAGATCAAATGCTTCATCCCATGAAGCTTTTCGGAAATCGCCGTTTTCCTGACGAATCAGCGGGGTAGTAAGCCTGTCTCTCGAGTAAATAAAGTCATACCCGAATCTGCCTTTGACGCATAATCTTCCATAATTCGGTGCGCCATCTTCAGCGCCGGTAATTTTCACTATCTGCTCGCCCTTCATATGAAGGTTAAGCTGGCAGCCGACACCGCAATAAGGACATGTCGTGCGGACTGTTTTAAGTTCCCATGATCTTCCAAGTCCTTTGGATTTTTTTTCAGAAAGTGCGCCTACCGGGCACACCTGGACGCATTGCCCGCAGAAGACGCATTCGCTGTTATTATAAGGCTGGTCGCCGCCGGTAACAATCCTGCTATTAGCACCGCGATAACCATGGGATATAGCCCGGTTTACAGTAAGCTCATTACAGGCCTGTACGCAGCGTCCGCAAAGTATGCAGCGGCTTGCATCGCGGATGATGAATGGATTATCATCTTCAATATGAAACTTGGCTTCACTTTTAGGAAATCTTAAATTGGAAATTTTATAAAAATATGCTAAATCCTGCAAACGGCAATCGCCGTTTGCTTCACAAACAAGACAATTATGTTCACCGCTGGCAAGTAATAGTTCAATACTCATTTTCCGGGCTTTATGTACAAGTCCAGTATCAGTCATAACTTCCATTCCGGGTGTTACCGGAGTGGAACATGCAGCCATTAATGAGCGCGCTCCTTTAACCTCGACAAGACAGACTCGGCATGCACCTGTAGGAGCGGTATCTTTCAGGAAACATAACGTTGGTATTTTAATTCCGGCTTTTTGTGCTGCATCAAGAATCATTTGTCCCGGGGTGAATACGGTTTCTTTTCCATTTAAAATAAATGTCTGGATCATCTATATTTCTCCTGTTTATCAATTTAAAAAAAATAATTACTCTTTTCCCTAATATGATACCGCTTAAAGAATATATTAAGGATAAAAGCATTTTACAATTATACGGTTCGAAAGTATAACTGCTTATTTCGATTAAATTTTAATATTTGAAACATCTTGATAAAACAGATCCGGCCGCCTTCTATGGCGCCGGAATCTCAGGAGTGTGGCTGAGACTTTAAGGCGTGGCGAAAGCGGTAAGGATCATAAAGGGATGCCGCACGGGCTCCCTTTGCACCCCTCAAACTAAGGGTATAAATATGTAACTTTTATTTATCATAAAAAATTTTGTATTTGATCCGTTAAATAATGGCATCAGTTTACTAAAAATAAGAAATATAATTTTTGCATATTGATATGCAATTACCATATCAATAATTGAATTTTATTAAGTCAATTTAATTTTTTTGAAATATTTAAAAAATAAGGAAACCATTTTTTTCGTGCAGGTAGTAAAATGGCTGCATTTCCCATATCAGTATTTCCTGCATTGAAATATTACCTATGACACCAAAATCTTTCTCTTGCCTGCTTTAGGAATATAAGTATTATTACATGTAAAAGATTCAATTAGTATGGTAAGTCCACTCTTCTTTTTTAATATGTTGATTGCAGGAATTGTATATAAAGATTCATAAATAGAAGTTTTAGGTATTGGTTTTTCCATGGTAATGATTTCAATTTTTAATAAAACAGATGACGTTTGATAAAAAATTTTAGCAGAAAAATCAACAATTCCCGGTATTGCTAAAAGTATTTCATCCAAGTCCGATATTGAAAAATAACATTCATCGTCTATTTGTATTCTGCCGGAATTACGCGTTTTAATGTAATCCAACCTGTACAGGCTGGTGCCGCATTGACATGTTCCGGGGATAATACGTGATAAATCACCGGTACGGTAACGTATCAAAGGCATACCATTCCTTGTCAATGTTGTAAAAACGACTTCTCCATAATTACCATATGGCACGGTCTTCCCTGTCTGGGGATCGATAATCTCAAAAAATAAATCAGCTTCCCTCATATGATAACCATTATGTGCACAGCATTCGACTCCGCCTCCCAGACCCATTTCTGTCATTCCGTAATGATCAAATATTTCACAACCTAAAATCCTCTGCAGTTCGCTTCTGACGGCATTCGGGAGATAATCAGTACTCACTAATAAACGCTGTAATGTTAATTTTGGATTATAATTGTTCTGCTCATAATACCTTGCCAATGCAATCATCTGAATCGGTATTCCTACGGCAACATTAGCTTTAGTATCAGCCAATATTTGAATTGTTTCTGGTATACTATGTATTATTCCGTGTTTAATAGGAATTGCACCAAGTCTTTCTATTGAGACAGCCAGTAGATCGCCGACACTGCCGGGACGTTCGCCTGGCAGTAAAATCATAACATGATCACCCTGTTCAGTGAATGTAGACATGCCTGTTTTAAAAAAATCGACCGTGAGTTCCTGATCTTCACGAGTAAAATACAGGCGTTTTGGTTTTCTGGTAGTGCCGGACGTGTCGAGTGTTACCACGCGGCTGATATCGCTTTGCGATACGCATAACATCTGAAGAGCGCTGGCTTCGATATCTTCCTGTATAGTGAAGGGCAGCCTGGTTAAATCGTTTAAGCATGTAAGCTTATGCTCCGCAAAATCCCGAAGACGATCATGATAGAATGGGCTGTTATTATATACAAAATCAATTGTTTCCTGTAATTTTTCAAGTTGATATTCATCTAGTCTTTGATTTATTAAAGAATCAGGACGGGAATTTATTTTCATCATTATCCATTGATCCAGAGGGGTTTTTGGAATTACGTGCTGAGCTGGCATAATTAATACATGGTCCTGTATATACTTTTCCCACTCTCAGATGTAAGATTAAAAGCACAAAACGGAATCAATCTGCCGTCAGGATGGAATACATGGATTTTGCAGTCACGTAGCCTGTCCAGATCCATGTTCCATGCATCCATAAAAGCCATTCCGGATATAACTAAACTATATGAATTGATATGGTCTAAAAAATCGTCGAGGCTTTCCGTGTTCATTCCATAATCTGAAAATGCGTCTTTTATTTCCGGACGATTCATGCCGGTATTTTTACAGCAACATGCGCGGCCTACAGACCATTGTTTGGCCACGAACTGTCTGGATTTTATTATTTCTTCCGCAGCTATTACAGGTTGAGTGCAGCAATCCGGTCTTTGAGAAGACGGCAGCGGCTTCAGGGTTCCATCCTGCATTAATATAAAATTACCATGAAACGAACAATATGAGTTTTCAGCACCTGCCGGTCGAAAATTGGTTGTTTTCAAACGGCCTTCTGTCTGATATTCGATAGCTTTAATAATTTCCGGAATGGTTATTCTGTTCATTGGTGGTTTTGAGGGGTAACGTCCAAAAAAACTGATCGGCTGAAAATGTACACCTCGAACGTGAGGTATGCGTTTAGCGGCCAAACGGATTATATCGCCGATATTATTCAGGTTGATTTCGCGGACCAAGGTTGGGACCAGTACTACTCCAATATTATTATCGGAACAATTATCTATAGCTGCCATCTTAACATCAAGTAACGGAGCCCCGCGTATAGTTTTATATATTTCGTCGGTAGTCCCGTCGAATTGTAAAAACACGCTATTTAGTCCTGCATCTCCAAGCTTCCTGACGTAATCCGGTTCCTTTCCAAGACTAAGTCCGTTTGTATTTAACTGAATATAGTCAAATCCGATTTCATGGCCAAGCCTGATAATCTCCGGTAAATCATCCCTTGTTGTCGGTTCCCCGCCGGAGAGCTGTATGTTATAGGGAATTCCGCTGTTAAATAATTGCCGGTACCAGCTTTCAATTAGAGAGAATTCCGGATCTTTGTTTTTATTTAGGTTGCTATTTGCAAAGCATATTGGGCAACGGAGGTTACAATTAGAAGTAATTTCAAGGAGAATACAGCAGCCTTCTTGTCTATGATCTGGGCATATTCCACAATCAAAAGGACATCCATATTCAATTCCAGTTTTACAATTATGCACAATGGATGAAATTTTAGGAATCTCCCATGAGTTATAATCGATACCGCTCTGCCATATAAGTACACGGAAATTCCCGTGTTCAGGGCATTCTTTAATTAAATAGACATTCTGGTCTTCAATAAGTTTCCGGGCAGGTATGCGCTTAAGACAAACGGGGCATACGCTTTCAGTATTCTTTAGAATCTTATTAATCATTATTACATCTCCGCAAAGTATCTATAACACAGACGGATTTGGAATTTATTCCGGCAGATTAAAAAATTATATTAAGAATGAGTAAAAAGGATATTATCTTGAAGCTGGCAACATGGCTGCTTTCGGCTATTCGTGGCCTTTGCGGCCTTTACTATATCCTGTAATTTTGTGTTGCCGGTTCCCGGTCATTTGTTGCCCGACATATCGAAACCATTTGCGTTAAGAATATCCTTTACTTTCATATAGGACATCGAGATGATCTGCGGACAACGTTTCTTACCTTTAACCGGATCGCCGCCATAAATGACATCGCAGTTGATACTGCCGTATAGTGAAACGTACTCCTTCTCGAACCAATCTACAAATTCTTCGATCATTTTTCTCATACGGCTGTCTTCCTTTTCCTGTGCGCTGCCTTTGCCCGCATAAAACGAAAGCAGACAGGCGCCCCCCGTTAAAGACCCGCAATTCTTTCCGCAAAACCCTATGCCACCTCCTAAGCCTGCCATAGCGCGCACCAGATCCGGGTTTGTCTTATTTTGGGCCTCAAGACCCATCATAAGCAGGATCTGACTGCAATAAAATCCCTGCTGCGATAATTCCAGCATTCTAAAGGATTCATCATTCATGTTAATATCTCCCATTAAAGATAATTCTTTTCTGCTATCAGGCAGCAATACCCGGGTTTGGCTTTTTTTGTTGACGATTGTAAAACACAAGCGTCTTCTTTACATACAGATGCAAACTGCCAGAACCAGTTGAACGAACCGCTGTTCATAATCATCCCTGCAACGAATTCTTTTAATAATCTGGATCTGTCGGTCCAATTTTTAATCGTGAAGCCATTAGAAGCAATCCTTTGAGCTAATTCCGGATATGTTAATGCACCGGCGATACATCCTGTTGATTGGATATTACGTAAGACCGCAATACTTTCGGCGTTGCGGAAATAAATGTCGGATGTACAAAGCTTACCTCCCGGAGTCAGAATACGGTTTATTTCTGTTAGTACTTTATCGGAATAGTGCATAACAGACAAGCTGCATTCTGCCAATACTCCGTCAAATGAACTTTCCGCAAAAGGCATCTCTTCAGCAGAACCAAGGATTATGCTGAGACCGGTTGAACGTTCTTTGGCCCGGCCAAGCAGCAAAAAAGAGATATCAATTCCTACAGCTTCCAGTCCGTATTGATCGCGCATCAATTCGACAGACCTACCGGTACCGCAGCCAATATCCAGTACTCTGGCGCCGCGGGGAAAATAGCAGACATCCAGCATACTCTTTGTCAATGAAAGCCCGCCAGGATGCAGCAGGCCTTTCGCCTGGTTTGCAAAGATGCCGATTTCATATGGATTGTATCCGCACGAATAACTTAAATTATTCATTTGTCTTCCAGCATTTTTTCTACTTGCTGCATTTTCCCCGTAGCAAGGTTTTCCGGTATAAAAACAAGGCCGCATTGGGGGCATTTATAAAGTTCAACCGGAAAGTTGTTTCCGAGATACTCTAATGTTACACTTCCGGTTTTCAGGTATTCACCGCATTTTACGCATAATATTTTTGATTGCTGCAAATTAAACTCTGCGCTCATCTCTTTCCTTCATCACTTTACTATATTTATTCGGTGACAATAGGTATTATGAATTAAAAATCCGTTATTTTGCGGTGTGTATTCTACCCAGTATGTAACATTCGCAGGTTTATGATAGGCCAGAAAATGATTATTCGCTGTATCCTGCATTTTATTGCCGGTGCTTTCCGCGTGAACAATAACCTGTATAATATCGTTATCAAGTATCATCCTGTCCTCCATAATCTGTCTTGTTTCGCCAGGAATGATAAGTTTGATTTTCTGCTGCATTTCATCCATAGTCTCACCCCAAATTTCACGTAATAATGATCTTTTAAGCCTGGCTCTGTTTTCCTGACGCTGTGAATAGCCGGGCGCTTCTTTATCCGCTAAATGCTGTATATCGTTGCCGAAAAGCAGGTCAAGCAGGTGATATACACGTTTGCCCCGGGATGCAAAATTGTCCCTGCACATTGCGCAGTAGCTTACGTAATCGGCCGTGCTTTCACTGATGCGCCTATTGATCTCTTTATGTGCAACCTCGCGGTTGGCAAAGATCATCAGTCCACCATAGCCGCAGCAAATCGTTTTTTCACGGGTACGCGGAAGCTCCTCAATCTTATGGCCCAGCCTTATTACTATATTCCGTACGCTTTTATGCAATCGTGTCTCATATCTTGTAGCGCAGCTGTCGTGAACTGCCAATGTATGCGGACTTATCCCGGAACCGGAGTTATCAGGTATTCCCAGTTGATCAAACAATGTCCATATCATCTCAATGTGAATATCGGGCAGATAGTGATTGAAAATGCGAAAACAGCTCGGACAGGCTGTAATCAGCCTAATGCTATCTAAATCCCGAAGATTTTGTCTGATACTCTGCATTGTTGTGGATGTTAAGGCCTCCTGCCCGGCCCAGTCAGCCGGTGCTCCGCAGCATCCCAGCATGAGGCCGACACCGCCTTCTATTTTTTTGCATAGAAACTCATAGATTTTTTTTATATAGTGAGGTGCGGAACCGGCCAGTTGGCATCCTGGAAAAAATACTGCTTTGCTGGATTTATAGCCAGGTTGATGTCTGTTCAGAATAAATTGATCGCTGTTGCTGAAATGCATATCCCGCAATGCAAACTCATGGGTCGAAGGCGGCATCTTCCCCTTTTTTACCATTATTTGCCGTGCTTCCAGACATACCTCCGCCATGTCCAGTTCATTGGGACAGAGTTCCCCGCAAAGGCCGCATAAGCTGCACGAATTGATCATTTGATTGGAATGCCTGATTCCCATGACAATCGAAAGGTTGTTATATATTTCACGCACATACCGTTTAGGATACGAACCGTAATGTGCGAGATATTCACATTTTTTTACACACTCAAGGCATTCGCAAAGCAGGCAGCGCCCGGCTTCCCGGAGGGCTTCTTCTTCTGTAAAGCCGCTGACCGGATCCGCCATATATGTAACAGATTGAGCTGGAATTTCGGTTATATTTGTATAAAGAGATGAAGTGTACGGACCTTCTCGCTCCCTGTTCGCAGATAGTGATGCGCTTTGACATAAACGATCAATCGATATAGCTGCGATCCTCCCGTCGGAGATAGAAACAATCGGAGAATGGTGTTCCGATCCTCTGCGAAGAGTGCCGCCTGCAAAGACCTTCGGATGACTTGTAGCTAATGTCAATGGATCAATGACTATTTTTCCGTTAGCATCTAAAGTTAATCCAAAGTCATTCGCATTTACATCCTTGCAGCCGACTCCCAGATAAACAGCATCATATTCTGTACAGATTCGATCAAGGGAGAATGCTTCACTGGAACGATTGCTGATTGTAGCATTATATTTAAAGCCAACCTGTAGGCCGTTGAACACTGAAAAGTCCTTTGCTATTATTTCTGCTGGCAGTTCGCTATGCGGAATGTCATGGATGCCCCCGCCCATACGATCACTTGCTTCAAAAATCGTCACTCTGTAACCTTTTTTTGCAAGATCCAGAGCTGCTGTTAAACCGCTTAGTCCGGCACCTATAATTGCAATCTTTTTATCTTTCAGTTGAGGAAGAAAGTTAGGCTGGATAATGCCTGTGTTCTTATCTAGGCAGAATCTTTCAAGCGCCCGAATAGAAACAGGTTCATCAATTTCTACGCGTTTACATGCATTACGGCATGGCTCATTGCAAATACGGCTGATAATGCCGGGGAACGGTACTTTTTTCTGAAATATAAGAAATCCGGCAGAATAACTTTTCTTCCGGATTTCCGCTATCATACCCCTTATATCAACATGAACAGGGCACTCTGCTGTGCATCCCGGGGCATTTTCCTGAATGCATTTTCTTTCACGTTCATGTAATATTTCCTGTTCCATATTACTTGCCTGTTTTAACTGACTTTTTCATTATTTGAAGGTACGTACTGAGCACTAATTTAATTACAGGTCATTATAAAAATAAGTTATGTTTTTTAATAAATATCTCCCCGCCCTGCGGGCGGGGAGATATGCTTAATAAATCAAAATAAAACATTCCTTCTATTTCTTACCTGCCGCTTCAAGACCGGCCTTTATCTTTCCAGGCAGAGCTGGTACTGAATAGATTCGCACGCCGCATGCATTATAGATTGCATTAAGAACAGCAGGATGCGGAGCTGTCAGCGGAGCTTCGCCTACTCCTGCGGCGCCGTGAGGTCCTAGAGGCCTTGGTGTCACGTTGTATATAATCTCCATCTCATCCGGAATATCCTGTATAAACGGAATGCCGCATGCTACCAGATTGGTATGTTTTTTTAAATCTTCAAAATCTTCAGTGAGCGCGAGGCCTATGCCCTGAGCTAAACCTCCGTAAATCTGTCCATCAGTGACAGACTGATTTGTAATCGTGCCTATGTCGGCGATGGTTGTGAACTTGACAACCTTTGCCTTGCCTGTTTTGGTATCTACTTCAACTTCCGGCATGAAGATTTCATACATATATATTGGGAATGGATTGCCCTTTCCGGTAACGGCATCACAGGCAGAACAGTCGGATGCTGTCCATGAGCCATCATAATGTAACGGAATTTTTTCGGCAACCATCTCATCATATGTCCGGTACTTGCCGTCTTTTTTCTTCATGGCATTCATAAGCATTTCGCAGGCCACCCTGATTGAATTGCCGGTAAAAGTGTTATTGCGGCTTCCGCCTGAAGGACCGCTGTTCGGAGTGAGAGCGGTATCGTTCATTAAAAGCTTAATTTGTTCCGGTTTTAATCCAATCGGTCTCAGGGTCTCATGAGCATGAGCCAGTGCTCCCATGTCTGCTCCCTGGCCGTGATCTTCCCATGAACTTGCAACTGTCACGCCGTCTTTTGTAAGCTCAACCCATGCCTGAGAGCTGTCCGGGCCGTCAAGTCCGCATCCGTAAATTCCAAGGGAGAAGCCAACTCCCCTTTTAATGTCAGCCGTGGAAAGTTTTTTACAGCGTTTCTTCGCTTCCTCCCACAGCGGGCGCATTTTTTTAAACATCTCTTCAAGGCAGTACACATCGGGCGTTTGCTGCGTAGGAGTCGTAGCGCCAGGCCTGTAAATATTTTTAAATCTGAACTCAAACGGATCCATCCCTAGCTTCTCCGCCAGTTCGTCCATTGCGATCTCAGATGCGAGGAATGACTGCGGCGATCCGTAAGCCCTGAACGCGGACCCCCACGCATGATTTGTGCATACAGTGCGGCCCCTGCCGCGAATATTGGGTATATCATAACCGGCTCCTATGAACTGTGCCTGCCTTACGGTGAGCAGATCCCCAAACTCTGAATACGGTCCGTGGTCAATGAACCAGTCGTTTTCCATAGCAAGAATTTTACCGGATTTATCCGCAGCCATCTTACAGTTTACAAATCCCGGGGAACGCTTCCCTGTATAGGTGATCTGCTGATACATGTCAAAAACAAGTGATACCGGTCTGCCCGTAGCCATGCATGCAACCCCAAGCAATGCTTCTATAGTAGGGCTGAACTTGTATCCGAATGTTCCTCCGGCAGGGTTCTGTACAATGCGGAGCTTCTCGGGTTCAATTCCTATACCCGGGCATATCATGGCGTGATGCAGATGTATCCCTATGCTTTTCGAATGGATGGTGAGACGGCCTTCCTCATCGAAATATGCGTTCCCGCAATCCGGCTCAAGAACAAGGTGCGGCTGCCTGCTGCAGTAAGTATTAACCTCAACTGTCATCACATCTGGTTTGCTCATTATCTGTTTGGTCTCTTCACCTTTGACAACGCCCTGTTCATAATAAATGTTGGGAGTTCCGGGGTGTATTTCAATTGCATCATCAGCCATCGCTGCAGGAGCATTCATATAAGAAGGAAGAATTTCCATGTCGACTTTAACTTTTTTAGCGGCAGCCTTCGCATGCTCTGCCGTATCGGCACAGACTATAGCTATTGCATCACCGAACTGGAATACTTTTTTATCACATAGAATCGGACGGTCCCATCCATCCCCTTTATTCGTAGGAAATGTGATTAGTCCTGTTATGCGGTTCTTCCCTTTTACATCTTTATGGGTTACAACCTTATAAACACCCGGCATCTTCTCCGCTTCAGACGTGTCTAAACTTTTAATATTTGCATGGGAAACTTCAGCCTGCACAAGAGCCAGTCTTAGTGTATCCGGAGGCATCTGCAGTGCTACATCTGCACCGAAATTCCATGTGCCTGTAACTTTCTGCAGGGCTGAAGGACGTGGATAGGTTGTGCCGTATATTTTATTGTCTTTCGGTTTAAATATTAAGTCTTCTTTGCCCATTTCACCGCGCATTACCTTTGCGGCTGCCATTACTGCATCCACTAAAGGCTTATAACCGGTACAGCGGCAGGCATTCCGGTGCTTCTGGAACCAATCGCGTACGTCTTCTCTTGAGGGTTTTTTATTTTTATCGAGCAGGCCTTTGGCGGACAGAATGAAACCCGGGCTGCAGAATCCGCATTGGGCGGCACCGTAAGCTATCCACGCAATCTGAAGCGGATGCAGATCATCGGCTGTTCCAAGACCTTCAATAGTGGTAATTTTAGAATCATTTTCAACATTTTTCATTTTAATAATACATGAGCGCACTACTTCTCCATCCTTGATTATTGAACATGCGCCGCAATGACCTTGATTACAACCGACTTTAACACCGGTTAGCAGCATCTGTTCCCTGAGTACGCTTGCCAGGCTGGCTTCGGGATCCACTATCAATGTCCTTGTAAAGCCATTAATGTTTAATACTTTTTTCTGCATATAAACCTCCCTCCTTATCATATATATATTATCTTAGAGTTAATAAACCTCTATGTATCGGCTAAAACCGGCATTCATAAAATATGGATTTTAAGATGTTTATTGCTGCAAACCAAATATTAAAATTTTTTCGTTATTTTTTTTATATTAACAAGACGGTATTTATATAAGCCTTTAGTATAATTTAGTATTAGGCTAATCTATATTCTAACCAAAATTTAAAAAAAACACTTGAAATTTAAAATTATTATGGCATTGCTGAGAAAGCTGTCTTTTTGTGGAAACATCATCTTTTTTTAATTACCTAAACGGAATAATGATCATGAACAGTTTCGACAGAAATTTAGAATTATCTGACGGACTCGAGACTGATTATATTAGACTTCTTTACTACGAGTTCGATCATTATTATAAAGATTTTTATAAATCCTATGAATATTACAGGCTTTGCACAATCCTCAATGGCAGTAAATTCATTGAAGTCAACAATCAGGAAAACTTTATTTATAATAAAGACGGATTTGTAGTACTGCCCCCGCAATCTGCAGTCTCCATGGAAATAAAGGATCCAACCAGATGTCTGGTGTTTGAACTGAGCGATATTTTACTGGATAAAATATGCGACAAAGCCTGCATCACGGAGGATTTTGAATGCAACCCGCTTGAAAGAGAAACGCATCCGCTTTTTAGGGGGAACACTAGGCTTATTCAGTCCGATATAAAGAAGATAACTTTAACTGCCCTGGGGAAAGCGAAGAATAAAGAATTTCTAATAGATCTTTACGTTCAGGAAATGATCTATAAATTACTCAGCCGGATGAGTGCAGGCCTTATGCTTGAGAAAAAGATCAACAATCCTATCTATAAAGCCATTGAGCTAATGAAAAATTTTTACGTAAAGAACCTGGATTTATACGAGATCGCCCATTCTCTGAATATGTCCCCTGCTTTGTTCTCAATAAAATTTAAAAAGATAACCGGGGTTTCCCCGCATGCTTACTATATGAACATCAAACTCAAAGAAGCAAAAAAACTCCTTAAACACAGCTCAGTAACCGAGGTCGCCTATGATCTGGGATACGACAATATTTCAAATTTTATAAAAAATTTTTACGAAAAATACGGCTTAACACCCAAACAATACCAGCTGCATAATCTTAACAATACACTGTAAACTAACTGCCATTAATTAATGGTGTTAATTAGTTGTTGTTGTATTATTATATATCCTCAAAATAATTGATGTTCTTGAAAATAAGCGCCGGATCGGCAAATTTTTGTATTTCGGATTTCTCAACTTTTCTAAACATACAGTTTTCGTAAAATCTGAATATTTGGTTACTTCCTTTTTCTATAAGAGCCTTTATATATTTAACACAGTTCTTGGAATAAACAGCATGC
Source organism: Spirochaetota bacterium (assembly GCA_016934735.1). Lineage (GTDB taxonomy): Bacteria > Spirochaetota > UBA4802 > UBA4802 > JAFGDQ01 > JAFGSG01. Next base: position 17,068 of record JAFGSG010000104.1, on the reverse strand, counting down.
AGTGATTCATAAAATCCATCAATGACCGGCACAGTAACGTCAAAATCATCCGATACCGAGATCATGTATTCAATGAAATCAGCATTCAGGAACGGAAGATCACCAGCTACACAGAAATTTTTTTCTGTCCTGGAAATTATAAGTGCAGTGTAGACGCCTGCAATCGGCCCAACATCCTGAAGCAGATCCGGATACGTTTCGAATCCTAAATAGGCGTATTTTTCTGCTTCATTAGTGATTATTATTATACTGCTGAATATTTTTTTTAAAATAACGGTTACGCATTCTAGAAGCGGCATACCATTGTATTTATATAATAATTTGTCCTGCCCGAATCGTGTACTTTTCCCGCCCGCGATAACGAATGCTGTAATATCTTTTATGGGCATAGTAAATATGGAATCAAAAGAGATTTTATAATAAATTTGTTGTTTGTGAAAATATCAGAATGATGAACTTCCATAATTGTCTTATAAAATATTTTCAATTTATTATTGTCAAGATTTTTCGTGTTATAGATGATATCATATTGTGTGACCGTTATCTTCCATGGAATAGAAGTAAATTTTTCTAAGAGCGACTTAAATAGGTGCTGCAAAGTTTGTATAAATATTTATAGAAACGAAAGTCTTTTGAAAACCTATTCCTTTTTTGTTGACGTATAATCACTATACAGCTATATTGTAGTTAAATAGCATCAATTGCTTTAAAATTAATTTTAGTTGAGTAAATACAAATCCTGCAGTTTTAATTAAATAAATTATGAGGAGCTATTGAATGAATCAAAATGAAAAATATATAATTAATGCCGCAGTAGAACGCAATGGGAGAAAAGTCCTTTCATGCACACAGGCTGTTAAATTGTCCAAGGAACATAATATTTCCTTAAAAGACATAGGCGAAACATGCAACCAGCACAGCATTAAATTAATTGAATGCCAGCTCGGCTGTTTTGAATAATGATGAAAGTCATTGTTGTTTCAGGTGCACATTCCAATGTAGGAAAAACCCAGCTTGCGCGTGCGCTTCGCGATTTACTGCCTGGTGCGGTACGGATAAAAATAGGCCATCATGCGCGTAAGCCCGGCGGCGACGGCTATTATTATCACATGGGGACTCGCTTTTCAGCAATTGCGGCCGAGCACAGAAATGCACGCTTTCTTGTAATTGAGAGCAACAGTATACTTGAGGAGATCACTCCTGATTGTGTGATTTACCTGCAGGCTGAAGATCCGAAACCATCGGCAGAAGTTGCGGTAAATAAAGCAGACATCATCCGCGGTGAACCTGTTACTGATGCAAAGATATCCGAGCTTTCAGAAAGGTTGGAATGTGATGAAACAACCGTCAGGAAAATTGCGGAATTGTCGGGTGCTGTAAAAGAATGATTAAGAATCCTCAATGATTTCATTGTTTACCACGCCGTATTTTTTAATCATAAATAAAAATATAAATTTTTCATTTATAACTGCCTTAATCAACAAATCTAAAAATCAATAAAATAGTATGAATTTTAATTGACTTTTCATATTGTTTCTATTATTCAACAATTGAAACAATTATAGGGAGGATTAATGATGCCCGACAAATTACCCAAACATTATCGAAATATTTTAGAGAGATTTGAAGAGTATGGCAAGGCGCTGGATCAATTGGAAAAAACAGTACGTACTTCCGGACCTATAGACAAAAAGACTTCACATTTAATACAACTGGCTGCTACTGCCGCAATAAGATCTGAGGGTGGCGTTCACAGCCATGCCCGCAGAGCGATAGAACATGGAGCGACTCTTGAAGAAATCTATCACTCTCTGATCTTGCTTACCGGCACCATTGGATTCCCGAATGTTGCAGCCGCAATTGCTTGGGTAGATGACCTTAAGAAGTAATCATTTACAGCAATAGAAGTTTATTCTATGTTATACAATAACATTTCGGGTAAAGAGATGTATGAGGTCTCTCGTGACGCGCTTTAATGCTTCTACTTAAAATAGCAAAGCGTTTTGAATTAATTAATGAGTTTCCTGATGGGGCTGATCGAATTGATTTGTTATTCTGTTCAAAGGACGCGTAATAAAATATTGAATAAGATGTTCATTCAATTGTCTTTCGGGATTTTTACTAAAATTTTCTCCTCTTGTAAATAAATGGAAAGGACAACTCCAGCCTGCAAGGTCGCTGTCTTCTTCTTTTGTTCTATCCATTACGCTATCATAAAGATTGGCAGTCCACTTATTATAACTTTCGCATTGGCCATCAATTAGTTTTTCCCAAAAAGCATCTTCATATATACCTAAATTCATTTTTGTGCCTGCGAATCGCTGACAGGGATAAATTAAGCCGTCCGAAGAGAAAACCAATTGCTTTATTCCGGCAGGACAGGAAAAATGCGCGCCTGTGATCATTTGAACTACAGCAAATTTCCATTCGCCATTGAACTCAATGCCATATTTCTCGGTCGATAAATCCATTCTTCTGATTGCTTCAAACTTTTCTTCTTCCGTCAATTCCAGCAGCTTCTCGTCTTCGGAGTGGCCGCTGAAGATATTTGCAGTAATACTCTTAATCCCTATTTCTGCCATTTCATATGTAAATTGTTCAATATTAGTAAAATTTAATTTACTAAGGACTATTAATACGCTGCATTCAACATCGGTCATTATTATCCGTTTTAAATTTTCAATTACTTTGTCATAGGTGCCCTCGCCGGCGAAATCCACTCTTCTTTTATCATGGTCTTCCTTTATTCCATCCAGACTGACCTTAATTCCCAAGTTGGATTTGTTTTTAGTAATCCATGTAAATATTTCCCTGCTTAGATTAAAGGCATTTGTATATACTTTAAAAGAAGTTTTTATTCCGTACTCTTCACTCATTCTGCATGCTTTATCATAAATTCTGCTCAGCGTTTCGAAATTCAACAAGGGTTCATAACCAAGAAAGGATATAAGCAACTCAGGTATTTTTCTTTTTTTCAGATATGGGAATAATCCATTTAAAATTTGACCTGCGAAATTGTCTTCCATATTGTTGCTTTTAAAATCGTAAAAATTGTGATAACAGCCTTTACATGCCAAATTACATTTGGCTGAAATCAGAAATGTAACGTCAGTAATCTTCGGGCTTTTATTTTTATTTCTTACTATTTCAATATATTCCAAGAGTATATCTTTCTCATTTTTATCAGCTTCTATTATAAATCGTTTATCGTACAGCTCTTTTATTAAGGTTGATGGTTCACAATGAAAGATTTCAGATATTTTTTTTGCGGATGTCTCGACATCAATCTGGGAGTTAAAAAGTTCTAAAATTTTATCAATATTATAATTATAAGAAGTTAAATTGCCATGCAATTTACTATAAACTCTTACTTCGCCATTATTTAGTCTGTTCAAAACCAAAAAAGGCGATTTTTTTAAAACAGCGCCAGGCTGTAACTCCTTCTTGTTCATTTACTATCCTTTAGTATTATAATTATTTTTAATGCTTGTTTGATAGCACGCTTTCCTGAGTTATTGTAATGTCCCTTTAGCAACTAGTATAGTTATATTTCATCATGATCGATTAATTGAATTGTCACTTTTTCTCCTGTCTTTGCTTTTATAACGTTTTCCGGAATTACTATCAGGCAGTTTGCATCGCTCATTGACCGAAGTACTGATGGTTTTTGATTACCTGACGTTGATACGTAAAATTCATCATTTTTAATTGTGAAAAAGCCTCTTAAAAGGTGATGAGCATTAACTGACTTTATATCCTCTTCAAGAAATGCCTTGACGATAGGTTTTTTTATCCTTTTTGCGCCCATTAGACTAAGTAAGGCAGGTCTCACAAATTGAATGAATGATGTAATGGTAGGGACTGAGTTTCCGGGTAAACCAAAAATCAGTTTATTATCTTTTTTCCCAAAAGTGAATGGTCTGCCTGGCTTTATATTGATGCGTTCAAAAAATATTTCAACGTTAAGATCAGAATAAATATCTCTTATGAAATCATACTTTCCTGTTGATACGCCGCCGCTGGATATTATAACATCGGATTTTAATGCCTTTAAAAATATTGCTTTTGTATCTTTCAATGTATCTTTGGCGATTCCTAAATAATCAGGAATGCCATTATATTTTTTTACTTCGGAATAGATTGTATATGCATTAATATTCCTTATTTGACCGGTTTTAATATTTTTACCTATATCTGCCAGTTCATTTCCTGTAGAAATAATTGAAACTGTCGGTTGTTTATATACTTTAACTGTGTTGTAATTCAGCGACGCGAATATCCCAATATTAGCCGATCTGAGCCGTTCTCCTTTGTGGAGAACCGTATCCCCTTTTTTAATATTTTCACCTGCAATTCTATAGTTATTGTATCTTGCGGATTCAGTGAATATTTTAACATAGCCGGCTTTTTCTTCCGTATCTTCAAATCGGATTACAGAATCAGCTCCTTTGGGAATTGGAGCGCCTGTCATAATGCGTATTGCTTTTCCTTTTAAGACTTGTTTGCCTACTGCAGAGCCTCCTGCCTGTATCTCCCCAATTATCTGAAGTTTTACAGGATTATATTTTGAAGCCCCAAGAGTGTCATCTGCAATTAAAGCGTAACCGTCCATTGCGGAATTATCTACAGGGGGTAGTAATATTTTCGATATAATATCCTCATATAAGACACGATTAGATGCTTCCATGATAGGAATGATCTCATGTTTTAAAGGCTTTACTGAATTTAAAATAATTTTTTGTGCTTCTTCAATGGACACAATTGAATTTTTATGTTTCATATTAAATTTTTTTTCAAAAAAATGGCTTGTAGTTTTAATGTACCATGATAAATTTTAGTTAGTGAAGTCAATATTTATTTTCCATCATACTCCGCAAGTTGCTAATAATATATGGGACTTGATGGTTAAGTATTTGTATAGGCATCTGATTTCGAAGTAATTGTTCCGGGAATTAAGAAATTGACAAAAAATATCAGTCAATATATAAAAATTGTTATTTTATGTAAATAATATATCATCCCCAAATTTTATTATTATTAAATCACAATTATTGGTAATTGACTGACTGTTTCCATATGCTAAATTAGGCTTTCTATATTAAGAAAGCTTTGTAATAATTTTTTAAATTTTTCTTGATTTTTGGACATTTTTTCATAATATAAAATGTTGTTATTTAGGTAATTAGTCTTTTCGGGATAGCTTCTTCTATTCATTCAATTGACTGGTAATAATGTCTTTTGAAATTTTTATTACAATATGTCTTTATTGATATAGAGCATTAGTGGTATAGATAATTTGCAGGAGAATAAAATGAGTAATACATTTTTTTTAAACGGCATAGAAACACCATTTACGCCAGGCCAGATGATTCTCGATGCTGCCCGCAATGGCGGAGTTGAAATTCCAACACTTTGTTATCTGAAAGGTGCTACACCTACAGGCGCCTGCCGTATATGTCTTGTTGAGGTCAAAGGCGCTCGCTCCCTGATGGCATCCTGTTCTACACCGGTTACGACGGGAATGGACGTACTAACGGATAGCGAGCTTGTCCACAAAGCACGAAAAATGAATGTTGAGCTGTTGCTCGCCAGTGGTAGGCACAACTGTCTTGTTTGCGAGTCAAATGGCGACTGCCGCCTGCAGGATCTGGCTTATTTTTATAAAATTACAAATTTAAGATTTCCCCAAAAAGAAAATATTTATCCTACTGAAGATGAAAATCCATTCATTGTCCGCGATTTCAGCCGCTGTATCCTATGCGGAAGATGTGTTCAGGCCTGCAATGAAGTTGTTGTTAACCGTGCAATTACGCAGGGTTATAGAGGTGCAGAAAGCAAGATTGTTACCGGCGGCGACAATCCATACAATGAAAGCGAATGTGTATTCTGCGGACAGTGTGTTGAGGTCTGCCCGACCGGGGCGTTAACGGAAAAGAAAGCCAAAGGATTGGGGCGCCCGTGGGAAGTGCAGAAGATCCGTACAACCTGTCCGTATTGCGGTGTAGGCTGCCAGCAGTGGCTGCATGTTAAGGACGGGAAAATCATAAAGGTCACGGCAGTCGAAAATGCTGAACCGAATCAGGGACGACTCTGCGTGAAAGGGCGTTTTGGTTATGACTTTATCTATTCCGAAGATAGACTAAAAACGCCGCTTATCCGTGAAGCTGATGGTAAATTCCGTGAGGCCTCATGGGATGAAGCTCTTGACCTTGTAGCAAACAAATTTAAGGAAATCATAAAAAGTGATGGGCCGGATGCCCTGGGCGGCGTCAGCTGCGCCCGCAGCATCAATGAAGATTCCTATCAGATGCAGAAACTGTTCCGTGCGGTGATCGGTACAAATAATATCGATCACTGCGCGCGTACCTGACACGCTCCGACTGTTGCCGGTCTGGCAACTTCTTTCGGTTCAGGTGCAATGACAAATTCTTTTGCTGATTTTAAGAAAGCAAAAATGATCATGGTTATAGGTTCCAATATGACAGAAGCGCATCCGGTCGCGGCAACATTTGTCAAGGATGCTGCTCTCGCCGGTGCAGAACTTATTGTTATAGATCCGAGACGTACCGATTTAGTTGATTTTGCAAGGATGCATGTGCAGATCAAAGTGGGATCCGACGTTGCTCTGATTAATGGTGTGATGAATGTGCTTATTAATGAAGATCTTTATGACAAGAACTATGTAAGTACCTGCACTGTCGGGTTTGAAGAGGTCAAAAAGAAGGCGATGGAATATCCACCGGAACGTGCGGCTGAGATCTGCGGCGTTTCAGCAGATACAATTCGTGACCTTGCGCGCAGACTTGCCTCTGTTAAACCGGCGATGCTGATGTATACGCTGGGAATTACGGAACATATATGCGGCGTGAACAATGTTATGTCATGTGCCAATCTTCAGATGCTTCTGGGTAATGTTGGTTTTGAATGCGGCGGCGTTAATCCTTTGCGCGGCCAGAATAACGTTCAGGGCGCCTGCGATATGGGTGCTTTGCCGAATGTTTTTCCGGGATATCAGCGTGTGGATAACGAGACAGCCAGAGAAAAGTTTAAAGCAGCATGGAAAGTAAAATCACTTCCGGAAAAACCGGGCCTTATGATGCCTACAATGATGGAGGGTCTGACCACCGGAAAAATTAAAGCTTTCTATGTTTTCGGCGAGAATCTTGCAAATACCGAACCTGATATTCATCATGTAGAACATTGTCTTCAATCAGCGGAATTCCTGGTCTGTCAGGATATTTTCCAGACTGAAACGACGCGTTTTGCGCATGTCATTCTGCCGTCTTCCGCATGGAGTGAAAATGACGGCACATTTACCAGCTCCGAGCGGCGTGTAAACCGCGTTCGCACAGCCAGCGTAGCTCCTGGTGAAGCAAAACCAAACTGGTGGATATTTAAGGAAATCGCCAAACGAATGGGCCACGACTGGAAATCGGATAGCGCACGGGAAATCTGGGATAATGAAATAACGGTACTTGCGCCATCCATGGCTGGTATTAAATACACCAGGATTGAAAATGACGGTATTCAGTGGCCTGCTCCAACTGAAGATCATCCGGGAACATGTACGCTACATAAGGACGGCTGCTTTACCTGCGGGCAGGGCGTCTTTAAAGCAATTGACTGGATACCTCCCGCGGAAGTTCCCGACAAGGAATATCCGATGGTACTGTCCACCGGACGGCGTTTGTATCATTATCACACACGGACACAAACCGGGCGGTCTCAGGGTATTAATGATCTGCTTCCTGAAGAGACTGCAGATATCTCTGCAGCGGATGCATTGGAAAAAGGCATTGTCGATGGAGAAAAAATTTCGGTCAAATCGCGACGTGGCGAGGTTCTGGTTAAAGCCCGCGTGACACGGCAGGTTCCCAAGGGGCTTGTCTGGATGGCCTTCCATTTCAGGGAAGCATGCGCAAACTGGCTTACTAATCCGGTCTATGATCCGGTAACGCAGACAGCGGAATATAAAGCCTGTGCAGTGCGAATTGATAAAGTTAACTAGGGAATTAAACATCCCGAGTTTTAAACGGGATGTTTAATTCATTTTTTATAGGTCTATAACAAGGGGGCTGTCGCCCTTTGTTCTATAATAATTCCTACCCACTGAAATAAATCAAAATTATAAGCATAAAATATTTATTATCGAAAATTATTAAAGACATGACCTTAGTCTCAAGCGACTGCTGATGAAATTTGGAGTAAAATAATTTATGAAAATTTGTACCTATTCTTATAAAAAGTACCTCAACCTTATCAAATCATTTTACGGCAGTCTCGCTCCAGGCCTGATTATCGGCGGGTTTATAGTGGATCTGGCATGAGGAATCTTCCTGAGGTGAAATTTTTTGATGCAGTGCGAAACACCGGCTTGCCTGCCTGATGCGGTCCAGATACTGACTCCATGTTCGATCCGCAACGGCTGGTTGAGTATTATCAATCTAGGCCGTTTTGCCGTCACTCAGAGAGATAATCTTTCGGGGCAGCTGTAAATATACCCCCCGCTGTTGCGGACATAACCAAGCAATGTTACATTATATTGCCGTGCCAGCTTTATGGCAGCGGTTGTCGGTGTTGATTTAGAGACGAGAATTCCGACGCCTATCCGGATAATTTTCATTATGATTTCAGAAGAGATTCTTCCTGATACAAATACAATACCCTGATCGAATAAATTAAGCTTATTTTCTTTTAGTATTGAACCGGTAATCTTATCAAAACAGTTGTGCCTGCCGATATCTTCAATGAGTATTTCATAATCCGGAGTATAAAAAAGAACACTATGAACGCCTCCGACTGTAGCATATATTTTTGATCTGCTGATAAAGTCATTCATTAAATTCAGGACATTTTTCGCCGTATAGGCCGTATTGGCAGAGACTGATTTGTATTGGCTTTGTTTAAGAGGATTAATATAAGTGTAACATTTACCGCAGCCTGAGGTGAGGCTTCTTAAGCTTTCCTGACGATCAATTACGACACCGTCTTTTAGCTTGATTAGAACAGCCAGTAATTTACTATTGAAATTGATTTTCTCGATATCTGTATATGAACTGATAATCCCTTCATTGTAAAGGAAACCGACTGCCAGTTCTTCATGATACTGGTTAAGGCAAAGAACAGAGACGAGTTCCATATCGTTTACGATTATTTTAAGAGATATTTCAGCGATCACTTTTTTACTGATATCCTGGGTACGAATATTATCATTATCCGTAATGATCCTGACTACATCCATTTCTTCATAAATCATGTCATCCAAAATACGGGTTTTCTCCTAATATTAAAAATAATAATAATGGCTTGTCCTTTGCATGGATAGTATATCCGTTTCTGCAATAATTATGGTTAATAATTGCTGTCAAGCGCAATTACTATTTAATGAGTATACATTAATTTAGAGAATTCATGTAGGATGTTTTATAAAGATTTACTTTTTTCTTGACATAGAAATACGAAATAAATAAATTGTCCCTATACTGAATTGAACATCTAAATAATCAATTTTTTCAATAAAAAGTAATTTTTTTAATTCAGTATTCAAGACCTTCTTTCCTCTGTATTAATGATATTGATTATGATGAATAATTACTTCTGCAGCTTATCTAAAATCAGTTTTTATATGTAAAGACAGACTGATTCGGATCAAGTGCCTGCAAGTAAATATAATGCTTTTTATAAAGGTTTACTTTTTTCTTGACATGTAATTACGAAATGGCTATTTTGTAGTCATAATGTATTTAAAATTATAAATATTTTTATTATCAAGAAGAATTATTTTTTATCTAATTATAAAGGCTTATTGTCCTCTGAACTCATGGCATTGATGGTAATAGAAAAATAACTCCAGCAGCTTAAGCAATTTCAACTCTTATCTGATCGATGAAAGCTGTTTTTCTTAAGTGCATGCGCATTATTTTTCAAAAAGCATACCGCGAATTCAGGTAATCAGGAATATACAGGAGTTAAAAATGAGATACGCAGAAACAGGATATAACTTAGAAATAGACCTGGCAACAGGAAATATAGAACGAGTAGAAACCGACCCTAAATTAATGGAGACACATCTTGGAGGACTCGGCACCAGTGTAAAGATACACTGGGACAGGGTACCGCCTGAAGTAAAAGCTTTTGATCCTGAGAATCTACTGATATTTAGTTCCGGTCTTCTGATCGGTACACCTGCTTTCAGCGCAAATCGTACCATTGTTACCTTCATTTCTCCTCAAACTGGCTTGTTGGCATATCCAATGATGGGAGGATTCTGGTCTGCGGAGTTGAAATATGCAGGCTATGATAAAGTGATATTCCGCAACAAATCGCCTGAGTGGGTGTATATATGGATCAATAACGACAAAGTGGAAATACGAGATGCTTCTCATCTGGTTGGAAAAGGCGCTCTTGAAACTCAGGAACTTATTAGAAATGAATTGAATCAGCCGAACGCTCAGGTGGCAGCTATAGGCCCTGCCGGTGAGAATAAGGTTTTCGTTGCCTCAATTGAGCAGTCAAGGTCTAGCTCCAGCAGGGGCGGAGGCGGAGCTGTTATGGGGGATAAAAAGATAAAGGCAGTGGCTGTTCGCGGTACAAAAGATATTTATCTCGCTCATGGCGATGAATTTATGGAACAGATGAAGGAAATGACTAAATACATAAAGTTCCGGAATGAAAATCCTCTCCCTGGAATAATGACCATTTTATCCGGGATAGGTTCTCCGGCGGAAATGAAACACACTGATGAGAAGTGGCATACAGAGAGCTTCGCATGGGGGAATGCACGTAGACGTAGAAAAGATTTCTGGACAAAAGAAATAGAGGAAAGTTGGAAAAAAACACAGTTGGAATCAACAAAGCGGCTTATAAGCTGTTTTAATTGTCCAACCCAATGTGGCGGATTGATCACTCACGAGGATGTCCCCTCGTATATGATGAAATGCTTTTCGAAACTCACCTATCTGATGGGCGCTGAGGTAGATGATCTTGATTTCGGATATAAAATAGCAAAACGAGCGTTTGAGTACGGTGTCGATTCATTTTCAACACCACAGATACTTGCTTTTGCTGTTGAGCTTTATGAAGCAGGTATTCTTACAGACAAGGATTTCGCCGGGACGGATAAATATGAAGCATGTCCCTCCGATAAAAGAGGAAGATTTTTTTGGCTGCTGGACAGGCTTGCCCACAGAGAAGGGATCGGGGATATTCTGGCAGACGGCGTTTACTGGGCTGCCCGCAAGATCGGCAAAGGTGCAGAAGCCTACGACCATAATACCATAAAAAAACATGAACAGATGAACATTAAGCTAGGGATGATGGATCCTCTTTATTATCTGATGTATTCTACAAACGAGAAGATAAGTATTACCCAGATGGAAGGGAACTGGCCACAGGCTGCTTTTCCTAACAAAGAGGATAGAGAAGCTTTTGTGAAGGACTGGCCGCAGCTTCCTGATGAACATTTTAAACAGTATTTTTTGGACTGGGAACCGCGCGGTGAAAAAGCAAACCCATATTATCCGACTGCCGATATGTGTTCTGAGATTGTTGATTGGATGGAGATGCTGCACAATATCGATGATGCCTGCTGTGTGTGCGCTGGTATGTCGTCATTTTGTTTGAAGCCGCCGTGGCACATACATAATTACCCCAAGATTATCTCTGCGGCTACGGGGTTGGATCTTGACGAAGCAGGTCTTAAAAAGATAGTCAACAGGAGTCGGAACTTACACAGAGCATTTAATATTAGAAGAGGTATGAGCAGGGCAGATGAGAAACCGCCTGAAGACCACTGGAAAAAAAGATTCCCAGAACTCGAAGAGAATCTTCTATCCACATATTATAAGTATAAAGGATGGAACATGGATGGCATCCCTACCAAAGAAAAACTGCATGAATTGGATCTTGATTATGTTGCAGAAGACTTAGAAAAGAGAGGGTTATATAAAAATGGCCAAGATTAAAAAGAAGATAAAGACAATAAAGGTTGATGCCGATAAGTGCAACGGTTGCCGCACGTGTGAGGTGGTTTGTTCAGCTTTTCATTCCAGCCCGAAATGGAGCGTTATAAATCCTGCGAGGTCCCGTATCCAGATTATCCGCCATCCGTTAAAAAATATATGGCTTCCGGTTTTTGCGGGTGAATATGCGCCGGCCGAGTGCATGGGGAGGGATAAGTATATAATTGACGGGAAAGAATATGATGAATGCGCATTTTGCAGGGCTTCCTGCCCATCCAGGGATTTATTTAAGGAACCTGATTCAGGTCTGCCTCTCAAATGCGATATGTGTGAAGACGACCCGCCGCGTGAGAAGCCTCTGTGTGTTGAATGGTGCCTTAATGATGTTCTTATTTATGAAGAAAGGGAAGAAGAAGTGGAGGAAGGAGTAGAAATGGAGGATGTTGAGGCGGGATTGACGTCAATGGTGGATAAATATGGATTAGAAAAGGTAGCAGAGACCATTACACGAATGTCACAGAAGGAATAAAAGAATAAGCCTAGAGGGATAAAAAAGACAATGGAGAATGTAGCTGACTATAAAGAGATAGTAGAAGTCATTAAACTGAGCGGCGGAGATGCTTTCAAAAGATGCTTCCAGTGCGGTTTATGCGATGCTGTCTGCCCATGGAACAGGGTAAGGCAATTCAGCATGCGCAAATTAGTCCGTGAGGCTACATTCGGTTTAACGGAGATAGAAAGCGAAGAAATATGGCGATGTACAACCTGCGGAAGATGCGTACAACGATGCCCAAGAGATGTAAGACAGATAGACGACATGGTTGCTTTGCGCAGGATTGCAACTGAGAACAGGGTTTTCCCCACCCCGGTCAAACCTGTCACCGCCATAACCGCAAGCCTTTACGGCGACGGAAATCCGTTAAAGGGCGAGCGTTCCAAGAGGGCAGAGTGGGCACAGGGAATTAACGTTAAAACATTTACAAAGGAAACTGAATTTTTATATTTTCCTGGCTGTTATCTCTGCTATGATCCCAGATTAAAAAAAGTGGCCAGAGATACGGCCAATATTCTAAATAAAGCAGGGGTAGATTTCGGGATACTCGGTCCTAAGGAGAATTGCTGCGGTGAGAGTATCCGCAAAACAGGCGATGAGGAATTATTCAATATATTAGCCAAGGAAAACATTAAAACTTTTATTGATAACGGAGTTAAGAAAATTCTTGTTAATTCGCCTCATTGTTATCATACTTTTAAAAATGAATATCCGGAATACATGGTACATTTTGAGATAATTCATATTGCCCAGTTTCTGTTTGAACTTATAAAAGACGGCAGGCTTAAGATTAATAAGGAATATGCAAAGAAAATCACTTATCACGATCCGTGCTACCTCGGACGGCACAACGGTATATTCGAAGAACCCCGCGAGGCCTTAAAAAGTATACCAGGTTTAGAGTTGAATGAGATGCCAGATAATCGAAAAGACAGCCTTTGCTGCGGAGCCGGCGGAGGCCGTGTATGGATGGAAACACTGAAGGGTGAAAGGTTCTGCGACCTGAGAATTGAACAGGCTATAGGAGCCGGGGCAGAAGTGCTGGTTACTGCATGCCCGTACTGTGTTACAATGTTTGAAGACAGCAGATTGACCATGGATGTCGCAGAAAAGATAGATGTAAAGGACATTACGGAAATTATTGCAGAAGTTATTTAGAATATGTTCCCGCATACACTGTGGTTAGCATGTTATTATTTGAATAATTTTTTTAATTGTTTACTGAAGATTTACATCGGGAAACCGAAAAAATCCAACTAGGAGATATATAGTGGAAAATGTTGTATCAATAAAAGAAAACATTGAACAACTTTCTAAAAGTCTTGGAGACAATAATTTTGGAGATGTAATGGTTGTTGGCGGAGGGATCAGCGGGATTCAGGCTTCCCTTGATCTTGCCAGTGCCGGGTTTAAGGTTTATCTTGTTGAAACGGCCCCAAGTATAGGGGGGCATATGGCCCAGCTTGACAAGACCTTCCCGACCAATGACTGTTCGATGTGAATACTCGCACCCAAACTGGTCGAGGTCGGCCGGCATCCAAATATTGAAGTTTTAACCTACACTGAAGTTAAAAGTGTGGAAGGCGAAGCGGGAAATTTTAATGTTTCGCTTGTTAAAAAACCAAGATATATCATAGAGGATAAATGCACAGGATGTACTACATGTGTCGAGTACTGCCCTGCCCAATATCCTGATAAATATAATCAGGATATATCTCTAAATAAAGCTGTGCATATTTATTTTCCGCAGGCTATCCCTCTTGTCGCATATATTGATGAGAGCTGTCTTTATCTTAAAGAAAAAAAATGCCGTATCTGCGAAGCAGTATGCGAGAATGACGCGATAAATCTAAATCAGCAGCCTGAAAAAGTAGAAATAAAAGTAGGTGCAATAATACTTTCTCCGGGTATTGAACCGTTCGATCCTAAGGTTAAAGAGGAATATCACTACGGCGATTTCCAGAACGTTATAACCAGTATGGATTTTGAACGTTTGCTGGGTTCCACAGGACCGTATGCGGGAGAAATACTGCGCGCTTCTGATAAAAAGCATCCTCATAAACTGGCATGGATACAGTGCGTTGGTTCAAGACAGGTAACAGAGGGCAATAACAGTTATTGTTCGGCCGTATGTTGTACGTATTCCCAAAAACAGGTAATCCTGACAAAGGATCATGATGCTGACGCTGAATGTACAATATTCCATAACGATATCCGTTCTTACGGGAAGGATTTTGAGCGCTATTATCAGAGGACGGAAGCTCTTCCCGGGGTAAGGTTTATCAGAAGTTATACGTCGATTGTGAGAGAGGACCCGGTAACAAAGAATGTTTTTATACGTTATGCCACAAATAATGATGGAGTAAAAGAAGAGGAGTTCGACATGGTAGTACTGTCTGTCGGACTGACTCCTCCTCTTAAGGTAAAGGAAATAGCGGAAAAATTCGGGGTAGATCTTAACCATCATGACTTCTGTAAACTAAATCCTGCAAATCCAGTAGCAACCAGCAGGCCCGGAGTTTTTGTAAGCGGCGGCCTGCAGGGTCCCATTGATATTCCGGAGTCGGTTTTCAGCGCAAGCGGTGCCGGATCACAGATTGGCGAGCTTCTTGACTACAGGCGCGGAAATCTATCTAAAGAAAGAGTATATCCCGAAGAAAGAGATGTTTCTCAGGAAGAGCCGAGGATAGGCGTATTTGTGTGCCATTGCGGCGCGAACATCAGCAGGATTGTTAATGTTCCTGATACGGTTGAATACTGCAAAACCCTGCCGAATGTTGTCCATGCGCAGCAGCAGATATTTTCCTGCGCGACGAACTCGGCCCAGGAGATAACGGACATTACAAAGGAAAAAGGCCTTAACCGCGTTGTTATCGCAGCCTGTTCTCCCAGGACGCTTGAACCGCTGTTCCGCGATACTGTTCGCGAAGCGGGAATTAACCAGTATTACATGGAAATGGCAAATATCAGAGAGCACAACTCCTGGGTGCATCAGAAGGAAAAGGAAGAGGCCACGGAGAAGGCAAAGGAAATAATCCGGATGTCAGTAGCCCGCGCCCGCAAGCTCGAGCCGTTAAAGGAGTTTGACCTGTCCGTAAACAAGGCGGCTTTAGTCGTTGGCGGCGGAGTTGCAGGAATGAACAGCGCCCTGTCCATTGCAAATCAGGGGCATGATGTTTATCTGATTGAAAAGCAGCCAGATCTCGGCGGCATAACGCGGAAGATCCATTCCACGCTGGAAGGATTTGATGTGCAGGGATATCTGGATGAGCTGATAAAGAAAGTTTATCAGCATCCTTTAATTCATGTATATGAAAATGCTGCAATTACGGCTGCGACAGGGTACATAGGTAATTTTGTTACAACTGTAAAATCCGGCAGAGGAATCACGGAAATAAAACACGGCGCGTCCGTGATTGCAATAGGAGCTGACGTATCTGTACCTGCGGAATATCTATACGGCCAGGATGACAGGGTAATGACGCATATTGAGCTTGAGGGCAAAATAGTCGCTCAGGACGAAAAAGTGATCAATGCCCAGACTGTCGTGATGATACAGTGCGTCGGCTGCAGAAACGAAGACAGGAATTATTGCAGCAGAATATGCTGCAGCGAGTCCGTCAAGAATGCTTTAAAACTGAAAGAAATAAATCCTCTTATTGATATATATATTCTTTTCAGGGATATGAGAACCTACGGATTTAAAGAGGATTATTATCGTGATGCGTCTGAAAAGGATGTTAAGTTTATACGGTATGAACCGGAAAATGCGCCTAAAGTAGAAGCGGTTAATGAAGGCGGCAGCAATATATTAAGAGTATCGCTTCCGGATTATGTTCTGGGGAAGGAACTGGCTATCAATGCAGACATACTCGCGCTGGCGGCTGCGGTAATTCCTTCGGAATCAACAAAGGAAATTGCAAGCCTGTTTAAGGTAACATTAAGCCCGGACGGCTTTTTTAAAGAAGCGCATGTTAAACTAAGGCCGGTTGAATTCGCAACGGACGGTGTTTATCTGTGCGGTCTTGCTCATTATCCTAAATTTTTACAGGAGACAATTAATCAGGCCTACGGCGCAGCTGGCCGTGTAATGACCCTTCTTTCGCATGATATAGTCGTTGCTTCGGGTTCTGTCTGTTATGTAGACGAGAAAAAATGCATGGGATGCGGGGCCTGCGTGGAAGTCTGTACATACAGCGCTTTAGAGCTTCAGGATACAAAACAGGGCAGGAAGGTTGTGGTTAATCCCGTTCTCTGTAAAGGAGACGGCCTGTGCAACTCGAAATGTCCTACAGGAGCCATTTCACTAAAGCATTTTACGGATGAAGAACTTGAGTGTGCAATTGACGCTTTAACTGACGAACAAGAGATTATTAAACAGATTGATGCCGCTTAACGAGCTGGTTTATACTGAATGGCAGTTTGTAGTTAAATAAACAGTGTATTTCACTAAAATAAGAGGTTAGAAAAAATGAGTACTGGTAAATTTAAACCAAGAATACTCGGTTTTGCATGCAACTGGTGAGCATACGGGGCAGCTGACCTGGCTGGAGTT
>JAFGSG010000014.1 GCA_016934735.1 Spirochaetota bacterium | reverse complement strand
GGTGCAGAAGTAAAATTTGATGTTGAAAAAAGCGAGAAAGGCCTCAGGGCAGTTCAGGTATCTCTTTTATAATATATAACTGTATTTACATCATAAACCTTAATAAAAAAGGGCTGTCATTCAGACAGTCCTTTTTTATTGGTTCCTGCTTAATTTTTTTATACATTATACTTAAAACCATCCACAAGCTTTTTAAGATTTTCAGTCATGCCGGCAATCTCTTCACTGTTTGCGGCCATCTCTTCCGCTGCGCTTGAATTTTCCTGGCCAACTTTTCCGATTTTCTTGATGGCTTCGGAAATATTTTTTATCGCCTGTCTGTGAGAATCCAGCGACTTATTTATTTTTTCGGAAATCTGCTGCATTTTTCCGGATTCAGACGTAACTTTCTCATTATAATTTATTTGAGACTTCATAAAGTCGGATATTTTATTTATTAAGCTGCTGATCGCTGAAATATCCTGAATGATTTTATTAATAATTTCGTTCAGGTACTTAACACTTTGAAGTCCTTTTCTAATTTCGGTGGTGTTGGTTTTAACGAGCATTTCAATATCTTTTATGCTCTGAGCGGTCTTGTCCGCCAATTTGGATATTTCGTCTGCGACTACCGCGAATCCTCTGCCTGCTTCTCCGGCGCGGGCGGATTCAATGGCCGCGTTAAGAGATAAAAGATTTATCTGGTCGGAAATGTCGTTTATAAAGGACATGATATTTGTCATTTTGTTTGAACTTGCGTCAATTGCTACCATTGCTCCGCTTGTAGATGTTATGGCCTTTTCTCCCTCCGCTATGCGCTTAGTTATGAAGTTGGTTAGCTCAAGGGAATTAACAGTTTCCTTATTCAATTCGTTTATTGAATTAGAAAGATCTTTCACTCCTTCTGACAGTACTTTAAAAACTTCAGATTGCGAATTAGAATTTGAAGTCAGCTCATCAATACTGTCAACGTTGTGCGTGCTTGCGTTGATTATCTCTTCTTCCATAGCGCTTTGAGATTGTGTATTTTCAGCTAATGACAATGTAGTGGCAGTCATTTCCTCAATAGACGATGAAAGATGAGTGGTAATTTTGCTTACGTTTGAGAGCAGCTTGTTTATCGAGTTTAGATTCTCATCTGAAGTTTCCCGGGCCTCCTCAATTTTTTTTACGTTTCGTATAGTGAATTGTGCCATTAAATACATAAAATAAGTATTGCCTGCCATAAAAAGAACAAACGCAAGTTCTGTAGGCAGGCGCAGGGCATTTGGAGTAAAAATTAATTTTGGATCAGTTACGAAAATCATACCGCCCTGTGTTATTCCTAAAACAACTAAGGTAATATAACCTGCAATGCTGACAGCGCCTAAATACAGATTGAGATTTTTATTAAAACGTAAACCATTTATTATGCAATAAAGTATTAAAATAATAGATGTAGACTGTTCTTTGATTGCCAGACCATAACCATTAAATGGATCGTTATGAAATCCGAATTTTACTATAAGAGCATTCGCTATCTCCGCGGTTGCGGAAAAATAAATAAGAGCCTTCGGAACTTTTTTTAGTCGAATGAAAACCTCGTTTAAAATGAAGATGAAAAACTGAACTCCGCTTCCTGCAAGAATGCCCTGATATACTGCCGGTTCTGATCCGGATCGCAGAGCCATAATCCCTGAAACAAGGAAAAATAATCCGAAGATAAATCTTATTTTGTTTATAATTTTTTCAGCCTTGAGAGTATCCATTATTTTTTCCGATTTTTGTTTTTAAATAGTATTTTATGATAACAGGATATTTTAAAAAAGTAAAATTAAAAAACAGAACAAATATAATTTTATAATAGCAATTTATTTTTTTAGAGAAAATTTAAAAACTTGTATAATAAAATTATCGGTAAACTAATTATACAAGCATAAAATGAATTTTATATATTTTAATGAAAATAGGGTCTTTTTAATCTGTTATTTTTTTAAATTAAAAAATTTTTTGAAAAGAGCATTGTAATTATAAATGTCTTATTTAATTATTAATTTATACGGACAGTAATAGAGAGCATATTCCTCGTTAAATTCAACAAAATCAAATATGTGAATAAAAGTTTTGATTTTTTCCTGCAATATGCTTGTTTCGGCCTTAATGCCCAGAAAATCCATTAGCGGCACTGATATTTCCGGAAGATGAGTGACATCATATTCATCTTTAATGTCAGCAATTTTTTTTGCAAGGTCAATTGCGGCAATTATGCCTCCTAAGGTATCGATAAGCCTGTTATTCTTTGCCTGGCTACCTGTGAAGACCCTGCCTTCAGCGGCTTTATCAATGTCTTCTTTTGCGATGCCGCGTGCTTCCGAAGCCTTTATTTTAAATCTATTATAAACGTAATCCACTCCCTGTTCAATAATTTTACGTTCCGCAGCTGTCATATCCTTTGCCTCGGAAAATATATCCGCGAATTCGCTCATTTTTATAATGTCTTTATTTATACCGAGCTTGCTGTAAAGTTCTTTTAAAGAAAGTTTGCCTGCAACAACTCCTATGGACCCCGTGACTGTTCCTTTGCTGCTTAAAATATTGTCGCCTGTACACGCAATATAATATCCCCCGGAGGCCGCAGTATTGCCGAATGAAAATACGACTGGCTTGTTATATTTTTTTTTCATCCGGATCAGATTGTGAAGCATTAATTCAGAGGCAAGGGATGAACCTCCACCTGAATCTATTCTTATTACTACAGCATTTACCTGAGATTCTGTAAAAGCGCTGTTCAGAGCATTAAGGTATGTTTCATCTCCTATTGTATTCGGGAGGAATTTATCATATCCCTGGGAATAACCATGAACAATGGAACCGGAAACATAAATTACTGCTATCTTTGGCCTGGGACCCCACTTATATGTTTTTTTATTTTCTTCAACGTAGTCATTCAAAACTATTGTTAAATTTAGAAATTTATTATTCTTAAATATATCGGTTTCCGCCTCTGTAGGATAGCTGATTTCGTCTATAAAGCCTGCTTTAATTGCTTCAAGTGGCGTCATTATGCCTTTTTTAAAAAGCAAATCAATTTGGTCACTTGAGATCTGTCTGTCTTTAATGATATCGTTTAAATATTGTTCATTTAAATCTGAAATGAGCGCAGTTAAATTTTCCCTGAATTCGCGGGACATGTGTTCTCTGGTGTATGGTTCCGGGTACGATTTATACGGCCCTTTGCTGACTGATTCGAATTTCACTCCTATCTTATCAAGCCCTTCCTTAAAGAAAAAAACTTCGGCCTTAAGGCCTGTAATGGCAAACATGTTTGCCGGATTATAATAAATTTTATCGCATGCTGAGGCCAGATAATATTCCTTATTCCCGAGCGCATTAAGAATAGCATAGACTGGCTTTTCCACGCTTCTGAAATTTTTCAACTCTTCGCGCAGTTCCTGTATCTGAGCAAAGCCGAGTTTCGCATTATCTATTTGAATGATAATGCCTGTAATGCTTTGGTCTGTCTTTGCACTTTTTACAGCATTTAAAAGATCAAAAAATACAAGCTCCTTTTTACTGAATATCCTTTCTGTTTTAATTTCGCTGATATCGTTATTTATCATTATCTTAAGAAAACGTTTTAATCCGATGATGGATGATTCAGTCTTATCTCCGGAAAAAGTAACGCCTAATCCCGAAGAGCGCATATCATAAAAATCGGATGTGTAACCGTCAAAAATAATACTTGAGCTTCTGTTTCCATTGATACCCAGAGGTATCAATAAACCGAACATTAAGTTTTTATCTTTTGTGATGCCGGCATAGGCGGAAATGTCATATATAAAACGCAGACTGGAGGAAAGTATCATGTCGGATTTTTCGAAATCCCGGCCTTCATATTTAACAGCATCAAATGAAAAGGTTATATTATTAAAAGGCCTTATCGATAAAGAATAAACATTGCTTCGGGCAGTATCTTCTTTATATACCCTGGGATTATTTATATCTCTTGCTGTGTATCCAAAAGATAAAAATCTGACCGGACGGAATAATAGACCTATAGTCAGTGATTTGTATCCGTCGAAATTATTATTGCTGCTTTTGCTGAAAGAATAATTCGCGCCTAATCCGAACATATTATTAAAGAAAAATCCTTTTCCGACAGTGAAAAGTTTACTATTGGAACACTCTAAGGAATCATTATAATTATAAAGATGGTCAATCCATGAATATGAAAAAATAAAACCTGCGTAATTTAATAGAAAATAGTGATTGAAGTCTTTCCTGTCTTCGAAGTTCTGCATCATATAAGAAATTGAGGAACTCGGGGAAATGTCCGAAAACACCGGATTTATCAACGGGGCAAAGGAACTTTCAGTATAGCTTGCGGGAAACAGAGGAATAGCTGAATTAAACGGATTTTTTGCTTTTTCATCAGCATGGAGATAATTAAACAAAAATACAAAAAGATATAATAACAAGAAACACAGGATGCATTTTATTTTATTGTACCTTAACTCCGATAATCGTAATATCATCCTTAATATCCTTGCTGTGAAATTTAATATTTTTTTCAATTTCAATAATTTTAGCGTCAATATCTTTTTCAATATTATCGAGGATAATCTGAGTAAATTTCTCTTCATTCAGGCTTATGCCGGTTTTTTCATTGTATATTTCCATCACACCGTCGGTATATAAAATCAGCTCATCATCTTTTTCAAGAATAATGCTTGACGGATTATATTCCGCATTCGGATCAGCACCGAGAATTTTTGATCTTCCCTCAATATACCGGATTTTTTTCTCCTGTTTTTTAATTAAAATTGGGGCTCCATGTCCGGCATTAATATATTCCATAACTTTTGTCTTGCGGTTAAAAATTCCGATAAAAAGTGTTATTAACTCAATGCCCCTGTAGCTGTTATTTAAATAATTATTTATCTCCATAAAAGTATTTTCAAATTTTTTCTCCTCTGCCAGCATAGCGTGCGTAATGCTGTTAACAGCTGAGAGAACCATAGCGGTAGACAATCCGTGTCCTGAGACATCGCCTATTATGACTGCTGTTCTGTTTTCATCAACTTTAAAGAAATCGAAATAATCGCCGATTACCCTTAAATAGGGCCTGTAAAAGAAACTTATATAGATTCCTCTCTTTTTAAGGGCAGCTTTAGGGAAAAGACGCAGCTGGACATAAGACGCGTTGTCCAGTTCTTTTTCGTATTGTTTTTTAATAATGTATTCTTTATATAATTTGTCTATTTCGACAAGCTGAGATATTTGATTCATAACGCTTTGGAAAAAATGAATATCCTCATCTGAATAAAAACCCTTGTAACGTTTTTTTCCGATCAGCAGTGCTCCCCTGACTTCATCTTTTTCAATCATGGGTATTGCGAAGATAAATTTTTTCCTCTCGAAAAAATCATACACTCTTTTTTCAATTGCCGAACTTCTTATAAGTGCGTATTTAAGTATGATTCCCTTGTTTAAATTAATCAATTTGAAAAGATCCGAACTTTTAGGCAATGCTTCAAGATAGTTGCTTAAATTGGAATAATATTCGTCTTCATCATTAAGAAATAATATTAATTTAATTGATATAGCTCCTGTTAAATCAGATATCTCCCGATAGATATGTATTAATTTATAGTCAATATTTTTGGATGATGAACTTAATTCTGCAATTTTCTGAGCGGAAAATGCATAATTGTCTTTGTTCTCATAGTTTAGATTTTTCAAAGTCCTGATCAGCAGGCGTTCACCGTTAAGCAGTATTATAATTATTACAAAAGCAGACACTGTATACATAATTACATGATAAGACATGGCTGAAATAGTCAAAATCGAATAAAGTAATACGGCGCTTAATACACTGACAATAATGTTGTATATTTGCAGTTTAATGTCATTTAACTGGAAAATTTTAAACCCGGAAAAGTCATACTGATTATATCTTAAAAAAGAGTTTCCCGCCATAATAGGGAAAAAAAGGCTGAGAATTGATGACAGACAAATGGGAATATTCGAACTTGAAAAAACAGAAAATAATATATTTAATACTGGAATTGAGCAGCCGATAAAGATACTTATAAACAGGACTAAATTACGCCAGATAATAAACGCGTATTTTCCCCTGATAATTCCATAAATGACCCTTTCTAAACTAAAAAATGAACAAATAATAAGATAAATAAAGAGGGCGATGTAAGTGATTGTATCAATGCTTTCATAAAGATAAATGAGTAAACTGCTGTAAATAATTATTGCACATGCGTAAATACCAACAGAAGCAGAGATTATTTTTTTTACACTCTGGTTTGTTAAATTAGCTCCCAGCCGTATTAAGATATAACCCATAATTAGTATTATAAGTACAAAAGTAATGTTATTGCTTCCATAGGAAAATCGTTCAATGAGGTTGAAATAAAATAATCCAAGGACTAAGGAAGAAAGGGAAAATAGTTTTGACCGGATTTCATATGGCCGGATAATATAAACAATACTCCCCCATATATAATGGACATTTCCGAATATCAATAGAAAATATAAAAATAAAAGATACTCGCGGTTGATTTCCTGGGTTTTTGTTATTATTTTTTTAAATACATGTCCTTTTTTTTCAAAGGATATGTTCAATATATCTTCATTTGCATATTTAGAAAGTAACCTGCTTATATTTCCTGCGTCTACATCATCATTTTCAATTCTGATAATTCTGGTATTGAATGTAAAGGAAGATGGTGCACAATCGATATTAGCCGTTAATGTATTCCCTGTCAGAGTCCTTTTGAAAGGATATATTTTTGAAAATTCAAATGCCTTATTAAAGAAATACACGTTAAACACAGCAAGACCTGATAATATTATTATAATTGAAATTGTTCTGATGATTTTATTCACTTAATATCCTCCATGCTTATGAGGATAAGAAGCTGGTCTTCACTTTCGCTGGTATTCTTTATTTTAATTGTTTTTTTTGAATCATTAATTATCTTTACGAGGATATTTTTGATATCTTCCAGTGGAAGTGAACTGTTTTTATTTAATATTTTCGAATACTGCGTGATATTCGATTTTATAATTTCAGAATAATAGCTGCATGGAACGATTATTATATCGCCGGGTTTCATTTTAACTGTTAAAAATTCTAATCCCCTGCCTTTGCTCGCCGGATGAACGATTTTTTTTTGAGATTTATGATATAGAAAAGGCGCAGGATAATTTGAACAGTAACAGATGAATTCTCCCGATTGCTTTATGGAGGAGTGAAGAATCATTAAATCTCCGTTAAGTACATCCCGTTCCTTGACAAATTTTTTTAATTTGATTATTGTCTTTCTGGGGGAAAAATCTAGCCTTGCGTAGCTTTGCAGAATTGCCTGCACACCGGGCATAAAAATTGAGGTTTCTTTTACATCTCCGAATACATGGTAGGCAGACAGCCGGATATCATCAGGTACGGCGTCATTTACAAAAATGTCATAAAATTCCCGTGTAAAATAAGAAGCTGTACTATGATGCGCTTCAATGATTATTCTGCCTGATTTTAAACTTGGTTCTGGCAGAAATTGTTTTTGTATCTTATTGGTTAATTCATATTCTTTTTCAACCTCTCTTCTTTTCCTTATTTCGTTAAAATAAAAACTGTTTGAAGAGAGCAGAGCTAATTTGAAAGCGATTATTTTTAATAATTTGATGTCTTTTTCGGAGAATCCTTTTTTACCGCCAACTGCGATTATGCCGGATATTTTATTGTTATAGAAAATAGGTACAACAAGATCAGCCCGCATCATTCCAAGGGCTTTAATTATTTCTTTATCTTTCTCAGACGGCTTTTTGTTTTTTGTTTTTATTATAATATCATCCGGGCCTTTGATTACTTTTAATAATATATGATCGCTTTCCAGTTTCTCGCGGTGATACATTTTATGCGTATCATTATTGTAATATTCAATATCAATTACATCTTTATCGTCCCTATAGTAAATTGTATGCCCGAATTCTGCTTTCAGCAGTCTGATTACCAGGCCGAAAATTTTAAGTAATATCTCGTCGAAGGATTCTATGTTCAGTATTGAATCAATTGTTTTTGCGTAAATGTCTTTGTATCCGGCAGGGCTGATAACTGAATCAAATTTATCCAGTAAAAAGTTTAAAATAGGCAGTAAAGAGAACAATATCAGAAATATTAGTAATAAGAAATATTCACCTTCGATTGTAAATAAAAATAAATGATTTATAATATATAATAGAATTATTATAAAAATAAAATTTACGCACGAGACAACTGTTATGTTGATAATTTTATTAATTGCTCGGTTTAAAATAATATTTTGTATAATAGATCTCATCGATTGTGTGGCTTCTTTAAAATGTCGTTCTTGATAATCGTTAATAATTCTTCTGTTGTTTTTGACCCGTCCAGAATGACAAAGTTTTGATCAGCGATTTTATAATATATTTCCCTTACTTTTTTTAAAAATTCCGCTTTTTCAAATATTTCTTTTTTATTATTTCTGATGTTTATTCTATTTAGCGCGAGATCCGGATCAATATCAACCAGATAAACCCTGTCTGGTTCCGGGAATTTTTTTTTCGGTTCTCCTGTATAATTGAGACAGGTGAAATACCCATGGCTCCCTGATAGGCGGCATTGGAAAAGTAATATCTGTCTAATATGACGGCTTTTCCATTTTCAATCGCAGGCTGAATGGTTGTATTAACATCATCTTCTCTGTCTTTTAAAAATAGTTTAAGCAGTTCATCGGCATTCGCGGCATCATTTTGAAGCATATCTCTAATCCTGATGCCCCAAATGCCTTCTGTGGGTTCATGGTCTATCACAGCCGGAATTCCGGATGTGATAAAGAACTTGAAAAGCAAATCGGAAAGAGTAGTTTTGCCTGAACCGTCTATTCCTTCAAACACAATAAAAATCGGCAGATTTATTTTCATTAAAAAGGGAATTCCTTAATTATGTTGCCTGGTATTTTTTTAATCGGTTGTCCGTGTTCGATTTTCAGTATAGAAAACCAATTTTATATAATACTTTTTTTTAAAGGTCAATAAAAATTTAAGTTATCTTTTTTTGCAGCTTTGGTCAGCCTGTCCATAATTGCTTTTCCCAGACCTTCTTCGGGTACTTTTTCCGCGTAAATAATATCCAGATTTGAGGAATCGAGTTTATGAAGACAGGAAAAAAGATTGGCTGCTGCTTCTCTCATGTTGCCGGTTCCAGATAATATTTCGATTTTTTCAAAAGGCAAATCTTTTTGCGGGTGAGTAAACGCAAGAAGGCCGGCCTTTGTTTTTTCAATTTTAATGCTTTTAATGTCGTCAATAAGTATCAGCTGTGTAAGAGGTGAATAATGATACGTTAATTGTCCCGGTGATTCAGGCGTATCAGTACGCTTTGTATCAGCTGTGTAAACAATCCGGTTTACTTTGCCTATTGTCTTTTCGATCTCCTCTATCGGCAGCCCGCCGTACCTCAGCAGAAACGGCACTCCGTCTTCGATTTTTAAGATGGTTGATTCCATACCGATTTCGCATTTTCCGCCGTCGAGTATCATATCGATATTTTTCCCGAGCTGATTGGCGACATGCCTGGCTTCTGTCGGGCTGACCCGGCCGAAAAGATTCGCGCTTGGTGCTGCGACCGGCACGCCTGCTTCGAGAATAAGCTCTCTGGCAATTTCGTTTGCAGGCATGCGCACTGCCACAGTAGGCAGTCCGGCTGTAACAATATCAGGTATGCTGTTGTGCTTGGGTAAAACGAGAGTAAGAGGCCCCGGCCAAAATGTTTCAGCAAGCTTTGTTTCTATCGGATCTAAACCGTCAGCTATTTCTCCAATAGTGGATATTGTAGCAATGTGCACAATAAGCGGGTCAAAAAAAGGCCGCTTTTTTGCTTCGAAAATTTTACTTACAGCGATCGGATTAAACGCGTTTGCACCCAGGCCGTACACAGTTTCAGTGGGGAAGGCAACTAGTCCGCCTGATTTAATTATTTCCGCAGCTTTTTTTATATTCGCTTTGTTTGCCGGTAATTCGATCAAAGTTTTAACTATCTCCTTATGATACCGATTTTTATTAGGAAAAGATTTTTTGTTAAACTGATTTTTTTACAGCAGACGGGTAAAATCAGTATATTGCAATAGAAATACGACAGTACTGCTGAGAAAATAGAGAATCGTTTATCGCAATCCATCAAATGTCAAACAGAATTAGAATAAGTCTTGATTAATAATTGGATATTTAATTGCATATCAATTATTTTTAAATGAAAATAGCAAATAACCTGAAGGTAAAATGTAATGAAATTCAAGGAACAAAGACCGCTTTACAGACTGATGGAACTCGCTTCGATACTCAGGGATAAGTGCCCATGGGATAAAGAGCAGACATCGAAGAGCCTGAAGCCGTATCTTATTGAAGAAGCATATGAGGCCTATGATGCAATTGAGTCTGACGATACCGAGCATATGAAAGAGGAATTAGGCGATCTGCTTTATCAGGTTTATGCACATTCGGAAATAACCGGCGAACAAAAGCGTTTCACAATTGACGACGTAGCTGAAGGCATAATTAAAAAATTAATACGCAGACATCCGCATGTATTCGGAGATGAAGAGGTTAACGATAAACATGAAGTTATAAAGAACTGGGAAATTATAAAGAAGAAGGAAAAGAGCCACAGGGAGTCAATACTCGACGGCGTACCAAAACATCTCCCGGCTCTTCTGAAAGCATATCGCATCCAGCAGAAAGTCTCAAGGGTAGGATTTGACTGGGATAACGGGGAAGATATTTTAAGAAAGCTGGATGAGGAGATAACAGAATTTAAGGAAGTAATGAAAAATACTGACCGGGAAAAGATAAAAGAGGAAGCAGGGGATATACTTTTCACAATAGTAAATATTCTGCGCTTTATAGAGATAAATCCTGAGGAAGCCCTTTCTTCGGCTGTACAGAAATTCATTCATCGATTCAAATACATAGAGCGGGAATCAGCAAAGGAAAATAAAAATCTGAATGATATGAGCCTGTCAGATATAGATGATCTCTGGGAAAAAGCCAAAGAATCTCTTTCTTAACTAAGAAAGCGGACAGAATTGCCCGCTTTCTCTTAAATAATATTTGGATATGCTACTAACGCGGGATCATGTCTAAGAGTTCTTTTGCATATTTTGAAACAACCGGGTCTTTCGAGTTTCTGCAGTAAACGGAAAATGAAATAGGCGGCTGAATAATTGTGTGATAAAGTCTATAATAGATTGTCCTGAAAATCAGATCATATCTGTCTTCTTTGACCTTGAAGAAAAATTCACTAGTCGGACTCGATGTCTTTTCGGAATCATAAATAACAATCCTTGTACCTGCGTCGGTGAAGTATCTGTCAGAACCTTCATTTATCTTTTTTTTCAGTGCATTTAATGATTTCATCTGATATGAATAATTTTTTTCAAATATTACTCCCTCAATTATATCTTTCTTCAGTTCTGCAATATCGGACTTAATGGATTTTGATTCTATTTTTTTCATCCTCTTGAATCTTTTCCTTTCCGGAAAATATTCCACTACGCTGTCTACAGTATTATCTGAGCCTTCATCGATTATAAGAGTAATGACCTTTTCTGGATTTGTAAAATTGCTGATAAGTATTACTGTGGTATCGTCAATGGACTGAAGCATGAAATATGCCCTGAAATCCGGTGGCGGAGTCACGAATTTAAGAGTGTTATCCGTAATCAATACAGTTTCATCAAATAGTTTATTCATGGGTATTGACATTGCTGTTTTCGGATAAATAACAATACAAAGAATTAGAATTATAATGAAAATTCCGATTGAATTTTTTAAAGTTGTATTTTTCATGGCTTTCCCTTTTAAGATAATAATTTTTAAATTGTATGTTATATTTTACTTCAGCTAAATTGTATAATAATAATTATTAATTCACAAGAAAAAAATTATATATAAAGAAATAATTAATTCCGTTAAAAATAGATTGACTATTATGAATATTAGCATATATAATAAAATACTTCAATAAAAAAATAAAATGGAGTGAATATTATGAATAAAAGAAGGCAATACATAGTAGATAAAAAATTTCAATTAAAAACGACTTTCGCTTTTATAGGTATTGTGTCTTTACTGACAGCGTTTATTATTATTGCTATAGCTTTAACGGTGGCTTACAATAACAATAAATTGCGCGGAATCATTCAGAGTGAGGATCAGATATTCCAGGCTCTTGTGGTAATCAGCTCGCGGCAGGTAAAGGATGCTTCTTACAAAGCCTCGATCGGAAATATGGTAAAGGATCATGTAAATAATATTCAAACTTCAGACAGGATTACCGGCAATAACAGAATACTATTAATTGCGCTGCTTGTTTTTATTGTATTGCAGGGTATTATTTTATATGTAATGCTGATTATAAAAACGCATCGAATTTCCGGCCCAATATATGTTATGTCAAATTATTTCAGGGAAATAATAAACGGCAAATTACCCCGACCGAGAGCGCTTAGAAAGAATGACGAACTTGCCGATTTTTACGGGTTATTCACTCAAATGGTAGATTCCCTTGGAAAAAACGCTAAAGGCGGCGTGAAAAAGAAATAATAAACGTTCATTGTTTTCAAAGGAGATTTTGAAGCCTGTCGGGATAATCGGTAAAGACACCGTCAATACCGAGTGATTGTAATTTTAATGCTTCTTCCGCAGTATTCACAACATACACAAATACTTTCATGCCATGTGTATGCGCCTCTTCTATGATATCCGGATCATTAAAATCCGCAGAAATATTTATTGAATACGCATTAAGTGTGGTTTTTAATTCAGCAAGGTCTATGGGGATCCCGTAAATCAGCGGACAGATATTAATTGCAGCATTTTTAGGAATAAATGAAATAAATTTCTGAAGAAGCCGGTGATTGAAAGAGGATATATAAAAATCATTATATTTCCATCTTCTTTCGTTTACATGTTCCCTGATAAGGTCACAAACCGGCTGTGCTGTATCTTCTCCTTTTAATTCAAGATTTATTTTTACTTTGCCATTTAACATATTTAAAACTTCATCTAAAGCCGGGATTTTTTCGCCTTTTCCCGCGTCGAGAGCGCGCAATTCGTTAAATGTTAAATCCTGAATCTTACCTTTGCCGTTTGTAGTTCTATCCACAGTACTGTCATGTATTACGACAAGTTCGCCGGTTTTACATTTAAAAATATCCATTTCAATCATGTCTGCATTTTGGTCCAGGGCTTTCCTGAACGAAAGCAGCGTGTTTTCCGGTTCATAACCTGAAGCTCCTCTATGTCCGATTATGAGAAACATTTATTCTCCGAGTTTATTGTATAATTTGAAATACTTTTATTCTACAGATCGGAAATATAGTAAATATTTATTTCAAATATTTTACTGGACAACGTATTATAATTAAGTAAGTGCAGATATAATATTAAACTGGCTTATGGAAATTTTTATTAGTACCTTGTCGAATTTATTTTTAGTAAAAACATATCTTGTAATAACATGTAATTTTTAAAATGATATCTGAAAAAATAAAAAATTTTACAAATAAAATCAGCAAAGAAATATTAATCACCATACTTGTATTTTTTATGCTTTTATTTACAGGTTATGTGATCGGCCGCACTGCAGGTACACAAATAGTTAAGGGGTTATTAAAAGGCGAGAGATATGTATTAATGCCGTACCGGCTGCCGTTTGAATATTTATACACGGCTAATTTACTTTACAGCAACGATGAACTTAGAAGGCTGGAAGGATATTATTCGCTTTTAGATAATAGAATAATTGATCCGGATTTATTAATAGAAAGATTTAAGCAGGAATCGGATTTAATTAAACCTGTAATAATCTGGCTTCTTGGTTATTCAGAGGACAAGGATGATGCATTGAATTTTTTATCCGATGAATATGCGGGCTCGGAACAGCGGATAAAAAAAGAAATACTAAGAACAATGAAGAGACTGGATGAATCATATTTTTTGGATTTTACGGCTTCTCATAAAATAAATATAAAAGAATTACCGTAAAGGGGATAATTGTTATGTTAACCGAAATACAGCTTCAAAAATATGCTGATGTGCTTTTGTGGGGGCTTAAGACAGCCAGAACAGGGAAGTTTAAAAAGAACGACCTTATACTGATCCAGTATGACCCGCCTGCACTGAAGCTCGCGGAAATACTTTACCCGAAGATACTTGACATGGGAATGTATCCGGTTCAGCGCATGGGCCTCACGTTCGGGATGGAGTATAATTTTTATAAAAAAGCCGGAGACAAACAGCTTACATTTATTGTTCCGGGAGACAAAGAGCTCTATAAAAAAATAAACGGAAGGATATTTCTCCGCGCGCCTGAGTCTCTCACGCATCTGCGTGATATTGATCCGCAAAGGATAGGGAAGGTGCTGGTCTCACGTAAGCCGCTGCGCGAAATAATGGATAAGAACGAACAGAAAGGACAATACAGCTGGACTCTATGCACCCTGCCTACTGCAGAGCTTGCGAAGCAGGCAAAAGCCGGCATTGACGCTTACATTGACCAGATAATAAAGGCTTGCTATTTAGACAAGGATGATCCTGTCAGCGAATGGGAGAATATTGTCAGGAATGCCGGGAAAATTAAGAAATGGCTCAACAGCTTAAAAGTAAAATATTTCCACATTGAATCACTGAATATCGATTTAAAGATCACGCCCGGCGAGCAGAGAAAATGGATAGGTATATCCGGGCATAATATACCTAGTTTTGAATTGTTTCTTTCGCCGGATTGGCGCGGAACCGAAGGGGCGTACTTTGCGAATCAGCCGTCTTTTCGTAGCGGCAATTACGTGGAGGGAGTTCGCCTTGTGTTTGAAAAAGGCTCAGTGAAA
Source organism: Spirochaetota bacterium (assembly GCA_016934735.1). Lineage (GTDB taxonomy): Bacteria > Spirochaetota > UBA4802 > UBA4802 > JAFGDQ01 > JAFGSG01. The sequence goes on along the minus strand of JAFGSG010000014.1, from coordinate 414 downwards.
GAAATCGACGCGCAAACAGGCAAAGAATTTACGGAGAAGCAGATCAGGATGGACAAGGGCGCGTCAAAGGTCGGGGAGTTTTCACTGACTGATAAGCGTTTTTCACGTATAGACCGTTTTATGGCAGATACCCTCTTTGACGAGAATTTCGGAGGCGACAACGGGAACTGCCACATTGCAGCCGGCGCATCATACGCTGACACATTCAGCGGCGATCCTTCTAAGATGACTAATGCTTTAAAGAACAAACTCGGCTTTAATGATTCTGCTTTGCACTGGGATCTGGTAAATACAGAGAAAAAGACTGTAACTGCAATGCTGAAATCCGGGAAAAAGATGATAATATACGAAGACGGTATGTTTAAGTACTAAAAAAGAATATCCCTGCTTGGGGAAAGAATATCCCTGCTTGGG
>JAFGSG010000103.1 GCA_016934735.1 Spirochaetota bacterium | reverse complement strand
GAGATAGCCTGCAACGAAACCGTTATTAATGCATATCTTGGAGAAAAATATGTTACTTAAGATTGAGAATATGTGTGCTAAATACGGAAACTTCGAAGCATGCAGGGATTTATCTATTGAGATTGAAGAAGGCGGTATTGTAGCTATTCTCGGCGCTAACGGCGCAGGCAAAACTACGCTGTTAAAAGCAATATCAGGCCTGATTAGCCCGGTTTCCGGAGATATCTATTTTAAAGGGAAAAACCTTAAGAATGTAAGCACTGATGAAATTGTGAAGATGGGTATAAGCCTTTGCCCTGAAAGCAGGATGCTGTTCCCTGAAATGCCGGTGCATAAAAATCTTGAACTTGGAGCGTATGTACGCAGAAAAGATAAAGAATTTATTGAACGCACGCTGGAGGAGGTATACGAGCTTTTCCCGAAACTAAAGGAGCGGAGAAAGCAGGCTGCAGGAACCCTTTCCGGCGGAGAACAGCAGATGGTTGCCATAGGCAGAGCACTCATGTCCGGCCCTCAGCTTCTGATGCTTGACGAGCTCTCCATCGGCCTCGCTCCGATACTTGTTATGCAGATCATGGACACACTCCTGAAGATAAAAGAGCGCGGCACTGCCATTCTTCTTGTTGAGCAGAATGCGGCTGCGTCGTTCCGGATCGCTGACCGCGGATATCTCATGGAAACAGGCAGAGTGGTACGCGGAGGCACCAGGGAGTTTTTAATGAATGATGAAGAAGTAAAAAGATCATATCTCGGAGTCTGCGAATAGGGTAGTCAGCCTGTAACAAATCCATTAATGTCTTTGTAAAATGTGCTAAAGAAAAATTTTTTTGGAGCAGTCCGGGCGGAATAGTTTTTATGATTTTAATTTGGGGAACGAAAACATAAGCAACCGTGGGGATGTTATCGGTCAAGGCAAGCGTTGCGTCCGGGATTGTTCATTTCTGCTTATGGCGGGAGACAAATACTGAAGAAACTAAACAAGCAATAAAATATATTTTAATTAAATTAAATTACTAAAAAGTTGTATAAGATCAGTAAAGAGGTGCCGAATATGGATGAACAACGGAATCTCATGACTTTCGGCACCCTTTGAAAATATGGTCAGGATAGATGCTATGGCTAAAATATAGGCTTAAGGCCGAGCTGGCGGGCGATAACGACGTTCATGATTTCAGTCGTCCCGCCAAATATGGGCATTACGCGCACATCCTGATAAAGTCGACATATCCGGTATTCCGCCATATAGCCGTATCCGCCGTGAATCTGAACTGCTTTATAGGCAACCCTGTTCGCCATTTCTGCAATCCATGCCTTTGCCATAGAGACCTTCTTTGTTATGTCATCGCCCTTTAGGAATTCCTCCACGCACACATGCAGAAATGCATCCCCGATCTCTACCTCAGTCGCCATTTCAGCAAGCATGAAGGAGACAGCTTCGATGTTGCCGATCGGCTTCCCGAAGGCCTCGCGCTCCTTTGCGTACTTGAGAGCCTCTTTAAAACATTCCTCCGCGTAGCTCTGAGACTTGATGCAAAGTTCCAGCCTTTCGCGTGCCAGATTGTGCATGGTGTACTTGAAGCCCTCACCTTCCTTGCCGAGGAGGTTGCCGGCAGGCACCGGGCAATCATCAAAGAATACCTCTGCCGTATCCGTGGCATGGCGACCCATTTTCTCTAGTTGGCGACGTTGTACATGTTTGAGGCTCTCGCCTTCCACACAAAGAAGGCTGTAGTTCTTTTTCGGATCTACATCAGATGATTCCACCCTGCACATGACGACCATAAAGTCCGCAAACATGCCGTTCGTGATAAACACTTTCTGGCCGTTAAGAATGTAATGATCGCCCTTCCTTACCGCCTTCGATCTGATGGCAGCTGCGTCCGATCCTGCGTTCGGTTCAGTCATGCAGATACATCCGATGGCATCACCGCTGGCGCACTTTGGGAGAAGTCTTTTTTTCAGCTCGTCAGATGCATAGCTGTACACGTAGTGAGTAGCCACATCCTGGTGGTTCGGTGCTCCGATGCCCATAGCATCGCCTCTGATTAATTCCTGTCCCAGAATTACAGAATATCTGAAATCGACACCGGACCCACCGTACTCTTCAGGGAGCCAGGCACATAGAAAACCCTGTTTGCCCAATTTCTTCCATACTTCGCGCGGAACGGCTCTATTTTTCTCCCATTCCTCCCTGTAGGGTGTCATTTCATTAGCTATAAACTTTCTCAGGGCGGTTCTAAAAGCCCGTTCTTCCGGGGTGTCTTCAAATAGTGGCATATGTTTTTCCTCTGAATGAATTATTGTAAGTTTAAATAGTTCTATATATAGAACATTAATTCTATTATCAAAATAAGCAATATATATAAAGGAAATTATTCATAGTTAAGATATTATAATATGAAACAATATATTTTTAAAATAATTTGTAATTTAGTATAACTTTTAATTTGAACTTCCTCCTGAAAATTAGCTGCTGAAAACCGATTATTACGGTAAAATTATTATTTTAAAATACAAACAAATCCATACCGCCCATCATATTCACAATAGTAAAGCGATCGTAAGTGAAATTTTTTATTTTCATAATCCAGTGTCATAGTTATTTTTTCTTCTGTAACTTCCTCTCTATGTCTGCCCGTAGAGATTTTTTATCAACTTTTTCTGCATCTGTATAAGGCATACTATCGATAAATTCAATACGTTCCGGAAGCTGAAGCACAGAAGCCTTTTGCCCTTTAAGAAAGGAAATGATGTCGTCAAAAGTTAATTTAACTTCCTTTTTTGGTTCGATATAGGCGCATACCCTTTCGCCCATAAATGGATCGGGCATAGGGATGATGGCAACTGCTACGACACCCGGATGACAGACAATAAGTCTCTCGATCTCAGTAGCACTGATACTCTCCCCGCCCCGGTTTACCATTTCCTTGATCCGGCCGGTAAGCTTTATATAACCATTTTCATCTATCATGGCTACATCTCCGGTTTTGAAGAAACCGTCCTTAGTGAACACATTTTTATTTTCTTCAGGATTATTGTAGTAGCCGGTAAATACACCAGGTCCTTTAAGCACTAATTCACCGGCCGAACCTGTGGGAAGGGCGTTACCATTCTGATCAATAACTTTGTAAGTATCATAAGGACACGTAGGCCTGCCTACGGTGTGACAGATTGTATCTAAGTCATCGGTAACGCGAGTGATGGTTGTCATCCCTTCTGTTGCCCCATATCCGTTATGAAATTTCATTTTCAACTTTTCCATTACATTCTTAATGAGTTCCGGATGGCTGGCTCCGCCTCCGCAGTGCATTTTTCTTAAGGAACTCAAATCATATTTACCAAGATCCTCATATTGAAGCATTCTCTGTGCGAGAGTGGGCACCCAAACTAATGAAGTAACTTTTTCTTTTTGAATAATCTCACATATATCTTTATCATCAGTGGAATCCAGAAATATAACTTTCCCCATCATTATAATACTGCCCATAAATCCCTTGGAAAAAGTCAGGTCATGACCAATGGGGCCGACAAGCAGATTGACATCCAGATTGCTTTGATCCCATGATTTTGAACAATATTCTATTCCGGTAATGAGACTGTTATGCGTACGCGGGACAATCTTAGGCGCTCCGGTCGTACCTCCGGTAGGTCCCATATGCGCCACCTGCATGGGATCCGGCCGCCTTTTTGCCAGCCGTGCAAGATTAGTATCATTTAGATCAGCATCTGCGATAAGCCTTTCCATGCTTGAAAAGCGTTTCTGATCTTTTTCTCCACGGACAGTAATTATGTTTTTAAGTTCAGGATGTTCATTTATAACATCATTAATAATTGGAAGATATTCTGTTTTTTTATATTTAAAGGCGACAATCCAGGATTTGGCCTGAGTAAGTTTAAGAAGATGATTGATTTCAAATTGACGATACCGATCGATCAGTATCACCGGAATGGCCCCGATCTTTTGAAGGGCAAAATATGCATAAACAAATTCATTCCAGTTCGGAAGCTGAATCAATACCCGGTCCAGGGGCTGAATGCCTAAATCCATCAGACCAATTGCCAGTTTATTTGTTTTTTCCCTTGCTTCCCCATATGTAAGCCGGCTTATCATATCAACAAAAGCCTCTTTTGCAGGGTGAATATCGGCTGCTCTGTCAAGGACATCTCCGAAAGTCAACCCTGACCACCATCGAAACTTGTTATATTGTTCAGCATCCTTTTTTTTATAAGGCGTAAAACCTTTCAGATACTTAGCCATACCAAGCTCCCTTTAACGAAATATTAGTCAGAATCTTTTAAGAATTAGACCTGTTGCAAAACTCCTTGAAAAGACAGTTCCGCAACAGGTCTATTATAAATATTTTCATAATGCATGTTCCGGCAAACTTGTTAAAATACAAACAGATCCAGGCCTCCCAGCATATTCATAACGGCACCTGTCATATATCTGGCCTCGTTCGATACTACATGAGCAATGGCGTCCGCTATTTCCTGCGGTTCTGCGAATCTGCCGATAGCTGTTTTCTTTTCAACTTTTTTACGGGCTTCTTCATTTAACAGCAATGTTGCTTCAGTTGCGGCCACTCCTATCAGAACGCAGTTAGCTGTAATATTGAATCTGGCTCCCTCCAGTGCCACCGATTTTACTAATGCTATAAGGCCGGCTTTTGCGGATGCGTAACTGCTTTGTCCATAACCGCCCAGGACTGCCGCTACAGAAGTCATGTTTACAACACGGCCGTATTTATTTGCGCACATGTCAGCCCATGCTTCTTTAATACAATAAAATGCGGAATTCAGGCATAGCTTAACCTCGTAATCCCATTCTTCAATGGTTGTCTTTGCAATTGTGATATTATGGCCCATTAGCGCGGCATTGTTTACAAGTATATTAACCGGTCCCAGCTCCTTTTTTATTAATGCAAAAGCATTCTGAACATCCGGGTATTTAGTGCCGTCCATTTTTACAGCTATTGATCTCCGGCCTAATGCCTTAATTTCTCCAGCCAAAGATTCAGCTCCATCCATGTGGTTAAATCCACTTACGGCTACATCGGCGCCCTGTTTTGCCAGCGTGAGTGCGGCAGCCCTGCCGATTCCCTGTTTCATTGAGGCACCGGTTATAAACGCAACTTTGTTTTGTAATGACATAATGAGTCTCCTTTTTAATATTAGTTATAATGTAATTTATAAATTTTTTTAACATAGATCAGGATAATAGTATGAAGATCCAGATAAATAAAGGCAGATTTTAATTTTGTGATAAAATTAGCACTTATTTTATTACCGTTAAATAGCATAATTATTTTACTCGGGGCATTATTTATAGTAGCTTTAACAGATTATTTACTATACGAAAGCATTGGCTCGGTTTTTAAATGTCAGGTAAAAAATAATATTTGTATTTTATTTAAGTTCTATATATAGAACTTAAGTTTTATATGTAGTAACTTACATTATACTTAGCTCTTTTGTCAAGGAAAAAAATATAATTAATGCATTAAGAATTTATGGTTAATTTAATTTCTTGAATACTTGCTATGGATAATATAGAATAAATCAAGAAGGATAAATATTTTTTCAGATTAAATATTCTGAAAAAAAGGTTACGGCTATATGCCGAAAAAAGCGAATTGTAAAATAAAGAAAACCGAAGCAGCACCCGGAAAAAGCGAAGAGCGTTTCCGTGCCCTGGTGGAAAAATTATCTGAAGTAATAATTCTCTATAACAAACAGGGCAGGCGGACCTATGTATCCCCAAATATAACTGAAGTTCTTGGATATACAATTGACGAATATTTTGCTATTAAGCGTACGCATCTTGTTCACCGCGATGATAAGGCATCGGCACAAAAAAATAATCAGTATATAAAAAAACATTTCGGCAAGTCAATATCTTTCATAAGCCGGATACGGCACAAGGATGGAAGCTGGCGCTGGATTGAAGGCTCAATGCAAAACATGCTAAAGGAGCCGGGTATTCAATCGATTGTCGTAAGCTTCCATGACATTACAGGACGCAAACTTGCCGAACAGGCTCATCGGGAATCCGAGAATAAGTTTAAAGACCTTGCAGAAAAATCGAATGTGGGCATTTATCTGAACCAGGACGGTTTTTTCAGATATGTTAATGATAAATTTGCTGAAATACACGGATATGAAATCGAAGAATTAATTGATAAGAAAGGCCCCTGGGACATGATTGCGCCGGATTATATATCGGCATTCCGGAAAAATCGGCCTGGGAACAGGCGTAAAAATTTTAACTCGGAAATCCCTGTTATAACAAAAGACGGTACAGTAAAATATTGTGAAATACACGGCTCCAGAACAATGTTTCATGGCAAAGAAGCAACCATAGGTACGATTATCGATATTTCCGACCGCAGGAAATCTGAGGAGGCGCTCAGGGAAAGCGCTGAAAAATTCAAATCAATTTTTGAAAACAGCCTTGACGCGATACTCCTGACAAAGCCGGACGGCACAATTATTTCCGCTAATTCCTCTGCATGCCGTATGTTCCAGCGGACAGAAGGAGAAATGCGACAGATCGGCCGGGCAGGTATTACAGACCATTCGGATACAGGACTGGCAAAGGCTATTGAGGAACGGAGAAGAACAGGCCTTTTTCAGAGTGAATTCCGTCACATGCGCAAAGACGGCAGCGTATTTCCATGCGAAGTTACGTCCAGCGTTTTTAAGGATAAAGACGGAAATGAAAAGACAATTGTCATCATCCGTGACATAAGCAGGCGGAAGGAGGCAGAACAAAGACTCATAGAATCCGAGGAAAGCTACAGGGCAGTCATTGAACACTCTAATGACGGCATAGCCCTTGTAAGCAAAGGAGTTCACGTTTATGTAAATAAAAAACTTGTGGAGATGTTTGGTTATAAAAGCCCCGAAGAAATTATCGGTCAGAAAGTGGATTTTTTGGTGCATCCCGATTATAAGCAGAGGATTGTTGATATAAATAGACGAAGATGGCATGGGGAGAAAGCTCCTGATCGAATTGAATTCAAGGGGATTAAAAAAGACGGAACGATAATCTATATTGATGATTCTGTGACCAGAATAATCTATCGCAGAGAGCCGGTTCATATCGCTTTTCTGAGAGATGTTACTGAATATAAGACTACGGAAGAGCAGATATGTAAACTCAATGAGGAGTTGGAAGAACGCGTCAGACAGCGTACTGCTGAACTTGCCCGGACTAACGAAGCGCTTAGGAAAAACAAGGATCGTTTCCGCACATTGGTTGAGAAATCATCGGAAGTAATACAGCTTATTGACGCTGATAATAAACGTATATACGTGTCCCCGGCTGTAACAAAAATACTCGGATATTCTCCGGAAGAATTTCTCGTACAAATGCCGGAAGATGCTACCCATCCTGATGACAGGGCAGCCATAGATGAATACCATGACCGGGCAGCTAAACATCCCGGTGAAACGATCATAACCATATTCAGAAGAAAACATAAGGACGGGACATGGAGATGGACGGAGAATACAACGCGTAATCTCTTACATAATCCCAGTGTGCGGGCTCATGTCGTGAATTTTCGCGATATTACCGAACGTAAAAAAGCTGAGGATGAGCTCCTGATCATCATGGCGGCTGTAGAAAGCTCCAGCGATGCAATAGGAATGTCAGACCCACAGGGTCACCATATCTATCAAAACAATGCATTTACTGAGCTTTTTGAATATTCAACACCTGAGGAGCTTGAAAAAGCAGGAGGACCACCCACTGTTTATTCGGATAAGGTAATTGCCCGTGACGTTTTTAATGCAATTATGAACGGCCGCTCATGGCGGGGAGAGGCAGAAATGATTTCAAAAAGAGGACGTAGACTCTCCATTCTATTGCGCGGCGATGCAATTAAAGATAACCAGGGCAGGATAATAGGCCTTCTCGGTATAAATACGGACATTACCGAGCGCAAACAGGCAGCGATGCAGCTTGAACGCACCCTGCGGGAAACGCGCGTTCGTTTAGAGGTCAGCCAGGCACTGGCCGGGAATAAAACCGAGGAGGAAGTGCTGGACGTGCTTATTCAGAAGGCAGGACTATATCCTGAGGCATCAGTAGCGCTTTTAACATTTGAAATGATGGATGATACTCATATTAATACAGTAATTGTACGCAGATCTGAAAGTTTTAAAAGCGGTTCTTCCGTTATACCAGTAGGGACAAAATTAACAGGGTCTACGAATCCGAAACTTTTCAAGTTGCTTGAGTCAGGCAAGGATCATATTCTGGATGATATAATGACAAATGAAAATTTTGATGAACATATTCGAAAGGAATTTATTCAGTATGGAATGAAAAGCTACGCAAGCATTCCGTTGGCTGATGGGGATGAATGGATAGGTTTTTTCGGCATCACATCCAGGTTACCGGCTTTCTTTGACGAAGAGAAGCTGCATCTTTACCGCGCCCTCGCTGATCTTGGAGCAGTTGCTCTTCGCGCTGCACGTCTTCGTGAGACTGCCCGGGAGTCACAGCAGCGGTTCCAGATACTGGTGGAAACACTGAATGACTGGGTTTGGGAGATTAATGAAAACGGTGTTTATTCATACGTTAGCCCCAGGGTGCAGGATATTCTCGGTTATAAGCCGGAAGAGGTGTTGGGGAAGACCCCGTTTGAGTTTATGTCACCCGAAGAAGCAGAGCGCGTAGATAAAATATGCAGTCCGCTGTTAAAAGAGAGAAAGCCGTTGATTTCTATAGAAAATACAGTTTTTCATAAAGACGGCCGCTTTGTGGTGATTGAAACAAGCGCTACGCCATTCTTTGACAGCGAGGGATGTTTCAGGGGATATCACGGTGCTGATCATGACATCACAGAGCGCAAACTCGCTGAAGAGAAAATCCGGCGTCTTAACGAAGAGCTTGAACAGCGCGTAATAGAGCGCACTACGCAGTTAAAGGCAGCCAACAAGGAACTGGAGGCATTTTCATATTCAGTGTCACACGACCTGCGCGCTCCATTGAGAGCGATCAGCGGATATTCCGGCATTTTGCTGGAGGATTATCATGAAAAGTTGGATGAAGAAGGCAGACGGATATGCAGTGTTATAGGCTTCGAGTGCCAGAGAATGGGCCGGCTTATAGACGATCTTCTATCATTTTCACGATTGAACAGGTCCGAGATTAAAGTTTCAAATATTAATATGAATTCATTTGTAAAATCCATCTTAGAGGAGCTTTCACCTTCCATCGAAAATGGAAAGTATGATATACGAATACACGACCTGCCTCCGGCAAAGGGCGATCAGCCTTTAGTCCATCAGGTATGGGTGAATCTGATTTCAAATGCAGTCAAGTTTTCCGCAAAGAAAGAAAAACCGGTGATAGAAATAGAGGGCATTGTTGATAAGAAAAATGTCATATATTCGATCAGGGATAACGGAGCCGGGTTTGATATGCAGTTTGCAGATAAACTTTTCGGAGTATTCCAAAGGCTTCATAGCGCGAAGGAGTTCGAGGGCACCGGAGTAGGGCTTGCAATAGTACAGAGGATAATACACCGCCATGGAGGCACTATATGGGCTGAGGCGGAATTAAATAAAGGCGCAGTATTCTACTTTACTTTGCCGAACAGCTGATTTATAATATTTCACGCAAGTTACTTTGAATTATTTATAAATCGTTTTTGCGGGATCTACAATACATTAATTCCCCCGCCGCAGAGTATCCATCATCCATGTCTTTACCGTTTGCGGCCATGCATTAAAAATATTCTGCTGAAAATGTTGCTCATTGATTTATTAGTTATAATTACAATAAATGGATTACCGGGAGATAAAAATCATAAAAAAATATTTTTAAATTTAGACTTGACAAAATTTACTATCTATCTAAAATATAGACATTGTGTATTAATAGTAAAAACAGGGTCTAAATGGGAGTCATTGAAAGAAGAGAGCGCGAAAAATCCATAAGGCGCGATTGTGCAATAGATGCAGCTTTAGGGATATATAAAGAAGAAGGCTATCATGCCATAACAATGGAAAAAATAGCCGAACGTGCAGAATTAAGCCGTGCAGCATTGTATATTTATTTTAAAAGCAAAGATGAGATTCTCATTAATGCGATTATTACGCATGCTGAATATTTCGCCGAACAGTTGCGGATTATTTATGATAATAGGGAAAAGCACAAACACCGGCTTCTTGAAACAATGTGGGAATGCTTTGAGAATTATTATGAAAAGGATCCTGATATTTTCAATTTGGCCCAGTATTTTCATCAGAACGAAATAATCCGCAATTTGCCGGATTATTTGCGGGATATGCTTTATAAATCAGGTTCCAACGTAGTTCACATACAGCACTCAATTGTCGGATACGGAGTTGATGAGGGTATTTTTATTCAATGTGATCCAAGAACTCTTTCTGAAGTAATCTGGACGTCGTTTCTCGGTCTGATGGAACTCGAGCGAAGCAAATATATTTTTCGGGAAAAGAGCCATTTTAAAGTAACCAGGGATCTTGCAATAAAAGTATTTATGCGCGGTATTTTAAACCAGCCGGATAAAAATTAGGATATAAGCGGAACGCCTGCGCATTTTTAGCCGAATTTAATGATTTTTAATTTATATACGTAAACGGATTAATCGGGCAGTTTAACTCACAACTTTTCTAAATAATTGATAGGAATATTAAATTTTATTCATATAATTTTATATTTAAACGTAATTGTATTGATCAGATAGAATCAATATTTTATTAAAAAAGGAGGTTATACTATGAACGTGGATATTAAAGCTGCATTGTCCAAAGTTGTCGGAGCCGCTAATGTTTCTGATGATCCAGCGCAGTTACAGGCTTATTCCACTGATTTCAGCTACACCGCGATGGGAATGCCGAACTATGTCGTTAAACCGGCAAGTTCTGAAGAGGTATCGGCGGTTGTTAAACTATGCAGTGAGAACAGTGTTCCGGTTGTGCCCTGCAGTTCAAAGATTCATTTTTATGGAGCTACCATACCAAAAGAGGGCGGAGTCGTCCTTGACATGTCCAGAATGGACAAAATATTCGAGATTGACGCGGATAACAGGCGTGTCAGATTCGAAGCCGGTGTTACGTGGAAAAAACTGACTGAAGAACTGGCAAAGAAAGGCTTCAGGGCTATTATGCCCCTTATGCCCCCGGCTGAGCGGTCAGTATTAACTGATTTTATGGAACGTGAGGAGCCGACCAATCAGGTTTATGATTACGGCGAGCCACTCGAAGCCATGGAAATAGTATGGCCTACGGGTGAATTATTCAGAATGGGTTCAGCCAGTGTTAACGGATACCCTGATTCCATGTCAAAAGGCGGAAACCCTTCAGGTCCCGGCCTGGATTTTTACAGATTCTTTCAGTGCGCACAGGGAACAATGGGTGTTGTTACATGGACGAACCTAAAAATAGAATCCATACCAAAGATCGATAAGATTCTTTTTGCTCCTGTTGATGATCTGAATTATGCAATTGATTTTCTTTACAGGATAATGCCCAGAAGAATCGGCCAGGAAGTCCTGCTGTTAAACAATGTTGACCTTGCAGCAATAATTGCGGAAGACGACAATGATTTGCTGAGACTAAAGGAAACTCTTCCTCCGTGGACGCTCATACTGGTTATAAGCGGTCTGTTGAGACGGCCGGAGGAAAAGATAGCTTACGAAGAAAATTTTCTTGCTCAGGTGATTAGAAATGAGTTCCAGGATTTAAAGCTGGGCGAGAACCTGCCGGGATTTCCGGGCTTGAGGAAAAAATTACTGCCAATGCTGCGCAGCCCGTGGCCGGCAGGAAAGACTTACTGGAAGAACCGCTACAAAGGAGCTTGTCAGAGCCTTTTCTTCCATACAAGGCCGCTTCTGGCTCAGCAGTTTGTCGACATAGTCGGCGACATAGCGGCGCGTTACAGTTACCCGATCTGCGACATAGGCATGTACATTCAGCCGATCGAGCACAACCGCGCATGCAGGCCTGAATTCAATTTTTTCTATGATCCGAAGAATGAGAATGAGGTGGAGGCAGTACGCGCCCTGTACAATGAAGCGGCATCTGTTCTGTTAAGCAATGGCGCTGTTTTCACAAGGCCTTATGGCGATCTTGCTCCGATTGTTTATGAGAAAGCCGCAAGCTACGCGATAACGCTCAAAAGATTAAAGAAGCTGTTTGACCCGAACAATATTATGAATCCGGGCAACCTGTGTTTCTAAGGAGGAGAGAATGTCTAAGGAACCAAAAAAGGAATTAAAAGTAAGATACTATAAACCAAAAGCGGATATCAAATTGGATATTTCCGATATCCAGAATTTTGTTTATGATATGAGCCGGTGCATTAAATGCAAGGGCTGCCACTGGGTGGATCACACCTATATGCCGGGCACTAAGTTCATGACAAGATGCCCGAGCGGCACAAAATACGAGTTTGATGCATACCAGGCGGCCGGGAAGATGCGCATAGGCCATGCAATGGCTGAAGGCGTTCTTGACTGGAACGATAAAGCGCTCGAAGTAATATATGCGTGCACACTTTGCGGCGCGTGCGATGTGGGATGCAAACGCAACCTTGACCTCGAAGTTGAGCTTACGCTCGAGTCGCTCAGGGTTAAAGCAGTGAAAGACGGCAAAGGCCCAATGCCTGCTCATAAAAAAATAGCGGATAACATTTCTAAGAAGAAGAATTTCTTTGCTGCAGACCAGAAGAAACGCACGGACTGGATGCCTAAAGGGATTACACCGGCAAAGAAAGCGGATGTGCTTTATTTTGTCGGCTGTTCTGCTTCGTTTGTTAATCCTGAGATTGCCCAGTCAACTGTAAAGATACTTAAATCGTCCGGGACAGAATTTATGCTGATGCCTGACGAAGAGTGCTGCGGCAACACCATTTTTTCAGTCGGTATGCTCGATGAAGCAAGAGAGATCGCGAAGCGCAATGTTGAAGCAATGAGAAAAACAGGCGCAAAAACGCTTCTTTTAAGCTGTGCCGAAGGCTACAGAATGTGGAAAGTCGATTATCCGAAACTTATGAACATCTCGACAGATGAACTCGGATTTAAAGTGGTGCATCTTGTTGAGTTTGTGGACGAATTAATGAAAGCCGGGAAGCTGAAGATGAAGAAAGAGTTCAACACCCGTATGACATATCATGATTCATGCAGTCTTGGACGCTTAAGCGATAAATGGACTCCATGGGAAGGGAAACGCGGATGGATGGGATGCGTTGAGCCGAGACTGAAGAGACGTCGCGGGACAGAAGGTTTGTATGCACAGCCCAGGAACATACTGAATGCTATCCCGGGTGTGGATCTGATCGAAATGCCGAGAACAAGAGAAAATACTTTCTGTTGCGGAGCAGGACGCGGCACAAAGGAAGCGTTCCCGGAATTAGCAAATTTTGCTGCTGAACACAGGCTGGAAGAAGTAAAGTATGTCGGCGCTGAAACGTTAGTATCATCCTGCCCGTGGTGCAAAAATAAGTTTGCCCAGGCAGTTAAAGCAAACGGAAATGATGTGCAGGTCCTGGATATTTCTGAAGTAATCTGCGCGTCCATTGACGCTTAGTTCCAAGGAGGCTAAAATATGGCAATATCAAAAAATATTTATAAAGTACTGGAAGCGATAGTCGGTCCGGAATATATTTCCGACGATCCGGTTATTAACGAGTCTTACAGAAGCGGCCCCGGCGGATACGAGAACGGGCTGGGATACGAGCGCGTAATGACAACGATCCCGGGCTGTGTAATCCTGCCCAGGACCACGGAAGAAGTTCAGAAGATTGTCAAGGTGTGTTACCGCAATGAAGTTCCGTATGTACCATATGCCACAGGTTTCTACGGCCCGCGTTCGCACCCGCATGTCGAGGACGCTTTGATTATAGACATGAAAAGAATGAATGATTTTATTCTGGATGAAAAGCATTTTTACGTGGAAGTCGGCCCAGGTATGGTTTACTCTCCGATTCAGGAAGAGGCCATGAAACACGGCGCCTATGTGGTAATCGGCGGCGGCGGCGCGCAGGCTTCTGCGATTGCGAACCTGCTCGGAGACGGCTGGTCGCCTCTTAGCCACAGGATTTGTCTGCCGCACAGACGTATTCTGGGCACTGAGCTTGTAATGCCTGACGGCGAAATTGTGAGAATGGGTTCGCTTGCGACCGGCGATGACCCGTTCTGGGGTGAAGGCCCGGGTCCGGATCTGAGAGGGCTTCTCAGGGGATTTACAGGTGTACGCGGATGTCTCGGAATCGTGACAAGAATGGCAATCAAAACACTGCCGTTCCAGCCCGAGCGTCTTGTTCCTACCGGAATATCACCGAACACTGCTCTTGCGCTGCCTGAAAAGCGCGTTAAATGGGTTAACTTTATTATGCCTTCAAAGAAAGAACAGGTGGCTGCAATGGTCGAAATCGGCAGGGCCGAGATTGCCGGCGCAGTTACAAAAGTTCCTCTGTTCTGGAGAGCAATCGCCAAAGCGGAAGACAAAGAGCATTTCTGGGAACTGTGGAGCAAGGAAAATGAGCAGACAGTTGCGAATACGTTTATTGTCCGGGTGCTTCTGATCGGCTACACTTCGGAAGAGCAGATGGAATACGACGAGCATGTTTTAAACGATATTATGGCCGAGCTCAACGGTAAACCGACACGCACCAAACCGTCGGATGAATCGTGGATCAAGAATGCGGACTCTGCAGGCATGTGGCTCATGTGCGGCGGTTATGTTTCCGTTGACTATATTATCGAGACTCTGTCTCAGTCTACAGAGCACGGGCCTGCATACGCGGATCTTAAGAAGAAATATACTCCTCCGCTTATGCCGGATTACGGCGATCCGGGCTGGTTCCAGAGCTTTGAGTGCGGACACGAAGGATACTCGGAATTTTTAATATACTGGGATCAGGACGACGATACGAACAAGGTTGACCAGTTCTATCTCGATACATCCAAGATGAATATCAAGAATCGTTTCTATACATCGCTTCTTGGACCTCATCAGCCGATGTATTTGACAGGACCGAAGTACGGCCCGAACTATCATCTTTACTTTTTAAAGATTAAGAATGAATTCGATCCCAAGTGGATGTCTCATCCTCCAGTACCGCTGGCTCACGATGTTTTTGTTGAGCGCGCGCCGTGGATGCACAACATGAAGGATTGGGAATCTCCGGATGATCTGCCGAAATAACCGGAAACCATTTTGAGTACGTATTAAAAAGGGGCATTTTTAAAATGCCCCTTTTTTTATTAATGCATGCTTTGCCGGAATAATTACACTATGTAATTTTGGTTCGCATAAACATGCCCTCCGTCTTTCAACAGCTTTTCAAAATCGACAGCCGGCAAAGGATGACTGTATATATAGCCCTGCATTTCATCGCATTTTAATAATTCCAGAAATTCTTTCTGCTCGCTTGTTTCTACTCCTTCGGCAATGACATTAATATTCAGATTATGTGCCATTCCTATGACCGCTTTAATTATTTCGGCTGTAATATTATCAATAATGATGTCCATTATAAAGGATCTATCTAACTTGAGGCGCTTTATTTTAAAACGTTTAATGTAGCTTAAGGATGAATAATCCACCCCGAAATCATCAATGGAAAGGAATACTCCCATATCATGGAGCTTGTTTATTTTAATAATCGCATCATCCGGATTTTTCATCACACTGCTTTCGGTTATTTCAAGCTCCAGGCAGTTTGGATCAAGATTTGTTTCTTCCAGCACAGCCGCAACCCTCTCAACAAATTTTTTATCCATAAGCTGTACCGCTGAAATATTGACGGCAACACGCAATCCGTTATATCCGGATTCCTGCCATTTTTTAACCTGTCTGCAGGCTGAGCGAAGCACCCATTCCCCGACTGATATTATTTGTCCCGTAGATTCGGCAATGGGGATGAATTTGTCCGGGAAAACATGCCCCATTGCCGGATTATGCCATCTTATAAGAGCTTCCATCCCTGTGATTTTTCCTTTAGCGTTTACAAACGGCTGGTAATGAACTGAAAATTCGGATTTTGAAGCTGCATGCCTTAGGTTGTTTTCGATTGTGAGCCTTTCCAGTGCCCTGATATTCATTTCATCATTAAAGAATCTGTAGATATTTCTGTCTTTCTTCGCTTCATTAAGTGCAAGGTACGCGTTCTTAATCAGTGCATCAGCCTCGTTGCTGTCTTTAGGGTAAATGCTTATGCCAATACTGCAATTAATAAAAACTTCTCTTTTGTCATGGATATAGGGCATAGATACTTCGTTTATAATTTTTTTCGCTACAATGGACGCATCAATATCTATATTTATATTTTTAAGTATGACAGCGAATTCATTTCCCGAGAGTCGGAAAGAATAATCTGTTTCCCTGAGACAGAGAGTTAGCCTCTCGGATACAATTTTTAAAATTTTATCCCCGAAATCATGGCCGAATGTATTGTTTATTATTTTAAATCCGTCAAGATCGATCAGAAGTAAGGCTCTGATTACGTTTTTTTCACGCATGGATTTATCAATAACATCGTTCAGCCGCTCAAAGAATGAGCGTCTGTTTAAAAGCCCGGTTAGTTCATCATAAAACGCAAGATATATAAGCCTCTCCTCGCTTTTTTTTCTGTCGGTTATATCCTCCTGCGTCCTTACCATTCGGTACGGTTCGCCGTCATCGTCCATGACCGGGAAACCTCTGTCTCTTATCCATCTTACCGATTTATCCGGACGTATTATTCTGTATTCGATGTCATATCTGTCTCTGATTTTTCCATCTCCAATTGCAGAACTGACAATCTCCCTGTCCTCGGTGATTACCATATCCATCCACATGTTGGGGGAAGCATATAAATTTACCCGGGTCTGTTCCCATATGGTTTCATATGCAGGGCTAATATATAAAAAAACTTCGTTGTCGTAATCATAAATAAGAAATACTTCATTGATATTTTCCGCCAGTTGCTTGAAGCGCTCCGTACTTTTCCCTAATGTTCTGTAAGCATTATTTTTATCTTTATATGCTGTTTCTACGTTTTTTACTTCATCAATAAACTGGCTTAATACACCGGACATGACTGCCAGAGTAAAAAGGGTAAGTCCGGCAGAGAAACGCGAATAGAATATATTTGAGAATATGCCAATATACTTACCGGTATATACATATAAGGTATCATCTATTCCTCCCAGAAATACAAGTATAAGCCCTGTAAGAAGGAAAATAACTCTTTTATAATCCTTGTTCTGAATTATATCAGAAATAACACAGACAAAGCTGTATAGCATCAGTATGCCCAGCAGGATATCCCTTATAATATATAAAATTCCTTCTTCGCCCCGTGCGATGTTCCATGTGATATTTTGACCGGTTTTCTGAAATGTTGTCTGTGAAATAAAAGAATCCGGAAAAATAAATGCTGAAAACAGCATAACGAATGCGATACTTAAGCCGGTAATTGCTATGATTTTATTAATTTTTTGCCATGTTTTGTTAAGCCTTAGAAGACCATAAATTATCATGGGAAGTGTAAACAGGAAAAATGCAACTGCTAACTGCTCAATGCGGTGAAACTGCATGCCGGTGTGTACGTGGTTTAACATTTCACCAAAAGCAGTTATTATAAGATCGCTGGAGACAAAGATCAGGGCGAATAATCCATTAATAACCATTATAAGATATATCCTGTCGCCAAAACGGAGATAGATATAAATGAAAAGACATAAACTTATGAATAGCGCGCCTGTACATATAAAGGGAACAATGAAATGAGGAACAGTCATATTTAGTATTAGATCTGACATGGCAAATAGTATATTTAATTTGAAATCAAATTTCAAGTATAAAATATTTTACAAAATATGGAAATAAAAATCGGAGTGCTCAGTGACAAGTACTCGGACAATGCACGGAATTCCGGTGTTACATAATATCCTTTTTCTTTATAATCGGCAGGAACGGTAAAGTGCTTTATTTAAAATACTAAGGGAATAATAAACGGCTTAATGCAAAATCTGAGATTTTGTGTAACTTGAAATTTTATTTTCACATCAGGCTGGGAAAATAAAATTTAAAAAATAAAATTCCGGCTGATTTATTATTTGATTCAGCAGAATTATTAATTTATTATGGATCTCATTATTCATTAAAGGACAATGCGATGATTTTTGACAGCACGGGCAAGGTAACAGACAATTTTTACGTTGTTGGAAACTCAAAGTACCCTTCTTACCTGCTTGATGGAAAACAGCCTGTACTCTTCGAAGGAGGCATTACTCCTGCCGGAAAGCTGTATGCAGAGGCGATAAGATTCATTCTCGGCGAACGGCAGCCGCATATTCTTTTTATAACGCATATGCATTGGGATCATTGCGGAGGGATCAGCTATTTAAAGGAAAGATTCCCGTCGCTTATCGCCGCCTGTTCCGAAAAATCGAGGGAAATCCTTTCGAAAGAGAATGCGCTAAAACTAATGGTAGAATTAAACAGGAACGAGGAAGAGAGCATTGGTTCTGATCCATTGATACAACCTTCTCATATTTTGCATGATGATTTCCGTCCTTTTCCGGTTGATATGATAGTGCATGACGGGCAGGTTATTAAGTTAGACGGAGGTGACGTCGTCGAAGTGATCGCAACTCCGGGGCATACGCGCGACCACACGAGCTATTATCTGCCTGAGAGGAAAATCCTTATAGCATCTGAAGCTTCAGGCTGCCTTGACAGCAACGGAAAAATAATACCGGAATTTCTCGCGGATTATGATGCCTATATTGCTTCGCTTGAACGCATCGCAAAGATCCCGGCAGAAGTTTTGTGCCAGGGCCATCGTCTTGTTTTCACCGGCAGGGAGGAGATTGCAGCTTTTCTTGCGGATTCTCTGCGCGAAACTGAGCTGTTTAGGGAAAAGATATTCAGGCTTTTCGATGAGGAACAGAATTCTATAGAACGGGTAACAGGCAGAGTGAAAGCAGAGGACTACGATACAATAGAAGGCGTTAAACAGCCTGAAATTCCGTATATGATCAATCTGCGGGCACAGGTTACTCACCTTGCCGGGAAATACGGGAAATAAAATCCCGCGCAGCGAATTCGAAGGCGGGATTTTACTTTCTAATATACAGTAATTGTCAGGATTGCCGGGAAGTTCTATTCCTCCAGCGCTCCGGTAAATACAGCCGGCGAAGTTTTTATAACTGCGTCCTCGCCGCCGACAATTGATTCGATTTTCCCTATAACTTTCGGAATTTCGGTCCCGATAAAATATTGGGACGAAAGGTTTTTTCCATAATAGTATGCTGCTTCGCTATTGCTGTTAATAAGCTTTTGCAGTTCATCGCCTTTTGCGTTCCCGGCAAGAGCCTTAAACTTCGGAACAGTGAGAGTAAGGCTCCATAAATGAAGCCAAGAAAGAACTACTATATACATTGACTGCTGAAAGGGAGTCGCGCTCATGTAAACAAGTTCTTCCTTGCCCGCTTTTAATGCCTCCTGAAAGAATTTAATAACATCATCCAGTTTTTCCATCCCGCGCCCGACAGCCCCGATATATTTATCATCAACAATTCCTCTGGCTTTTGAGAGTGTTTCGCTTACCCTTTCCTTCCAGATTTTATAATTATACTGCTCTTTGTTATTTAGAATTTTTCTGAAGGTTAAATCTATTGATTGGATCCCGTTCGTACCTTCAAAAACGGTATTTACTTTTGCGTCACGCGCGAACTGTTCAACGGGATAGTCGGAAGAATAACCGTATCCGCCGTATACCTGTATAGCTTCTGCTGTTACAAGCCATGAATGATCCGAAATGCCTGCTTTGTGGATCGGCGTTAAAAGATCGAGCAGAGCCAGGTTTGTCTTTGCCTCATCGCCTTTTTCCACTCTTGAAAGATCCAGCGATCTGGACAGGAAGTAGGCGAGCATGCGCATTCCTTCAACATGCGATTTCATCCATAACAGCATTCTCTGCACGTCGGGATGTTCAATGATTGACACCATGGGAGCATTTGCGCCTTTCGATTTAAAGTGTGATCCCTGCTTCCTGTTCCTTGCATAAGTTATCGCATGCATGTAGGCAGCGCTTGACGGGCCGAGCGCGTGGAAACCGACTTCAATACGCGATGAGTTCATCATATAGAACATTATTTTCATTCCTTCCATTTCTTTTCCGATAAGATAGCCTACGCATTTTCCGTTATCTCCGAAATTGATAGAAGCTGTTACACTGCTTTTTATTCCCATTTTATGTTCAATGCCGGAGCACACAACATCGTTTCTTGCACCTTTTGAGCCGTCGGGATTCACGAGATACTTTGGTACGATGAATGTCGAAATGCCTTTTGTGCCTTTAGGATGCCCTTCTATTATTGCGAGCACAATATGTATAATGTTGTCTGTAAGGTCATGCTCCCCGCCGGTAATGAACATTTTCTGCCCTGTAATCAAATAGGTTCCATCGCTTTGTTTTACTGCTTTGGTCTTGGTGTTGTTAAGGTCGGACCCGGCTTCGGGTTCCGTAAGCGACATTGAGCCGCCCCATTCGCCGGCTGTCATTTTCTGCGCATAAAGTTTTCTCTGTTCATCGGTCCCGAATTTATTAATGAGATATGATGCGCCTGAAATCAGGTTTGCATACATCAGTATGCTGAAATTAGCCGCCTGAAAGTATTCACTGCAGGCATTTGTAACTATTTCAGGTATGCCCATCCCGCCGTATTCTGTTTCAACTCTCATGTTGGTGAATCCTGCTTCAACATAAGCATTCCACGCATTTTTTATTACTTCCGGTGTTTTAACTGAACATGTATCCGGGTCGTATTTCGCGCCTCCTTCCTTGTCTCCTTCCGCGTTGGCCGGGTAGAAAGTATCGATAGCCAGTCTTTCTGCGAGATTAAGAACGTCCTCAAAAATATCTTTATCGTGATCCGAAAACTGCGGATACTTGACCAGTTTATCCGCTTCGAGCATTTCAAAAAGAGTAAATCTTACATCCCTTGAATCTACTAATGGATTAAGCGCCATGGCGATTACCTCAATTTATTGTATTTTAAGAAAAAGAAAGATAATATAAAATAGAAAAATTTATATATCAAATATCGTTAATATGCGTGAATATTTAATATTTTTGGAAAATTTTCTTTTAAGAGGCAATCCTGTCAAGTTAATTTTTATTAACTGGAAAGAGCTGCCAAATGGAAAGGAAGGGGGGGGGGCTTTTTTATTTCTTTTCTTGCAACAAAAAAAAATTATTATATATTTATAATGTAATGTTAATCTTTGTTTTTTTCGATTATAATAAGAGAGAATTATTTGCCTGCATATTATATTTATAGAAGAAAAAATATGGCATCTGCGATTAAAAGTAAACTTTTGTTCGATCATTTTCACGGAAATGCTGTTGTGTCTTCCGGCAGCGCCGCCTACACAAAAAAATTTGAAAAGCTCAAAGAGAATAATGTTAAAACAGTTTTTATAATCACTTCCGAAGAGGTTGCACTGGAACCATATATGGCTCTGGT
This sequence comes from Spirochaetota bacterium, assembly GCA_016934735.1. Lineage (GTDB taxonomy): Bacteria > Spirochaetota > UBA4802 > UBA4802 > JAFGDQ01 > JAFGSG01. The sequence goes on along the minus strand of JAFGSG010000103.1, from coordinate 29,215 downwards.
GAAATTATACGAAGAGAGCGGGTTTATTGTTAAAAGCAATAATATCGAAAGTCTGGATCCGGACCATTTTATTTTTGTAAAAAATGCTGTTGAGGATATAAATGCGAGCTTCAGAAAAGGCAGCTGTTTAATTGTATCGTTCGGCAGAAGTGTAGCGGGAGCCGTTTTAGCATGTTTTTATATTTATTCCGGCAGAACCGTGAAAGATTCGCTGGAAAAGGTACGGGCAATTAATGACACTTTATTGCGGGAAAAGGAAGAGATCGGGTTTGCGCGTGAATTTCAGAATTATCTTGGTATCGGTTCTCCGGAACCGGATAATATTTTTGAACCTGAAAAATATATTTTCCGGCCTGATGATGAAGGGGAAGTAATAGAAGAGAAAATTCAGGAAAGTGTTGCGCAAATATCCAAAAAAGAAATAATATCCGACAGCCGGCTTCAGGAAGAAAAAGATAAAAAGAAGCATAAAAAACAAAAGGCAGATCAGAAAGCTGAAACAAAAGCTGCTGCAGAAGTATTTGCGGAACCGGAAGAACAAATATCCCTGCCTGTCCCGGAAGAGAAGGAAAAAGATGAAGAAGAATACAAAGAGTTTAAATTAAAGGGCAAAGCAAGGTTTTATTCATCTGTAAGGTTTAAATTAATCAGTATAACATCCGTAATAATAATCATTTCTCTATCAGGTATGATTCTCCTGGCTACATATTTTTTTAAAAGAGATAACACAATAAGGGTGCAGGAGAACAATCTATACGTTTCCCAGGTTATTGGTCTTAAGGTTAAGTCCGATTTTAATGCGGTTATAGAAAAATCAAAATTAATCGCGAACGCAATAATGCAGAATATCAGCGCAAAAGAATTCGAGAACTATTCAAAACTCATATTTAACAACGACAGGGATTTTATTTTTTTCGGCATTGCTGCCTTATCAAATAATAATTCGTTGAATTTTATTAAAAACGTTTATAACAGCCCCCTTATGGCAGGAAGCCGGATAAGTGCGAATGATGTTGAATCTGTACACAAAACAATCGGTAATATATTTTACGAATCCTTTACAGGGGAAATTGTAGTTCACAATGTATCCCAGGGATTCGGCATACCTGTTATAGGAATAAGCCAGCCGTTTAATAAAGATGTAAAAGGCGGCGTTCAGTTTATCCTTGTCAGCTATGTTAAACTTGACAGATTTATGGAGGCATTCCGCAGCGCTACCGAAACCAAAACATATATGATCAATAGCAAAGGGGATATACTTGCCCATTCCGACAGCAGAATAGTAGTCGGTGGGGGCAATTATATCAATGTTCCGATAGTAAAGCAGATGATAACAAGCACCCAGTTTAATGAACAGCAGAGATATAAAGACGAGAACGGACAATATCATCTGGGTTCATTCAATAAAATCGGGATAGGCGGCTGCGGCATTATAGCTACAGTAGAGGAAAATGTAGCATATAAGGAAGTCTATAATCAGCAGATGAGAAATATTTATTTAACGGTAATTGTGCTGAGCACTGTAATTATTATTATTTATTTTTTCGGAAAAAAACTCACAAGGCCTATTCTGCTGCTTCTTGGGGCGACGAAAAAGATCAAGAACGGGGATTATGACGTAAAAATACGTCCTGCGTCGCACGATGAAATAGGCGAGCTGACGAGCGCTTTTGTTGAAATGGGCAAAGGCCTTGAAGAGCGTGAAAAGATAAAAACAACTTTCGGTAAATTCGTGAACCCGGAGCTGGTTGAAAGGCTGACTAAAAGCGATGAGCTCAAACTCGGAGGCGAAAGAAAGAATGTCGCCATAATGTTTACGGATATACGCGACTTTACTTCAATATCTGAAGATCTTGAACCGGAGGAAGTCGTGGAATTTTTAAATGCTTACTTAACCAGAATGGTTGAGTGTATTGACAGAACCGGCGGAATCGTTGACAAGTTTATCGGCGACGCGATAATGGCTGAATGGGGCATTCTTATTTCAAGAGGGAATGATACTGAAAATGCGATTAATAGCGCTTTAATGATGAGAAAAGCTCTTCTTGAATTTAACAGGGATAGGGCAGACAAGAAGAAACCTTTGATAAAAATGGGCTGCGGTATTAATACAGGGCCAGTACTTGCAGGCCAGATAGGCTCAGAGGACAGAATGGAGATAACGGTTATAGGCGATGCTGTTAATCTTGCCTCCAGGATTGAAGCTCTCAACAAGCCTTTCGGTACCGACATTATAATCAGCGATGATTCCTACGAGCTTGTCAAAGATATATTCGCTGTTGAAAAAATGTCGCCCATACTGGTAAAAGGAAAGGATGAGCCGCAGCAGATATATGCTGTTATCGGCAGGCTGGACGATCCGGACAGAGTCGGGAATATAAAGGAATTAAGAGATATTCTCGGTACAGAAGAAATGCCGTTCAGGCGCCGTAAAGAAGATTTACAGGGAAAAGAACAAGCGGAACAAAAAGAACAACATTTTATAGAAGAAGAAGTTAAATATGAGATTCTCACGCAGTGATTTTTTAGTGGTCGGCATTGGTACGGCGGTTATTGCAGTCTTTGCATTCCTTTATTACAGGGACATAACGGCAAAGGTACAGGCAGGCACTAATGAATTGATCGGGACAGTGGTTCACAAAAGAAAAACCGCTGAGAGAAAGTATGCGGGCCAGGTCATTTGGGAAGGTGTGGAAGATGAAGTGCCTCTTTATAATTATGATTCAATCAGGACATCCGACCAATCGGAAGCTTCGCTTCGCCTTAATGACGGCACTGAAATCAAGCTGAATGAAAACAGCATGATTCTTCTTGTGCTGGATAAAAACCAGATTGATATTCAGTTTAATCAGGGATCAATTATTGCCAGCAGGGAAGGGACGGAGGGAGACCTTAAAAAGTTAAATATAAAGTCCGGCAATGCCAGTATTTCAGTCGATAAGGGCGATGTGAAATTATCGCAGAATAAAGCGGGCGACCTTAATTTTTCCGTATTAAAGGGAGGAGCCGGCATAGACACCGGCAAGGGAGTGACGAATATAGGAACCGATCAGGCGCTTGTTCTGGCAAAGGATTCCGGCGATGTAACCAGGTATGACCTTACTGTGAAGCTGGTAAGCCCGTCTGCGGACAGTTATCATCATACGCCATCAGAAAAAAAGCAAATGGATTTTTCATGGCTCGCTGTTAAAGGAGAGTACTCGGTTTTCTTTGAGCTTTCTAAAGATGAAGCATTCGCAAATATCCTGCAGAAGAAAGAAGTAAACGGGACAGCAATATCGCTTGAACTTGAGAAAGGCATTTATTACTGGAGGGTAAGGGCTGTTCAGAAGATTACGAAGGAAGAGGAGTACAGTGAGTCCAGAAGATTTACTGTTCTGTGGGATGAACCTATTAAATTGATTTCACCTGCCGAAAGGGAGACAATAACTTATAGAAGCACCCCTCCGATAATTTTCTTTAAATGGACGAAAAGCGAAATTGCTTTAAGCTACAGGCTTGTTCTGGCATCTGATCCTTTAATGAGCAATGTTATAAGGACATTCGATACGCCTCAAAATAACATTGTACTGGATTCATTAGGCAAGGGGGTTTATTACTGGAGAGTTGAAAAGAATACCGGATTGAAGAATATTGCTGGAACCAGTCCAAGCAATATTTTTGAACTCAACATAAAGGAAAAGGAACTTACTGCTGCGCCTGAATTGGTGTATCCGGAAAATGCAAAGAAGTTCAGCCGGAAAGTTCTGGAGAAGCAGAATGTCACATTTACATGGAAAAATATTCCCGATATCCGCGAATACGATTTTTTTGTTTCAAAGGATGAAGGATTTAAAGATATTGTATTTTCCGGTGCAAGCAAAGTTAATTTTTTACAGCTGGAAAAGAACCTGCCTAATGGAACTTATTACTGGAGGGTAGCAGGTAAACTTGGCGCTGATGAGTCAACCGATTTTTCGAGGGCAAGGATATTCGGAATAATTGATACGGAAGAAGTTAAACTTGTTCTGCCTTCAGACAATGCCGTACTGCCGGTCGGAGATAGCCAAAAGACAGCTTCTGTGCGTTTCTCATGGCTGGCCAGCGAAATCAAAGGGCATTACAAAGTCCAGGTTTCTGCTTCGAAAGATTTTTCTCCGCAGTATAAAGAGAGCATTTTAAAATATTCTTCGAATGACACCATAATGCGGATTGAACCCGGTTCGTATTACTGGAGGGTCGTGGTAGTTGATGATGATGATTCCATTATGGCGGATTCCGAAGCTCATTTTTTTACTGTGCAAAACAATCTTACCGCGCCTGTTATCGTTTCTCCAAAGAACGGGTATACGGTTAATATGAGCGATAAAGATATTCTGTCATTAAGCTGGAGTAAAGTGGCGGGAGCAAATCTTTACAGGATTTCGGTCTACCAGAGGAAAAAAGGAAAAGAATATAAAATTGCGGAAATTGAAGAGAAGGGATTAAGCTGTAAAATAACAGATCTGAATAAACTGGACGAAAGTTCTTTTTCCTGGACTTTGCAGGCTTATGAGATTTCAACAGATAAAAAAGAGGTATTGAGAAAAAGTCCGTTAGTGAAAAGCAATTTTAAAATTACCCTCGGGCCGGTAAATAAAGTTGATGTAAAATCACTGAAGGTCGAAAATTTATAAAACCAATCGCGATGAATAAACTAAAATATATTGTAATGGTTTCCGTTTTTTGTTTCTTATTCCGGCCGGATATTATCGCCCAGATAAATCAATCCGAAGTATCATCTGAAGAAAGAAAAATAAAAATCAGCTGGGAAGAGGTGGGTGGCGCCGTAAGTTATAAGATCTTAATTAAGGACTTGCAGGGGAACACAATCATCAGCAAGGATGCAGACTCTAATAACTTAATAGTAGAACTTCAGCCTGATACTTACAGAATAAGGATAGGTTCTGTAAATAAATTCGGCAAACTCGGCAGCTGGTCGGACTGGGCAGATCTGGTAATTGAGAAACCTTTGTTGGAACAGCCTGGAAAAGAAAACGGGAAAGAAACAGTAAAAGAACCGGAAATAACCGGAACGTCTGTTTTCGCCTTTAAGATAGGTATAGGAGCCTCCTATTTTGATATTCAGCCGGATTGGGATGAGTATTATAAAGATACTTTTAATGCCTATTCACTTGATATTGCATACGCTTTCCGCAGGGTTAATTTCCCGTCTTTTTTGAAATTTATGAAATATACCGGAATGGATATTGAGAGTAATTATGTGAAATTCAGCGGTAAAAAAGAGTTCAACAGGGTTGAAAGCGACATGACAAGTATTATCAGCGGGATGAACGTTTTCGTAATGACAAATTTTGACTTTCCTTTGAATTTTGCGCTCAGAGGAGGAGGCGGGCTGGCTTACACTATTCTGGATTATAAAAAATACGACCCTGCATGGAATTTAACGGAAAAAGGAAGCGATTCGACCTATGCATATTATTATAAAGCAGGCCTTTCAGTTGAGTGCAGAATTTATTCCCGTTTTTTTATTGAGGCATATGCTGATTACTATTTAATTAATTATAAAACTTACGATTTTAAAACTCTAAGGTATTCATGTCTTGCGGGTATTCGTTTTTAGCAGTTTTCTCCCTGCCCTGCAGGCACGCACAAATCCTGAAAAAATTATAACTATAAAAAGCAATGAAACGGCTTTTTGAAATTCAGTTTCCTGCAAGTTTTTGTTTATAAGAGCTGAAAGCCTGGTTTGCGGGCAGAGGATTATTTACTTAATTGCTCCTGCTTGTTTGGTGTTTTTTTCAGTCTGAACAGGCTGCAGCGTTGTTTCTAACGTACTCCTGCAACGTGCTGTGATGGGAAAACTTCCTGCAGCAGCCTTGTATGGCTTTCGGATGTAGATTTAACGATAAATTTTTCTTTGCCTATATATTTTTTTGCCGGCCTGTCATTTTCGTAGATTATTTTATATTCTTTGCTTTTAATTATAACTTCATTATTCGGATACAATTTAAGGATTTCCGCTCCGAATTTTTTTGCCTGAGCTTCCGAGTTAAATACTTTTAGTTCAAAGTCCCATTTTTTCAGTCTCTGATCGAATTTTTGATAATAAACAGTATAATCATTCATATTGTAATTCCATTTTAATTATATATTATTAAAAAATATTATATTGTCAACAGATATGTAATGAATGCTACGCGGAATGTAATGAACGCTACATGGAAGGTAATGAACGGTACTTTTAAAAATATATTGCTTGACCGGTTGATTATTTAAGATATAAAAAAAGTCAGATAATAATCATGTTTACCTCTAATAATTAAATTTACAGTCGGATGAGGGTATGCCCGCAATTTACTTTAGATAGCTGCTCATGGGAGAAGAAAAATGCAGGACGACATATTCACTGTTTTTATCGCGGAGGATGAAGCGCCAGCGAGAGAGCTGCTTCTGGATTTCGTTTTCAGCCGTAATGAACTGAAAATGGAAGGCTGGTCCAGAAACGGCCAGGATGCTTACAGCAAGCTTTGCGAAAAGGAATATGACTTGCTTTTCCTCGATATTAACATGCCCTTCATGACAGGTATTGAAGTTCTGGAAAAGCTTAAAAATCCACCCTATGTAATTTTTACCACAGCATACGATGCATTCGCTATTAAGGCATTTGAATTTGGTGCGGTCGACTATCTGTTAAAGCCGTTTACGCAGGAAAGATTTAACAATGCTGTGGACAAAGCTTTATCAGTTATAAGAAATAAAGACTCAAACTCCAACTCACTTACAAAATTAGGCCTTTCATTTAAAGAAGGGGACAACCATTACCTCATAGGGTATAATGATATAATTTACATTTCATCGCAGGGAAGACATTCTTTTATTCACACAAGGACAAAGGTTTTTGAAACAGTGCAGTCTTTAAAGGATATCAATCAGAAACTGCCTGACGATTTGTTTATAAGGATTCATAAGCAGTATATTGTGAACTTAAACTATATTTCACATGTACAGTACTTGATAGGCGGCCAATATGCGGCTTTTTTAAAGGATGCTGAAAAGACAACACTTACTATTGGAAGAATGTATGCACCTGCTTTAAAGGGAAAGCTTACATTTTAGCCGGTTTTTTTCCTGCGCCTGCTTTCATTTTTAAAACCATATATTTTTTAATCTTCACGGCTCTTCTATTATAAGCCCCTTCTGCTTATTTATTATTGTTTTCGGACCATTTATTGTTATAAACAATTTATTTATAATTATAAGCAGACTATTTTTAATTATAAGCGGTTCATTTATAACAATAAGCTGATCATTTTTAGTTATGCGCGATTCATTTATTATTATAAGCAGACTATTTATAGTTATGCGCGATTTATTTATGATTATAAGCAAACTATTTTTAATTATAAGCGGTTCATTTATAACAATATGCAGGTCATTTTTAGTTATATGCGATTCATTTATAACAATAAGCAGGTCATTTTTAGTTATATGCAGATTGTTTATAACAATAATTATTGAATTTATTATTATCCGGGAGTTTTATTTAACAAAAATATCGCGTTATTCAATCAGTTTCTTCAGCCTGTTGAGCTCGTTTATTGCTTCCAGCGGAGTTATATTATCAGGATCGATGTTTTTTATAGCCTGAATAACCAGGTGATTGGACGCGTTAAACATATCCAGCTGCTCCCTGGCATTATCTTTCTCAATGTTTTTTTTAACGCTTGCCTGAGAGGAGGAACTTTTCATGGAAGCCTTTTCCAGCTTTTCAAGTATAGCCTTTGCGTTAGCTGTGATCTCTTTAGGTATGCCTGCCAGTCCTGCGACGTGAATGCCGTAGGATTTGTCCGCAGCTCCCGGAGCTACTTTGTGAAGGAATTCAACGCCGTTCAGTTTTTCTTTTACAAGGACATTATAGTTCACTATTCCCTTTTTACTGTCCAGTTTTGTAAGTTCATGATAATGGGTGGCAAAGAGGGTCTTTGCTTTCAGGTATCTTAAGATGTATTCAACAACAGCCCATGCAATGGACAGCCCGTCGTATGTGCTTGTGCCTCTGCCTATCTCATCCATTATAATAAGGCTTCTGTCTGTGGCGTTGTTAAGTATAACGGCTGTCTCGTTCATCTCCACAAGAAAAGTGGATTCGCCGCGCGAAATATTGTCCGAAGCTCCTATGCGCGTGAATATTCTGTCAACAAGAGAAAGACTGCATGCCTTTGCGGGCACGAACGAACCTGTCTGCGCCATAAGCTGTATTACGGCCGCCATTCTTATGTAGGTGGATTTGCCCGACATGTTGGGCCCTGTGATGATCTTGATAATGTTTTCGGATTTATCGAGCATTATATCGTTTGGTATAAATACTTCGCTGGTATAATACTTCTCTACAACAGGGTGCCTCCCGGCTTCGACCGAGCATATGCCTTCGCTGTTAAAATGCGGGCGCGTGAATTTGTTCTCAACAGCGGAAAGCGCAAGCGAGCAGTAAAAATCAGCTTCGCCTATTGCAGCTGCTGCGGCCTGCAGGCCGTCCTTTTGCGCAAGGACTTCCGCCAGTAATCTTTCGATCTCGAAATTTTCTATCTCAACGATCCTGTCTGCTGAAGAAAGTATTTCAGATTCGAAATCCTGAAGCTCTTTTGTAGTGTATCTTTCCGAGCCTACCAGAGTCTGCTTCCTGAAATAATCGTCCGGTACTTTGGAGGTCTGACCTTTGCTTACTTCAATGAAGTAGCCGTGTATCCTGTTGTATTTTATTTTCAGGGTCGGAATGCCGAGTTTGCTTTTTTCCTGTTCCTGATATTCCAGAATCCAGGCCTTTGCGTCCTTCTTTAATTTATATAAATGGTCAAGCTCTGCGTTAAATCCGGGTTTGATGACCCGCCCGTGTTCAGGCGAGATCGCCGGATCGTCTTCGATGGTCTTTTCGATTCTTTCCGAAAGCGAGGCCATGTCCGGCAGATCGGCTGAAAGCGCGCTTAACGGCGCGAAGGATTCGTTCCTGAGAATATCCCTGATCCTGTCCGCTGCTTTTATTGATTGCATGAGCGCGATATAATCGCGCGGGAACGATTTCCACAGAGCGAATCTCGAGATAAGCCGTTCAATATCATGAATGTTTTTAAGCTCTGACAGGATGCTGTTTGTAAGGCCGGTGTGTTCAAAGAAGTATTGAACTATATCGAGCCTTTTCTCTATCTCTTCAAGGTGCAGAAGCGGCTGCAGGAGATTGCTTTCAAGTGTTCTTCTTCCCATTGCCGTTTTGGTAAAATCGAGCACTGAGAACAGGGTCCTGTTCCTTGACTGATCCTTGTTTAGCACAAGTTCGAGATTTTTAATTGTTGCATCATCCAGCACCATGTATTTCGACGAAGAAATCCTTTTCGGATGCTTTAAATGTCCGAATGTCTTCCTGTGCGTATCCTTAAGATACTGCAGGATAGATCCTGCGGCTTTTATCTCCACAGCTTCTGCATCGGATGAAATGCCCAGGCCCTCAAGGCCTGCAAGATTATATATCTCCCTGATGATGTCAGTGCAGTAATCTTTGTCATAAAACCATTCGCTTATGCTGTTTACAGGGATGCCGGAGTTTTCGATGTGCCGGATAAACAAAGAATAGTCCGGGTCATCTTTCGTGTTTATGAGCGCTTCCCTTGGATTGTACTTGGCGATCTCTCCCCTGAAAACATTGATGGATTTGTCAATGGATGATATAATAAAATCGCCCGTGGATATATCGACAAATGCAAGGCCTATCCTGTCTTTACTAAACACAATGGATGCGAGAAAATTGTTGTCGTCGGATTGAAGCAGATTTGATTCAACTATTGTTCCGGGCGTAATGATCCTGGTTACTTCGCGCTTTACAATAGTTCCGTTCGAAGGCACGGCTTCCATCTGCTCGCATACGGCCACGCGCAGGCCTGCTTTGATCAGGCGCGCTATATAGCTCTCTGCCGCGTGATAGGGAATGCCGCACATGGGCACATCATCCTGCCTTGATGTAAGCGCTATATCCAGTATCTTTGACGCTGTCTTCGCGTCCTCGAGGAACATCTCGTAAAAGTCGCCCAGGCGGAAGAATAAAATTTCATCCGGGTGATTTCTCTTGATGGAGAAATACTGCTTCATCATGGGCGTCATCTTCGGGTCATGGTTGTCATTCTTCATATACGTAAATCTTATTTCCGTCCTTAATGATTTTTACAATGGAGCCGTTGATTCCGAATTCTTCCGCCAGCCTTACCTTTGTTTTAAACGCTGGGTCAATGCCGCTGTACCTGCCTGCGTAAATATAGAATCCGCTCCTGACTTCAGCGATTTCAACAGGGTTAAAATCCTTATCAATCAGTTTTTTTATGTTCCTCGCGTTTTGTATGGTATCGAACGGCCCGAGTGAGATGGAATACTGTATTGCCTTTTCTGAATAATTATTTTCCCCGCTGCCCTCCATTCCTTCCATATCGGTCTCAGGCTGGATGTCAATACTATCCGTCTTTTTAATTGTTTCTTTGTCCGGTATGTAGGCAGTTTTAGAAGGATTGTGCTGCGCAATTGCCGAGAGCTCTTTCCTGGAAAATTCGGCTTCCGGGGATCTCGGATATTTTGCAGCTACATCCGAATATGCTGAATATGCCTTGTCATAATCGCCTTTTGACCTGTAGTACCTTCCTAAAAGATACAGGGCTGCCGGCATGTTTTCTGAATTCCTGAATCCGGCGATTATTTCACTTAAACTGTACAGGTAACTTCTCGAAATGCCGTACATGCTTCTGTTTATGTACGACAGTAGTATAAGAGCTTCAGACAGATTATTGTAGCCGTGGTCGGTTCTTGTTATGTCTATGCAGACTTTTTTTGCAGCTTCAAACTGTTCCAGGTGGATTAATGCTTTTGCGAGATAAAATTTGAATTTAGTCAGATATCCGCTGTTTTTAAAAAGCCTTATGCCCTTTTCAGCTTCCTGTTTCAGATCGCTCCATTTCGACTGAAGGTAAAGTATTTCGCAGATCCTGTACTGGGAAAGATCGCGCTTTTTAAAGTAAGCGTATTTATCGACCAGTATTTTAAATTGAGCAACGGCTTTCTGCGGGTCGGCTTCGCTTTCTGCCATAATGAATCTGACATCTGCAACTAAATTACTTTTAGGGTATTTTCTGAGAAACTGTTTTGATGCGTTAACAAGCTGTTCTTTCCGGTCTGATTCAAATAAACGTTTTATCTCTGTATAGGATTCCTCATCCGGGTTTGGATTGACGGCAGATGCAGTATTATCAGCAAGTACGAGTGCGAGTAAAAGAACAGATGCGAAGTTAATATGTTTACGCAGTCTTTGTGCCATAGAGGGTATTGCCTTTTAATCCGGTTATCCTGATCCTGATTTTTTTTCCTATATCGTCCCTGACGCCGGGTATTATGACAGGGTGGTTTAAAAAAGTTTTGCCCATTAATTCATTTCCGGATTTTTTGCTTATTCTCTCAGCTATCATTTCTTCGTTCATGTTTATTCTTGCCGAAAGCTTTTCCCTGGATATTCCTCTTTGAAGCTCTATAAGCCTGTTAAGCCTCTCGATTTTCATGTCTCTTGAAAGGCATTCTTCCAGTTTAAAGGCTGCAGTGCCTTCCCTTGGGGAATATGCATACATAAAAGCGTCGTCGAACCTGACTCTTTTTACAATATCCAGCGTGGCTGTAAAATCTTTTTCCGTCTCGCCAGGAAAACCGACAATAATATCCGTGGATAAGGAAAAGGTTTTCAGTTCCGCATTGATTTTATCAACAATTCCAAGATAATGCTTTGTATCGTATTTCCTGTTCATTGCAGAAAGGACTGTGTCTGATCCGCTCTGCAGGGGCAGATGAACTGCCCTGGAAATATTTTTATTGTCTCTTATGACATAAACAATGTTTTCATCAAAGTCTTTAGGGTGGGATGTTAAAAAGTTAATTCTTTCAATGCCATTTATTCCGGCTGCTCTTTCCATGAGTTTATAAAACGGGATGTCGCATCCTGTTCCGTACTGGTTTACATTCTGGCCAAGAAGGGTGATTTCTTTTGTGCCGGAGTTTGCGAGTGTTTTAATATATGCAATAATTGAATCGGACGGAAAAGAAATAAGGGGGCCTCTCACATAAGGTACAATGCAGTATGAGCAGAAATTTTCGCATCCGTGAGTTATTGTGACCCACTTGTGCCAGGGAAGGCTGTCCTTTTTTTCCGCGAGCCCGGGGTCTATGCGCGTATTGAAATCCTGCGGCAATTGCGAGTTGTATACCGTTTTATCCCTGCCGGAAAAATATTGCTCCACAATTTCGCCGATGCGCGGGGACTCGTAAGGCCCTATTGCTATGTCCGCAATATTTTGTCCTGTCAGGCTTTCTGCTATCCTCTGAGCCATGCAGCCGGCGATTACGATAATGCTTTTGTTTTTCCGCCTGTTCTTTAGCGCACCGATCCTGGATATTACCCTGTCCTCAGCGTGCTGCCTCACCGAGCAGGTATTGAACACGATTATATCAGCTTCATTAGCAGAGGCGCATTCGGCATAACCTGCCCTTGAGAGCGAAAGGCTGATGAGCTCAGAATCATTTTTGTTCATCTGGCAGCCGAATGTCTCTATGTGATAGCTTTTCTCTGAATAGTTCTCCAACTTTTTTCCGTGTATAATTTATGAATATTATGTCATCGCGTTAGCAATATTTAATTATAGCTGAGCAGCTACAATAAATATACTATAATGCCGCTTTGAAATTCTGGTCATTCAGAATAGCCGTGATTATATTGTCGACCATTTGATATGCCCTTTGCTCAAGATACGGCCTGTCTACGGACTCGGGAGCAGGCATTGTAATTTCAAATGTTTTCTGATATACTATTCTCATTCTTTTGGTGACAGTTGCCTGGAAATTGATCTTCTGATCGCTTAAATGGTCAAACTCAAAATAAAATTCCGGAATATCACTCGGCGCTGAATCTTTATAAACAGTCATCCCGATGCTGTTAAAAGCCTTGTAAAAGCAGTACCAGTAATACGATACTATTGCGTATTCGCCGTATTTAATTTTCGAATCCGGGCTGTAATAATAAAAAACCGATGTATTGTTTGCGTTGTTGCCGAAGGAAGAAAGGAATAAACTTTTGTCCTTATACGCTGAATACTGATCTGACTGGAAACGCGGTGTGTATCTTGAATGGCTAATGTCAACATAAACTGAACTTGAGGCACAGCCTGCGAATATCATTACAATTATAATTTGAATTGCATATAGTTTTTTCATGTAGCGCTCCTTTTGAAATTATTTGTAATATTTTAAAAAATTTATTACAAAGCTTTCTGTCCTTTTACAGAAACCGAAAAATATTTCAATCAATTATTGGAAGATTTTCCTATTTTTTTTTGTGTAAATACCCGCATGATTTAAAAAATGTATTGTATGTACTGAAAAATTTTTTCTTGACGTAGACAATATTCAATGCCGATAATTTTTATAAATATAATATTATTAATAAGAGGTGTACGATATGAAGAAATTTTTAGTGTTTTTAGCTGCCGCAGCTTTGCTCGCGGGGGGGGGCATGTTCTGTTCCGAAGAAGAGGAGGACGAAAAAGCATATGTCCGCTTTTATAACAATACTGCTACACACGAAGCTATAGCAGACATTTCAGGAGCAGGAGCAACATGGGCTGGGTCCTATGCTTATCAGGGCTATACTGAACAAAAGGAAGTTGAGACGGGTAATCATAATGTAACATGGACCTGCGGCGGTAATCCGTATAATAAGTTTGTTGATGTTGAAGAGGGCAGCTGGCTTTTAAGAATTAATGATTGTGCAGCAGCTAGTGTTGACACTATTGAAGAGTAAAATATTTTTTGAAATATACTGCTTTGTTTTATTAAGAAACAGAGCTGTAAACAAAAGGGCGCGAAAGCGCCCTTTTGTATTTGTACTGCCGGTTTATTCTTAAGATAGTTTTGAGATTTATTTGAAAAATTTTATTTAAATAGTAATTGACTTAAATAAGCATAGATTGTGTTTTTAAATTTCCGCTAAAAAATTTGGCGGATAATCAAATTTTTATTAAATTAGATTAATAAAACATAAAATATATTATTTTTCTGGAGTTCAGGAATGCCTACTTACGATTATGAATGTACGGAATGCAAACACCGGTTCGAAATGTTTCAGTCAATGAAAGACGACCCTATAGAGAAATGCATAAAATGCGGAGGCAAAGTAAAAAAGCTTATAGGCGCAGGAGCAGGGATTATCTTCAAGGGTTCCGGCTTTTATGTGAATGACTATAAAAAAGGTTCATCTAACAGCAGTGGTTCGTCAAAGAAGGTTCCGTCAGCTGCACCGGCCGGATCTACGGTTCCGCCGCCTTCCGAATCCGCATCCAAAGCGCTCGACTGATTATTTAAATGCTTTTCTCTGGCGGTAAAGAGTTAAAAGATATTTTTCAATTGCAATGATTGCCGATGACGGCATTATCTCATCCTTTAACTTCTGTCCTACCAGCGAGTCCGTGAATGCCCTGATGGTTTCCGGCTGTTTTGCTCTTTCGGGCGAGATCAGTAAATATTCCATATCAGACATTAATAATTTCTGGCTTCTTTTGGGGTACAGGTTTTTTCTCGCGTTGTAAATGGGAACAACGATTTTTAAATTATGCTCTCTCATATCTTTAATGATTCTGTTTATAAGGTAATCATTTTCCGGGATAAGCTCAATAAAATCCGAGAGAGGAATGACCGGTGCGTTAATATTAATTGTCTTGTTGTATATCTTTGAAGTTTCATGCGATAACTTTCTTTTTGCTGCAGCAGTTCCGTAATCCCCAATCTCATCTGAATCTTCCTGTGCATCGCCTTTTGCATAGAATTTAAATAGTGAAACAAAAAATCCAAAAAAAGCTTTAATGATTACTTTGAATATATTTTCCTTTTTCTTAACCGGCCCCGGGGCGCTTGCTAAATTTTCAGCTGATTTGGCTTTATTTTTATATTTATAGTAATCTTCTAAAATTTTTGTCAGTATTTGAAGTTTTTCGGAATTAATTTTTATGTAATCTTCTATTTTTTCAGAAGATTTAAAAACATTCATGGATGCTCCGTAAAGAATATCCATTCTGGTGTTTGCCTTGCGTCTTTCATTATTAGACAATTCACTCATTTTTTCGGTCTGGAATAAAATCAATTGATTCAGTTCGGAGATCATTTCAAAAAAAGTCAAACCGTCAATATAATACATTTCTCCTTCGTTTGATTTAAAGGCCAGTACTTTATTTGTTTTAAGATTTTCCCGGCCTGCCCATTTACTTAATATCCCTGAATCCAGTTCCGTAAGGGTGGCTTTTATTTCCGTCTCAGTTGTTATTTTATGCTCCCTGATAAGTTTAACAATATCTTCGTTAACTGTCAGAACAGGATCAATTACCTTGTCCACTCTGTTAAGGCATGAGATCAATGATTGAAGATTTTTTACATCAACAAGGTCTTTCTCGGAAAGAGTTGTTGAAAGGTCATCTGTTAAAATGCTGAAAATATAAGCAAGCTTTGTATCCCTGTAGTCGCTGAATTCGGAATTAAGAATGCCGAATTTGTTTAATCCTTTTTTAACGGAGTCGGAATATGCTGAAATAATTTCTTTTAGTGAATTTAAATTCAACGATTCTTTTACATGCTCGTAATTATCTACATGAAAACAGAAATCCTCGGCCCATTCAATTTTATTGCTGTCTATATTATAATTTTTAAATGTGAATATATTTATATCCAATTGCTTTTTAATGATCCTTGAGAGTTCTTCTTTCTCATCTGCCTTTTTAATAAGCTTAGACAGATTGAAAAATCTGTATTTCTTTAGCAGTTCTATAAGGTTATCAGTGGATTTCTTATCTCTTATGGAAAGCAGGACTTCGAAATCTTTGTTATCCAGAAGAATTGTGTACTCGGTTGTTTCTAAAATATCAATCTGTTTTGTCGAAGGCTCAACATGGAAGTCGAATGAAATAATCGGTCTTATGAAATGCGGATACCGCCTGAGCAGTATATCGGCCAGGTATTCTATTGTCCTGTCCCGGGTGGTCGTGAACGGGATTTTTATTTTTCCGGATTTCTTCAGCACATCCATGGTGGCGAGCGGCCTTTCTCCGGATGGGAGCGAATTCATCTGGTACAGCAGTATCTCGTTCAGTACCTCATATATATGAGGTTCATTGGATGTTTTTTCATCAAGGAATTTAAACTTTTCCCTTGGATCTATTAAATCAAGGCCTTTCATAGTGTTAGGTTTATCCTGTTGAGTAAAAAGTTTAATGACACGCAGTATAAATTGCAACCATTTTATTTTTTATATATACAATCTATTTTTGCAGACAGTCTAATATTCTTTCTTCGGCAACTTTTTCCTGGCTGCCGTTTTCCATGTGTTTTACCGTTAAATTATTGTTATTGATCTCATCTTCTCCGATTATAATTGTCAGCCTCGCGTTTTCCCTGTCTGCCTTTTTAAACTGCGATTTAAACCCGCTGAACTCCGGGTCCATGTCAGCGCTGAAATTATTTGATCTTAATTTATTCAGAATCTCCATGGATTTTTTAAAGGCAGCTTCGCCTGAATAAACAAGAAATGCGTCAAGCTGTTTCTGTTTGATTTTATTGCTGTCCAGGAGCAGCATTATTCTTTCTATTCCGGCAGCGAAACCGACAGCCGGCGTTGGCCTGCCCCCGAATGTCTCTACCAGGTTGTCGTATCTTCCGCCTGCCGCAAACGCATTCTGTCCGCCCAGCCCTTTGCTCACGAACTCAAAAGTTGTCTTTGTGTAATAGTCGAGTCCCCGCACCAGGAGCGGGTCTTCCGTGTAACTGATATTACTTCCGTTGAGGTAGTTTTTAAGCGCAGTATGATGATCTTCGCAGGTTTTGCAGATGAATGATGTAATTACCGGAGCTTTGTTTTTAAGTTCAAGACATTTTTCATTTTTACAGTCAAGCAGTCTTAACGGGTTCCGGTCTATTCTTTTTTTACAATCTTCGCAAAGGCTTTCTTTCCTGCCCGCATAATAATTTTTTAATTCATTAATGTAATTCACGCGGCATTCCCGGCATCCGATGGAATTTATTAAAAGATCATAATTCTCAATGCCGAGCTTTTTCGCAACAGCGTCCATCATTGAGATGACCTCAAAGTCATAGTAGGGATTTATGCTCCCGAATGTCTCTGCGCCGAACTGGTTGAACTGCCTCAGCCTGCCTTTCTGAGGTCTTTCAGCCCTGAACATGGGCCCGCAGTAGAAAAATTTCGCAATCGAAAGCCGGTTGTAATCGCCGTTTTCCACGTAGGCTCTTACCGCGCCTGCAGTGCCTTCGGGCCTGAGCGTAAGGCTTCTGCCTCCGCGGTCTTCAAACGAGAACATCTCTTTTGATACAATGTCGGTTTCAGTGCCTATGCCCCTTATGAAGACATCCGTATATTCAAAGACCGGGATTATCAGTTCCTTGAAATTATAAATGCCGCATACCTCTTTCGCTGTGTTTAAAATAAAATTCCATGCTGTAATTCTGTCCGGAAAAATATCTTCTATTCCGGGGGGCTTTGTATATGTTTTATTCATTTGTCTGTCCGTTAAATAATATAATATAACATCACTCCCAATCCAGCTCTCCCGACAGCAGAGGGGCGGCAGGGGGGAGGAGGGTTTCACGCAATCTTTAATCTTCTTCTTAATATCGCATCGCTGTCAATTGCTTTATTGAATCTTATAAGATAAATTTTATCAGGCCTTGCCATTTCAACAGTTTCGTTTTTGTCTTCATCGATTATCTCTTTCACTGCTATTTTACAGTCTTTGATGTTTGAATTAATTATAGGATAAATCGCGTCGATTTCTTCGTTAAGATAAACAGGATTAAATGTTTTAATATATGCTTCTGTCTCGTCTTTCCCGGCTGATATAGCATATCCAAGAAACAGGACTTTCTTAATATACGGTATTTCATTAAATTCCAGATTATTAAACTCATTAAAGAGATCGCCCGTATACGGCCTGTGGCTTACGAGATCGAGCTCGTCTGTATAGAACGGTAAAAATTTACTGTAATCGTTTTTATTTATTATTGTCTGAAGCGCGTGTTTATAAATCCGGGTTATGTTCGCTGCATAGTAAAGGGATTTCATCCGGCCTTCCAGTTTAAAGGCATTTACTCCAGCGTTGACATAGTCCGGCAGAACATTTATTAAGCTTAAATCCTTGGAGGATAATATTTCAGTGCCCGCTGCATGCTCGATTATTTCCAGATGGCTGCCCGCGCGCTTTTCCTCTACAAGGGCGTAGTTCCATCTGCACGGATGAGCGCAGCTGCCCTGATTGGCGTCTCTGCCGGAGAGAAAGCGCGAGAGAAGGCATCTTCCGGAGTACGATACGCAAAGCGCTCCGTGCGCGAATATCTCGATTTCCGCATCCGTGTGCTCCCGTATGCTTTTAATCTCGTCGAGCGTTGTTTCCCTTGCAAGCACAATGCGCTTAATTCCAGCGTCCTTCCAGAATCCGATGGACATGCGGTTCAGGGTGGACATCTGGGTAGAGAGATGAATGTCCGGCTTAATACCCGCTTCCTTTAAAAGCATAAGCATGCCGGGATCCGAAACCATGACAGCATTAAAAGCAAAGTCTCTGATTTGCTTTATGTATTCTTTTGCGTTCTCTATATCTTTTTCATGCAGAAATGAATTCATTAGAAAAATTGACTTTACTCCGGCATGCCGGCATATCCGCAGCCCTTCCTTTATTTCTTCGAATGAAAAGTTCCCGGACTGGTCTCTGAGATTGAATTCCTTGCCGCCGAAATAAACAGCGTCAGCGCCGTATTTCACGGCCAGCTTCATCTTTTCCAGGTTGCCGGCAGGGGAAACAATTTCAGGTTTATAATTTCTGTCTGTCAATGAAACCATTGTTAATCCCTTTCTGATAAAAGTCTACAGCTCTGTTGTGTTCCCTGAGCGTTTTTGAGAAATAGTGAGACCCGTCATTTCTTGCAACAAAAAAAAGGTAAGCGCTTTTTGCAGGATTCAATGCGGCCAGTATGGAATTTTTCCCTGGCGAACAGATCGGAGTAGGCGGCAGTCCTGAATGCAGATAACTATTATAAAGAGTATCGTATTTCAGATCGCTGTATGATAATCTATTCCTGAACTTTTTAATACCATATCTTACACCAGGATCACAGTCAAGCTTCATTCGTTTGCTTAACCTGTTATGAAATACTGCGGATATATATTTTCTTTCAGACTGAACTTTCGCTTCTTTCTCTATAAGTGATGCCAGTTTTAACAGTTCGTATGCGTTCAGGCTGTATTTATTTAGATTGGACAAGTCGATTGAATTTAATACTTTTTTTAAGTGATTATACATAATAATTATAATATCTCTCGCATCCTGATTTTCAGCGAAGGTGTAAGTATCCGGGAACAGCAGGCCCTCGGCAGAGTCGCGATTTATTCCAATGGACATGAGGAATAAGGTATCAAAGGAATATTCCAGAAACTCGTCCGCTTCTGTAATTTTATTTTCCTCAAGCTTTTGCGCTGTCTCATAAAGATTGAAACTTTCCGGTATTGTAACCTTGCGTCTGATTATATCTCCTTTCGATAATTTTTTTATAATATCCCTTGATGACATTCCGCTGTATATTTTATATTTACCTGTTATAACATTTGATCTGCCTTCAATAAGCGCGAGGTAGACAAAAAATCTGCTGCTGTTTATTAAATTTTTGTTTTTTAACCTGACAGCAGTACGGCTGAGAGAGTCCCCTTTTTCTACAAGAAAAGAATCGTCATGCATATCTGCAGGCGGGCTGTTTAGAAAAAGTCCGAGACCGGACACGATCAGCAACAGGCCTGCGGTAAATAAAATAATTTTTTTTAAATTCATAAAATTTTTTGTTATAATACACTAGAGTTGTTGCATAACTCAATATAACATATGAGAAGTCCGGAGAAATTCCCTCCCCCACCTGCGGCGGTGGAGGGAATTTCCCATTATTTCTTAGTTTTGCAGAAAGTCTACTTTATTTAAAAATAATCCGGAAATATGAATTGATTAAAGACGCTGTATCCGGCAAGTCAATAAATTTATGATATATCCGAAGATATATGATCTCTCAAGCAGGGTTTTGGAACGCGCTCTAAGTCAAATATTAAAAAGAATAAAAATGCTTGATATTATTTGCGTTTATATATAAAATCTAAATGAATTAATGGATCTTTAAAAATGAGGATTACGGCAAATAGCCCGGAACAGAAGGGATTTTGTATGATGAATATTATGTTAAAATGGAGGCCTGCACATGAAAGGTGAAATTTTACTTCAGAACATTGTTAATCTTTTTATTATTTCTATAGTATTGAACGCTGCTGTTATGGCAATTTTTTCGATCTCAACTCTGAAGAAGCTGTCTTCATTGAGGTCTGTTGAAGCCACAAGGGACTTAATAGTGATTCTTCTATCTCTTTTTATCTGTTATAAAGTGGATATTCTTAGAATTTTCAAGGGAACAGGCATTAATATTCCGTTTATTCTTGACACTATACTTAGCGCTCTTGTCCTTACAACCATGATAAATTTTATACGGCAGTTCATGTCAAGGCTGAAGCAGAATAATGAAGACTGAATTCTGATATTCTATCAAATGATCAGCCGGCCTGCATGTTGACAATCCACCCCGCCCAGCCGACAGGGATAAATTCTGAAGAGACAATAAACAGCAATATTGCAGGCTTCTTAAAATTTAATTTCTCAAAAGGCTGAAATTATACTTCTAAAAAAATGCTTTTTCGATAATTGTTACGGAAACCCCCGGTAGTTTCTTTAATT
This sequence comes from Spirochaetota bacterium, assembly GCA_016934735.1. GTDB lineage: Bacteria > Spirochaetota > UBA4802 > UBA4802 > JAFGDQ01 > JAFGSG01. The sequence continues at coordinate 8,348 of JAFGSG010000103.1, read as the reverse complement.
GGGAAAAGGTTACCATCAACCCGTTAAAATTACTGCAGTAATAGTTACCTGTTGATTTATCTACATGAATATTTTTGTCGCCTAATTTATTGTTCATAAATGGAAGCAGATTTGATTCAAAAAAATCTGAAGCTTTATTGCCGGTGCTTAATTCATCGAAAAACATCTGAGTGCTGAAGCTGATCAGTTTTTCTTCATAAAAGGATACGTCCATCATACCTCTTCGGTCTTTTAATTCCCTGTATCCATACTCCTTCTGTGTGAAATCCTCCGGGGACGGCATGTGCTCATCCATAAGGGCGAATTTTTCCATATTGGTTGCGTCAGTCAAATAATCCCCGAATTTATTCATGATATCTGATGCGGACTTGAAATCTTTATAATGCTCCAGAAAGTAAGACACGAGTGTTAAATATTCTATTTCGGATTTTGGTGTTATCTGCTGTTCGTCCATCCGGTTATCCTCCATTAAAAATAAAAATACGTTTAAAGCTGATTAGTGAAATACAAAATCCATTATGGTTGTGTCAAGAAACTATTCTTCTGATATGATAAACGTCATTAAAATTTTTTACTTGAACTGACAGCAGGGTGAAGTAAAATTCGGCTATGGGATCAGATCATAAGTATAATTTAGGGGTTGTGGGCAATTGTTCCTTGCTGGCATATATTGATATGAATGCTGATGTTAAATGGATGTGCCTTCCGAGGTTTGACAGCAGTTTTATTTTCGGTTCGCTTCTTGATAAGGAAAACGGCGGCGAGTTCAGCATTACTCCTTATAAGAAAGAATACGCCTCAAAACAGTATTATTTAAAAAACACCAATATTTTAGCAACTGAGTTCACGCTTGATGAGGGAAATTTCAGGGTAATAGATTTTGCGCCCCGTTTTTATCAATACGACCGCTACTTCCGCCCGACAACTCTGTTCCGTAAAATCGAACTTTTATCCGGTAATCCTTATATCGTAGTAAAATGCCATCCGGTCGGCGAATACGGGAAAATGCGCCCTGAAATAGTTTCCGGCAACAGCCACCTCAGATTTATGAATTATTCGAGCCATGTAAGGTTAACCACGGATATTCCTATTTCGTATATTCTTAATGAGAAACCTTTCGCACTTACCGAAGTTAAATATCTTGCTTTCAGCTACGGTGTGCCAGTTGAAGCTTCGCTTACGGAAACAGTTGAAACTTTCCTGATAAAAACCAGCAGATACTGGTTTCACTGGGTTAAGCAGACCACAGCGCCTCTTCTTTTCCAGGAGCAGGTGATTCGTTCAGCGCTTATTTTAAAACTTCACCAGTATGAGGATACGGGCGGCATCATAGCTTCGGGCACAACAAGTCTGCCTGAATTTCCGGGATCGGAGCGTACATGGGACTACAGGTACTGCTGGATGAGAGACACATACTATACGCTTAATGCCTTTAATAATATAGGACATTTTGAGGAACTGGAAAAGTATTTTCAGTTTATCCGTAATATTATTTTAACCGAGCCGAAGAGCATTAAACCGCTATATTCGATCATCGGGGAACCGGCTCCCGAAGAGCAGATTCTTCCTCTTGAAGGATACATGGGAGAAAAGCCTGTGCGTATAGGAAACAACGCGATCAGGCAGGTACAGAACGACGTATATGGGCAGGTTCTGGTAAGCCTTCTGCCGCTGTTTGTCGACAACAGACTGAATTATTTCGATAACAAGGTTGCACGTCATATTACTGAATGGCTTACGGATAAAATAGCTGAATATATTGATCAGCCTGATTCAGGGCTGTGGGAATTCAGCGAAACGATCCAGTATTATTGCAATACCTACATATTTCACTGGGCCGGCGCTAGGGCTGCTGAAAAGATCGGACTTTATTTAAACGATGATGCACTTATTCAAAAGGGGCGCTTGCTTGCGGAAAAAGCAAAGATATATCTGGAAGGATGTTACAGCGTTAAAAAAGCAGCGTATTGCCAGTCTATGGGAGGAAGCGCTCTCGATGCAAGCAGTCTTCAGCTGATAACAATGAAATATCTTGATCCAAAAAGCGATATTGCAAAAAAACATCTTGAGGCTCATGAAAACGAACTGTTCAGCGAAAAAGGCAGGTATTACCGTTATCTTAAGGACGATATCGGTAAAACAAAAAATTCGTTTCTTATATGCGGATTCTGGTATGCGGAAGCTTTAACTGTGACCGGGGAAATTGATAAAGCCTATATGATTATTGAAAATCTGATTAATTACACTAACCATCTGGGACTGCTGAGCGAGGATGGAGGATATGACGGATCGCAGTGGGGAAATTTTCCGCAGACTTACAGTCATGTGGGACTGATAAATGCTGTAAGCAAGCTGTCTCAGAGGCTCGACAGCCCTATTTTTCTTTAATTTGTATGAATAACCATTATGGCTGAATACTTTTTTTCATCTTCCATTGCCGATAAGGTCATTAACTCACTCAGGATGAAACCCCGCATTCTTGCGTTTGATTTTGACGGAACGCTTGCGCCCATTGCGGATTCTCCTGCCGAAGCCGCAATGCCTGGCGAACTCCGCCGCCTTCTCGAAAACCTTTCTCTGGATAATAATACTGTCATAGCTATAGTAAGCGGACGCAGGCTGTCTGAGCTTGAACAAATGATCCGTATTCCTTCAATAATTTATTTCGGAAATCACGGCATGACATCATCGGTTGAAGGATTCGGGGCGGGCAGGGAACAGCTGCGTAAATGGTCGGATGAATCCTCTATGATTCATGAAAAAATTTTATGCCTTGAATCAAAATATAAAGGATGCATTATTGAGAATAAAGGTCCTGTCATTTCAGTGCATTACCGGAAAGTTGATGCTGATAAAGTTAAAGAATTGGGATCGCTGGTTAAAGAAATTGCAGGGGAACATGATGTCGATCTTAAGAATGGCAAAATGGTTATCGAATTAAAGCCCAGAACAAATTTTACAAAAGGAACAGCTCTTTCCGAGATCGCGTTAAAGAGATTCGCGGGCTGGAGCAAAGACGATCCATTCTTATTTGCCGGCGACGACAATACGGACGAAGACGGTTTCCGCGCTATGAAAGATTTCGGTGAAAGATCATTCGGTTTTAAGATCGGCGATGGTGAAACATCTGCTGATTTCAGATTGCTGGATGGAGAGATTCTGAATCTTATTAAGCTTATAATATAGAATAATAAATTAGCTCGTCAAAAGTCAGCCGGGATGAGTAAATTATTAGATTTGTTTCATAACTCAGTTAAGAAACAAATCTAATATATTTTTTTGAATGGATAATACGAGTCAATTAATTACAAAATGATTCTGGGATGCGCTCTTAGTTTCGTATGGCGGCCTGGGCACGGATCAGATCATGCAGGGTAATAATTCCTTTTATGGCGTTTGTATCCCTGTCGTATACGATTAATACACTGGTTGCGGATTCGACAAATTTATTCCCCACTTCCTTGACAGTCTGGTCTGCAAAACAGACTCCTGCTTCCTGCATCTGCGGTGTTCTGTTATTAGTAAGAGCATCCTGTATCTGACCGCGTGTAACGATTCCTGTTATTTTCTGACCGGCAAAAACGGGAAAGACATTAAAAGGGTAGCTATCCAGGACTCTGCGCATTTCTTTTTCAGATAGATTCTGCAGTCCTACCGTATTAGGGCTGGCAATAACAGATATAGGCAGATTCTGCCAACTCTGAATGTCCAGGGGAGGACGTATTTTATGCAGTTCATGTCCATCATGAACAAGCAGCGAATCGTAAAAATTTAATTTATTTGCACGATGAGCAATGGTTTCACTGATAATTGCACCTATCATTAGTCCGGGTATCAGTGAAAACTGATGCGTCATTTCAAATACAATAAGCATTGATGTAAGGGGAGCACGTACAATAGCACCGAGACATGCGCTCATGCCGACTGCGGCAAGTACGATATGGTCGGCCGGCGTCAGGGGAAGCCAGCAGCCTGCCAGCCCTCCGAAAAAATATCCGGTTAATCCTCCTATGAAAAGCGATGGAGCAAAGATCCCGCCGCATCCTCCAAAACTGTAACCGGCAATGGTTGCCACTAATTTTCCGAAAACCAGAAGGCCGGCGATCTTCCAGTCAATATTATTGTTTAAAGCATCTGAAAGGTCCTGATACCCGAGGCCGAATATTCCTGTTTTGCCTGTAGCCCAGAATATACTGAAGCCGATTATCCATGTAATAACACCCCCGATTGCCGGAAGCAGCCAGACCGGGATCTGCTTTTGTTTTTTTATCCGGTCTCTCCATGAGACTGTTGCACGTTGAAAAATTACACCTGCAAATGAGGCAGCAAGCGCAACAATCGGCACAACTATATAATGGAGCCAGCTTATGTTTTCGATTGACGGAATGGAAAATGCGGGATGCCTGCCGAGAAGAGCATGAACAGTAAAAGCTCCTATTACAGCGGAGAGGACAACACGGCCGAGATAGCGGTTGTTTAAGTCGCCTATAATTTCTTCAATGACAAAGGTTATGGCAGCGAGCGGCGTATTGAATGCCGCGGCAAGACCGGCCGATGCCCCGATAAGTGCAGCGCTTCTTCTTTTGCGGGGCGCTGCACCGAAAGCTCCTGCAAGATTGGATGATACACCGCTGCCGATGTAAACAGAGGGGCCTTCACGGCCGAGGCTGTTACCGCCGCCTATACTTAAAATGCCGGCTATAAATTTTACCAGAACAGGTTTAAAGGGCATATGCCCCAATTCTTTCCAGTAAGCGGTTTTCACCTGAGGGATTCCGCTGCCTGCGGATTCCCTGCTGAATACATTTAATAAATAGCCTGCCAGAAGAGAGGTAATTGTAATGAGTAAAAAACTCGCTATTGCAAAGTAAAAAACGGATTTTGATGCGAATATTAAATATGTGCGAGAGAACATGAAGTCTATTAAAAATAAAAAACCGACAGCGGAAAGACCGGCGCCCAGACTGAGAGTGCATGTTATAATTACTGAGCGTATATTTTCCGGAAATTTATGCAGGAGAGCACTAAAGAATATTTGTTTTGTGGTTTTACTCAATTTCAATTCCTGATTATATATTACAGATAAAACTTTTATTGATTTTTTCGCTTTCTTGTCAAGAGGGTTTTTATTTTATATCAGATGATAATCAGGTAATAATAAATTGATTTTTTATGTTTTCGGAATATCAATAACTCGACTTTTTTTCTTTTTCCGTTTCGCTGTAATTTCGCAGCGTGCTACCTGTGTAAATCTGTCTTGGCCTGCCTATTTTAAAAGGTATGGTATCGTGCATTTCTTTCCACTGAGCGATCCAGCCCGGCATTCTCCCTATGGCAAACATTACCGGATACATATTTGTAGGTATTCCCATTGCTCGGTAAAGAATTCCGCTGTAAAAATCAACATTAGGGAAGAGCTTGCGTTCAGTAAAATAATCGTCTCTGGAGACTGCTTCTTCAAGCTCTAATGCAATATCAACAAGCGGTTCTTTTATGGAAAATTTTTCAAAAATAATATTGCATTGTTTTTTCAGTATTTTTGCGCGCGGGTCATAATTTTTATAAACGCGGTGGCCGAAACCGAAAAGCCGGAATTTATTATTTTTGTCCTTAGCACGGTCTATGCACTGCCTGATCGATAATCCCTTGTTTTGTATGTTTTCAAGCATTTCGATTACATGCTGATTCGCTCCGCCGTGAAGAGGCCCCCATAAAGCGCAAATACCGGCGCATATGGAAGCATATAAATTGACCATGCTGCTTCCTACAAGTCTTACGGTCGATGTGCTGCAATTTTGTTCATGATCTGCATGAAGGACAAGGAGTATATTCAGGGCTTTTTCTACTTCTGGTTCTACAATATACGGTTTGACAGGGCTGTCAAACATCATGTTTAAAAAATTCCCGCAGTATCTTAAATCGTGTTTTGGATAGCTGAACGGCTCGCCTGTCGAATGTTTATAGGAATAAGCTGCGATAGTTCGTATCTTGGAAATGAGAACAGTTGCCATTTCATCAAATGTATTGCTCATAAAATCTTCCGAATAGAAAGACGGGTAAAATACGGACAATGCGTTGACCATTGTGCTTAATATTGCCATAGGATGAGACGTTGCCGGAAATCCTTTAAAAAAACGGAGCATATCTTTATGGATCATTGAAGCTTCAGTAAGTCTAAGGGAAAAAGCCTTTCGCTCTTCGTCATTAGGGAGATGGCCGTAGATAAGCAAAAATGATGTTTCCGTAAAAGTCGCATTTTCCGCAATTTCTTCAATCGGGTATCCTCTGTACCTGAGAATGCCTTTTTCTCCGTCTATAAACGTGATTGCGCTCAGACAGGATCCGGTATTCTGATATCCGGGATCTAAAGTAATATATCCGCTTATATTTCTTAATGACGAGATATCGATTGCTTTTTCCCCTTCGGTTCCTTCAATGGTAGGCAGGGTGAAGTCTTTTCCATTGAGATTTAATATTGCTTCATTCATATTAGTTCCTCGTTTATTATTGATAATAAATAAGCCTGATTGTTTTTAATAAAAAATATCAATTGGTTTAAAAACCAGAAAGATGTTAAGGGAAATTTTAAAATATAATATTATAATAAGATATAATGTTAAGAAGGGAAGCACTTTTTTAAAATTCTTTAGATTGACATTAAATTTTGCAGATGTATATTTCAAATTAGTAATAAATTAATTTTTTAAAATGTTGATCTTATCCATAATATAAAGAAGAGAACTTTATTTACGTTCCAAAAGGGAAAATGATTATAGCAATGATATAAAATTTAAAATTATTATTTTATAATTATTCGGAGAAAATTTGTGTCATCACAGAGATCAGCTAAAGGCTACGGTTTCGGTACTGCACCTGTATTTCTTGCTGCAATATGCACGATTCTCGGAGCGATACTTTTTTTAAGATTCGGATATGCTGTTGCACATGCCGGAATATTCGGCACTTTAATCATTATACTTATAGGTCATTTTATTACAATACCGACGGCACTGGCAATTGCGGAGATCGCGACCAATCTGAAAGTAGAGGGCGGCGGAGAATATTTCATGATAAGCCGCTCATTCGGTCCCATGCTGGGAGGCACTATAGGAATATCGCTTTATTTTTCCCAGGCTATCTCAGTCGCATTTTACATGATTGCTTTTTCCGAAGCTTTCAGGCCTCTTTTTCCTCTGATTAACGAACTTACAGGAATCGAACCTTCAGTAGTATATTTGAGCATACCCGTTACTCTGCTTTTACTTATTATTATTATTTACAAGGGAGCTGCAATAGGAGTAAAGGCACTCTGGATTGTAGCTGCAATACTTACAGTATCATTAATTATGTTTTTTCTTGGGAAAACAGGATATTCGGGCAATGTTGACTTTTTTTACAAAATAATGAATCATGACGACTTTTTTATTGTTTTTGCGATACTTTTTCCTGCTTTTACGGGCATGACCGCTGGGGTCGGCCTTTCGGGAGATCTGCGTAATCCTAGAAAGTCCATACCTCTCGGAACACTGACAGCCACTTTTACGGGCATGGCAGTATATGTACTGGTAGCGTTTAAGCTTGGACATAGCCTCAGCCCTGAAGATCTTGCCGGTGACCAGTTTGCAATGTGCAGAATCGCTCTCTGGGGCCCAATAATTCCTATTGGTCTTGCGGCTGCAACTTTGTCATCAGCAATCGGTTCTCTTCTAATAGCACCCAGGACAATGCAGGCACTTGCAAATGACAGGATTTTCTGGTTCGATAAATTTAATAAATTTTTAGCAAAGGGCAGGGGAGATAGCAATGAACCTTTTAATGCAACACTGATAACCGCGTTAATAATTATTATCTTTGTTTCTGCCGGTAGTGTTGATGTTGTCGCCCAGATAATCAGTATGTTTTTTATGATAACATACGGGACACTTTGCCTTGTGAGTTTTCTGGAACATTTTTCCGGAAATCCTTCTTACAGGCCTACTTTCAAATCCAGATGGTATCTCTCTCTTATAGGAGCTTTTGCATGTTTCATAATAATGTTCCAGATGTCAACCATCTATGCAATTCTTTCTATTATTGCAATAATTGTAATCTATCTGAGTATTAAGCGCGGAAGGGAGGAGGAATACGGGCTTACCGATATGGTAAGAGGCGTATTTTCGCAGCTTACCAGAAGACTGCAGATTATTATTCAGAGGAAATCCGGTATCAGTCAGGCTAACTGGAGACCTTCATTTATTGCGATTTCATCGGCATCATTAATCAGACTTGCGCCGTTTGACCTTTTAAGATGGATAAGTCACCATTATGGTTTTGGGACATTTATTCATTTTATTAAGGGTGTGTTTACT
>JAFGSG010000102.1 GCA_016934735.1 Spirochaetota bacterium | reverse complement strand
CAGCGCTCTTTCGCAGGCCGGGCAGGACATGTATGTCCTGGTGTCAGGTGCGAACATGGATGTTCGTTTGCACCTGACTGAGGGCATGCAGGCATACTATCACTTGAATTCTGCCTTAACTTAATGACATTGGGTTCAGGCCCTGGCCGGGCAGCATAAAAATACGTATTCGGTCATTCAGCGATCAGGATACCAGCGCTCAGCATTTTAATCGAATATCCGACCTGAAGATAATTTCTGTATCTTTCAAGCGTGTCTTCTTTTAGGATCATTTCCCTCGATATTTTATTCTTTGTCCTTGTTATCGCGCTTCTCATATCCTTATTATACCATTTCATCTGGCACACCTGTCTTTCAAGCTGCTCTTCATATTCCTTGATTTTTTTGCAGAACGAATCTGTTATCTTTTCAATCTCCGGTTCAACGGATCCGTTCAGGCTGTCGCTTATTTCCCTGCTCCTTTCATCCGCCTTTCTGATAATTCTTTCACCTGCACTAATGAAACATGCATCAGCATTTTTTACAATCCGCGCGATCTCCATCCTGTAATTTTCTGATTTAAATCTCATGCCCGGCTGAAATTCCAGAGACTTTATTTCCACTTCGCGGATTTCTTCATCATCCAATGTTTTTCCTGCAGGGATAAAGACCGGAATTATTTCCTGCTGGCTGGAGACCGAATTAAAATTTATAATATAAAAAAATATCATGCCTGATAATTTCTTTTTATATCTGATAGCTTTGATCCCGGTATAACCGCCGAAATCGTTTTCAAGACAGAGATTAACAAGCCTGTCGATAATTGGATTCCCGAACGCAAGGAACTCCAGGTTTTCATTATCAAGAGCACGGTCGCTGTCAAAGGTTCCCTGTTTTTTAATCGGCTTAGTACCGTCAGGCAGCTCTTTTACAGGGTAGCATCTGCTTAACCTGCCTTTTCTGCCCAAATATTTGTCCACGCATGCATTTTCCCGCAGGGTGTTAATAAAAGTCTCGATCCTTTTATTTGAGTATTCTCTTTCCTGAAGTGTTATTTTGTAATATTCATCATAATTAAAATCCATTCTTTGCGCAATAGCAAGCTCGTTAAGCTTCTCATAGCTTTCCCTTGCCGCCTTAAGCTTGGAGTCGATCTCGGAATACACTTTTCTTGTGCCGGCTCTGCCTGCAGCCATTTTCATGAATATGGAACTCAGGTTAAGTTCCTCTTCGATCTGGCCGAGTAATATATCCGGAGTACCTATTGATTCTTCAAAGAGTTTCAGCTTTTTAGTAAGAACTGCAAGAATCCTCTCAGCCACAGTGTCCTTGGTGGAAAAATTATAAATATAAACATCATCCGGCTGGCCGAACCTGTGTATCCTTCCTATTCTCTGCTCTATCTTTAAGGGCGACCATGGGAGATCGTAGTTTATAAGCACATTGCAGAACTGGAGGTTCCTTCCCTCGCCGCCTGCCTCGGTTGAGATCAGAATATCCGCTTTCTCTTTAAAATTAAGGATAGCCTCCTCTTTCTTTTCTTTATCCATAGAGCCGTTGAATATCTCAACTTTAAAGTCTGCCAGAATATCCTTCAGATAAGCCTGCGTAGTGCGAAACTGCGTAAAGATGAGAACCTTTTTACACTTGCCTTTCTTTAATTTCAGGATCATTTCGCGCAGCTTTTCACCTTTCTTATTCCTTGTCACAGACTGCGCAAGTCTTATAAGATTATCCAGAATTACTATTTCCTCTTTTATTTCATTCAATGTCTTTTGAATAGTGTCAGATATTTCGTCAACGTCTTCAGGATCGTCGATATCATTAAACTCCGGTACTCTTTTCTCTATAAGCTTATTTCTCATTATTTCTTCGTTGTTATGATCCGCAAGATATGAGAGATGCGCCTTTCTTTTTACAAGCGCGGAAAGCAAAGCCTGCGTGGATGAATCCAGAAGCTTCTGGAATACAGTCATCACAAATCCTATAGCCCTGTTCTCCGTCTGCATTGCCCTGTTGTATTCCTCGATAACATAGTTAGTTGTCGCATCATACAAAATTCTTTCCTCCGGAAAGAATTCAAACCTTATTGTCTTTGCGTGCCTGCTGGTAAACCCCCCTATCTCCTTCTTCGTTCTTCTGATTATCACGGAAGAGAGTCTCTGCCTAAGGCTTGTCAAATCGCAGTCGCCAAGGCAATAGGTATTGTAAAAAGTCTGGAACGGCCCTAATAAATTTCTATCAATAAGATAAATAAGATAATATAATTCCTCCAGTTTTCCCCTGAACGGGGTTGCAGTCAGAAGAAGAAAAGACCTTGTAGTATCTGCAAGTATTTCAGCAACATTGTAAGCGAGCGTTGTTTTAAGATCATCTCTTCTGAGCCGGTGCGCTTCATCTATTACAATAACATCCCATCCGGTCTTTGCCAGTTCCTCTTTATGCGATACGCTCTTAATGAAGTCAAGAGAACAGATAAGCTTATCGTGTACAAGCCACGGATTGGAACTTTCCCCCGCTGTCTTTCTCAATCTTTTTAACGCATGCCTGTCCATAATGGCAAAGGATTCGTTAAATTTACTCTGAAGCTCATTCTGCCACTGCATAACAAGCGAGGCCGGGCAAACGATCAGTATTCTTTTGTATCCGTACCTGAATACGAACTCCTTAATTACAAGGCCTGCTTCAATGGTCTTGCCCAGGCCCACCTCATCAGCCATCAGAAATCTCTGGTTGAGCGAGTTGACCACTCTGTGAGTGGATTCAACCTGATGGGCGAGTATCCTTGTCCGTGAATTGGAAAGCGAAAGCAGTTTGTTGTTCGTGTATGCCAGCTTAAGCACATTTGCTTCTATCTTTAATTCAAAGGCCGTGTTGTAAGAAATGCCGTGATTCTTAACAAGCTTTCTTATTTCATCTTCGCATTTTACAGCAGGAGAATTTTCAGCCTGACCGGCCGCGTCTGCCGGGCATAGTCCGGCTGAACCGCTATACAGCTCCAATTGTTTTTCCAATTTAACGCTTGCTCCGTGATTAAATAATAGACTTGTTGTAAAAGAAATAACAGGAATTTCCTCGGGCTTCTCGTATGTGATATTGAGTTATGCAACAACTCTGATTTTCAGAGAAGAGGAATTTTGCCGATTTAGAATGGGACATAATAATAAACGAGATTTCATATTTCAAGCGATTTTTATCAAATGCAATCCGCGCGCAAAACAGGCACATTAGCCATGCAAGGCCAGGTAAATAATAAGTGCAGTTTTCCGGAATATTATCGGAAGGTATCTTCAGGATATTAAAGAGTGTATAAAATCATGCAAAAGCATATCTTCAAACATAACAATGTATTACAAGCCATCTCAAAATTATATTTTGTTTGTTGAAATTGGAATACATTACTAAATTTTTGAGATGACTTGTAACAAAATTTTACTTTAAAAAATAATCGAATCGATCTCTTCCTTTTCCTTCTCTGTGGCAGTACCGCATTTAACACAGTACTCGATAAAAATTCTAAACAAAATGGGATCAATTCTTAAACTCTTCGTAATATATTCTTTTTTCATGATTTTCAGGGCTTCAGCCACCGGAAGGCTTTTCTTACTGTACAGCGCGTCGAAAACATCTACAATTTCAATAATCTTGCATGGGAAATAAGACAATGAAACGCCGTTTATAAATTCATCTTTATCATACGTTATAAAAAATTTAATATTTTCTTCAGCGGTTTTTTTTCCGGAAAGCTTTGACAAAAGAGGCCTTGTGAAATTATAACTCCCTTTCCCACCGTAATATTCATGATGGAATACGGCCATTGCCGTTACTTCAAAGGGATACTGCTTTGCTTTCACTATCATGTTGAATCCGTTAAGAGCGTGCTTCTTAACTATCTCTTCATTGTATGGATCAGCTCCGTCATGATATTTAATATCGCGTATTTTGCCGATGTCAAATAAAAGCGCGCCGAGAGCATAAGCCCGCATTTCCTCATCTTTTTCGATTCGTCTTATCCCGTTTTGAAATATTTTTTCAATTGTCACTTCAGCATCAGGAAAGCGTTTTTTATAATACCTGTGATATTTATCTTTATATAAACCCCGGATATTCTTTGTGAACAAACCCTTATCAATGTATTCATTAAAAAATGTACAGAATGATACAAACCTGAGAAAAGTCCTGTTTATATGATCTATTGTTTCAGAACCGGTGGATATTTTATCTATGAGCTTCAGGTCGGAATATAAATAATTTCCCTGGCTGAAATGATTCAATATCAGTTTAACAATCCAGTCCGATTTTACCAGAACGCCGAAAATATTATCCTTCTGGCTTTGTGTTTCTATATTTGCTTCTATATCAGCGTTATTCGCATAAAAAGTACTGCTTATCACATTTACCATTTTCACTATTAACGCGATGTCCAGTTTTTTGCTCTGCTCGCCTTCACTGAGTTTGGTTATACATTCATCCAGCACTTCTTCACGCTCAACAACCGTCATTTGACGGAACGAGGCTGCCTGCTCCTCAACCTTTCCGAACTTTTCAACCTTTTTCATAACAGCGGCTTCATCTTCCGGTGCAGGAGCAATCTCTTTTTTCTGAACAGCATACTCTTTTATTCTTTCTCTCCATCTGCTTTCAATATAAAATTTATAATTGCCCGCATCTTTCTCTTTCAGGTATTCATCAAGTTTCTTTACAGGCAGCACTACTAACTGACCATCAATATTTTTCCTCCATACTGCCACATTGACATCGACGATATCCTTTAAGTTCGTACTTATTTCCTCAACGGATATTTCCTGCATTTCCTTGCCGGAATCCCTGCTTTCATGTTTTGTGTTTTGCATTATTATTTCCTAATTTATATTATCTATATTCATAAATGATTTGAGTTCATTATATAGCAAAATTTATATAAAATCAATGTTCATGCCTGTTATAGGAAAAGATGCATCAGGTCACTTTTATTATCGATAATTAAGGCCATATCTCTAAAGTCCGAAAACCGCAGCCTCCTATGGCAACATAAATATTGATACAAACTGTACGTTATCAGAGACTATGATTATCTATAGCTTACCCGGAAAAAATATAAATAATTTATATACATTTTTATCTGTTTGTATTTTAATCTTGATCAGAACAGGAATCAACTATTCTTCTAACCGGATTTGTATTTATTGTAAAGGCGAGGCGGATAATTTTATTAAATTATAGCATTTAATGCGTAATAGAGGCCACAGCTATTTTCTTCTAAATCTATTTAAATCATGCAAGAATACTTAAAGCCCTAAATAAGCCTTTCTTACATAATCATTCATAAGCAGATCGCATGCATTTCCCTGTAGAGTGATTCGCCCGTTTTCCAATACGTAAGCACGATTGGCCATTTCCAGCGCCTGGCTGACATTCTGTTCTACAAGAAGAACCGTAATACCCTGTTTTGGTAAAGACCTGATGACATGAAATATTTCCATGACCGCCTTTGGTGAAAGCCCGTAGGATGGCTCATCAAAAATGCACAATTTCGGCCGCGACATCAGTCCTCTGCCAATAGCCAGCATCTGCTTTTCACCGCCGCTAAGCGTGCTCGCGACCTGATTTTCCCTTTCCTTAAGACGCGGAAACATTTTACATATCCTCTCGATGGTTTCCATTCTTTGTTTCCATGCGTGACGGGAATATGCACCCATCTCAAGATTTTCACGGACTGTCATGTCAGAGAAAAGCCTTCCGCCCTGAGGGACATGAGAAATTCCCTTTTCCACGATATAAGCGGCCGTTTTCCCTTCTATCCTCTGGCACTGAAATTCAACAGTTCCTGATACAGGAATGTAGGTTCCAGATATCGTATCGAGAAGAGTTGTTTTGCCTGCCCCGTTTGCTCCGATCAGAGCTACAATCTCCCCCTCGTTAACTTCTATACTGACGTCCCATAATGCCTGTATTTTTCCATGAATAGTGCTTATTTTTCTGACGGTAAGCATGTCAAGTCTCCCAGGTATACTTCAATAACCGATTTATTCTGTGTAATTTCTTCCGGTTTACCCTCTGCGAGTTTTTCGCCATGATGGAGCACGACTACCCTGTTGCAGATCTCCATAATAGCCTTCATGACGTGTTCGATCATAATGATGGTAATTCCTTTCTCCTTGATCTTTCTCACGAGTTCCATGACTTCAGAAATTTCAGTCGGATTTAATCCTGCCATGACTTCGTCAAGGAGTAATAATTCCGGCCGGGTTGCTAAAGCCCGTGCAACCTCGAGCCGTTTCTGACTTGCAAGAGTAAGATCACCCGCTCGCCTCTCACTCATTTCCGACAGCCCCACAAACTCAAGAATCCCTGCTGCTTGTTCTCTGCCCCTGCCGGAGATTCCATCCTTATGATCTCCGAATAAATATCCGATTAAAATATGATTAAAGACAGACATCCCGCTAAAAATTTTCACAGACTGGAATGTTCTGGCTATTCCTGCCCTGCAGATTCGAAAAGGCTTTTGACCGGCTATATCCCTGCCTTTGAAAATTATCGCACCGGAATCAGGTGCAATGGAACCTGATATAAGATTGAACAGGGTGGTTTTACCTGCTCCGTTCGGCCCGATTAATCCGACTATTTCACCCTGCTGTACGTTAAAGTTAACATTCGCCGTAGCTGCCAGACCGCCAAAACATTTTTTCAGCCCTTGAATATCAAGTATCATTATATTTTCTCCACAGATTCCCTTCTATTGTTCTTCTGTAACTTTCGAAAAACTCCTTCAATCCCACGGGGCATAAATACTATGACCAGCAGCATAGCTCCGCCGAAGAGGAGCATATAATAATAAGGAAACTTAGTGGTTAATATCTCTTCAAGATAGGCAAAAATGGTCGCACCCATTACAGGGCTGAGAACATTTCCCATTCCGCCAAAGATAGCCATTAGAAGAGGCATGAAAGAAAGGCGTATATCGAAAGCAATGGGCGGATCGACATAAGTCCATCTCATAGCCATTACTGCGCCTACAGCACCCATGAAAAAAGCACTAGTTGCAAAAGTGATGACCTTTACCAGTGTAACATTGATGCCGGAATGTGCTGCTGCCTCTTCTGATTCACCGATACTTTGGAGGGCAAGACCATACTTTGAGTGTCTGATATAATAAGAGACAAGAAGCACCAGGCAGAAAACAACCAATATGGCATAGTATATAATTATAGAATCCAGTGAAATGACATGCCTGCCCACAGTGCCTGTTATATTTACTTCATACCAGTTGGCAAAATTGCTAATGAGTTGAACAAGAGCAAAGGTAAACATGGTAAAATACATACCCCTGAGTCTGAGGGTCAGCGAGCCCACAATAAAAGCCAGACAAAAGCTTGCGATACCGCCGATGAAAATGACTAACGGCAGACACAATGTTACGCTAAATAAAGCCGAAGTATATACACCTACCCCGAAAAATGCAGCAGTGGCAAGAGAAATGTAACCGGTCGGCCCGGAGAAGATTACCCAGCTTAGCGTTAAAATAACATACATTAAGATATTTGTAAAAAATATAACCCGGTAAGAAGAGGTATATGAAGGCAATGAAACCAGCAGAAGGATGCCCACGATGAGCGCTGCATATAAAGAATATTTTTTTATCTTGTATTTCATATCCAATTTCCTATTTAGCTAAAATACCTGAAGGCTTAATCAACAGTAAAAGAAGAAAAATCAGATAAAAGGCCACCATTGACAGACCGGGCTGGATATAGCTGACTATAGTGCCCACAAGCCCAAGGATAAAACCGCCGATAAAACTGCCTTTTATATTGCCTAATCCGCCCAGCACCACTACGATCATGGCAATAAGGGTATACTCCATTCCCATGAATGGTGTTACCATAATTGATGTCATGCTAACCAGTAATCCGGCCAAACCGGCCATCATTGTACCGCAGCCAAAACAAAGAGCGAGCATTTTATTGATAGTCACACCCATGTGATCAGCTGCCACAGGATCCTGGGCAGATGCCCGAATGGCCTTTCCGGTCCTTGTACGTGCCAGAAAAAAATAGAAAATCAGACTTATAATGACGGAAGTAATAAGTGTTACAATTCTATTCGCTGAAAAGACTGCCCCCAGAAAATTTATCGGGTAAGCCAGATATGAATAGCCTTTCACGGGGGCGCCCCAGATAATCAAGGCAAGATTCTGCACTATAAAGAGGAGGCCGAATGATGCCAGCATTGAATTGCCTTCGAAGATTGCTAAAGATTCCGCAGAGTCTTTCAGACGTTTAAACAGAATTACATGTATGAAAAAACCTACAATAAAAAAGACGGGTGCACAAAGCAGGAGGGAAATGAGTGGATTGATTCCCCCGAGGGTAAACAATGACCATGCGGCAAAAGCTCCCAGCATGAGAAACTCTCCATGTGAAACGTTCAAGACCCGGGCAACACCATACTGAAGGCTGAAGCCCACTGCAATAAGAGCGTAGATACCTCCCATAAGCAAGCTGCCGATCATGATATCAAGAAATTTGACAAACATTATATTGGTCTCCTCGGTTTTTGTTTCAATGTTTCCATGAGGGTTCTAGGGCTGTCCGGAAAGGAGATTACGTCGGGGTAGCCCATTTTCCAGCTTCAACTCAAGCCTGTTTTGCTTTCTTTGGCCATTCAGGTTTTGGATAGACGGGTTTAGCGTTTCTCCCCTTAATCCGGAAAGTATCTTTTTTTACACAGTCCCACCTTCTGTTCAATTATATTTTCAGGCTGCCCGATGATAAGGCCATCAAACAGCCTGTGCATAATAATATGTTAAACACATGCCCTACTTCTTCTCAGGTGGTTTGGGAGCCCACATCGGTTTTGGGT
>JAFGSG010000101.1 GCA_016934735.1 Spirochaetota bacterium | reverse complement strand
TGTATATACTGGTTAAAAGAACCAGTTGTACTGGTTTTTTGGAACCACCTATTTTTCTGTTATCATTTCTTTTTTTTAGTATACCCGAAGTGGTTCTAATTTTCCAGCGCAATTTTTTCTTTTCTTCTTAATGACCCTCCTTTTAAATCAATATAATGTGAATTATGAACAATTCTGTCGCAGATTGCATCTGCAATTGTTTTGTCTCCAATGACATCATGCCACTTGTCAATTGGTAATTGAGTTGAAACAATTATTGACTTTTTCCCATATCTGTCTTCTAATATTTCCAGCATTATTAGTCTTGAATCGTTATCGAGTATTTTTAAACCAAAATCATCAAGAATAATCAGATCCTGACGAGCTATTTTCTGGATTTCTCTGAAATAAGATCCATCAGCTTTAGAATATTTTAACATCCCAAATAATTTCATACTGTTAAAATATTGTACTCTTAATCCTTTTAAACAAGCGCAATGACCAAGCGCGCATGACAGATAGCTTTTGCCTACTCCTGTTGCTCCTGTTATTATTATATTTTCACCTCTTTTTATCCAATTGCACTCCGTAAGATTTAATACTAATTTCTTGTCAAGATTTCTAGTCTTTGAATAATCAAGTTTTTCAACATAACTTTCATAACGAAACTTCGCAGATTTTAATAATCTTTCCAGTTTTTTGTTATACCTGTCATCCCATTCCGCATCTACTAAATGACCTATAATTTCATCATTAGTATAATTTTGTGCGCCATTTGTTTTTGTTATTGACTTGAAAGCATTCGCCATACCATACATCTTCATTGCATTCATTTTTTCTAAAGTTGATTCATTTGTCATTAGTTTATTAACTCCTTGTTATAATAATTATTCCCGCGTATATTCGCGTGTTCCGGTAAACTACCGGAAAATAAATCGGGGCTTTCCTCACTCACAGAATCTAAATTATTTTCCAGTATATTTTTTACCCCTTTATATGAAAAATATTCATATGACAGCGCTCTCCTGCATGCATTATTTATTCGATTATTTGTATACCTTTTATTTAGATTCAATATTCCTAAACATACTTTGTACGCTTGCTCAGGATGAGGTTTATTTTCCAATATTTTAATTATAAGTTCCTTTACATCACATCCTATCTTATCCGCCCAGGTTATAAACCTTTCAGGACTCCACTCTGAAATCCATCTATGATGGTGGGGCATATGAGATGCTATCGTTGTATATTTCCCTTTGTTAAAATCTCTCTTATGAAATGCGATTCGTTTATGAGAATGAAATATTTCAACGTTTTCTCGACTATAAATTACTTCAACCTGTTTTCCTCTGTAGTGATACGGAACGCTATAATAATGCTTATCTTCGCTTAAATATATATGATAATTAAATTGAACTTTAAGATATTTAAAGTTCTTAAACTCGTATGTAGACAGAGGCAAAGGTTTCAATTCATTCTTCTCTGTTTGTTCATACAATTCCATTCTTGACAGGTCGAATCTCTGCATTTTCTTTGAATTAAATATTTTTAACTCTTCCATGATTGCAGTATTTAATTCCTTTAGTGAATAAAACTTTCTATTGCGTAAAGGCGCATAAATCCATTGATATACAAGCTTAACTGCATTTTCAACAAAAGCTTTATCTCTTGGGCTTCTACTTCTTGCAGGAAGAATAACCGTATCATAATGTCTTGCAAAATCGTTATATTCAGGGTTTATGTCAGGTTCATAATTATCCGGTTTTGTAACAGCTGTTTTCATACAATCAGGGACAATAGCTTTTGTTGTTCCTTCAAAATATATAAAAGCATTCTCTGTTGCTGGAATTAAATCATGTTTTTTTTGTGATCCCAAAGCTTCTACATAAGTAAATTGGCTGCATCCCAATATCGCAACAAATGTTTCAACTTCACTCTTCACATCGCTATACCTGTCATAGATTGAAAACTTCTTGCCGGCAAAGTCGATGAACATCTTATCTCCAGCCTTATGTTCCATATGCATGGTAAGTTCACAACTATTCTGCCAAACCTGAAAATGATAATTAAACTGAGAATAACTGTAGCCGTCAGGATATTCTCTTCTATATTCTTCCCATAAAAGCTGTCTTGTAACCCCTGTCTTTTTAAGCTCTTTAGCTATATACTGAAATTGTGAGGCTAAATTGTCATATTTTTCTGATTTCTCTTTTTTCCTTCTCTGCAGTTTTTCCGTCAAATCATCATCCGATAAATCGTTTATTTCTTCATAGGATAATAATGTCTTTTTAAAATCAGATATTGTCTGATGTACAATTTTTCTAGATACATTCACTGCTCTTGATATTTTCCTTTCAGAAAAATCATTATTAGAGCTATATATTCTTATAATTTCTCTTATTTTATTCATTTTAATTCTCTTTCCCAAAGTTGTCTCCTTCAATAATAATTGAAGGATTAATAATAAAATTATAAGAAATGATAAGTATTTTTTTGATTAAGTGGTTCCTAAAAACCAGCGAGGGTGGTTCTTATTTTCCAGTATGGGTGGCTCCAAAAATCCAGCAGAGGTGGCTCCTTTTTTCCAGCGTATACA
>JAFGSG010000100.1 GCA_016934735.1 Spirochaetota bacterium | reverse complement strand
TAACCATTGGGAACAAATCAAGGTAAAAATCAGGTTTTTTATTTGGAGAACCAATAAAAACTCTGATTTTTAGAGGTTCCCTTATATAATTTCTTAAGGATTTGTCCCCGCTCTGGAGGCGGGATGGATTGCTGAAGAAGGAATCCGGTACTTCCCAATTAATATTAAGAGTGCGTCCCGGGTGAAAAAAAATTTACATTCACCCTATTGATGATTTGCCGGGTGCATCATCTTTTATGAGCCATTTAAGCCCATCTACTTTTATAATAAGATTCTTTAATGATTCAATCCGTCCTTCAATTATACTAATATTATCCTTTGTGATTATTTTTTTTAAAGTAAAAATGTTAGTGCCTATGATGTTGTAAAGCCTGCTCAGGGGCTCGCTTGCGAATCTGTTTAAATTGTCAGTATCCAAAGCTTCAGTAAGAAGGTTTACGCCGGGCGACAGCTCTTTTCGGAAGAGTATATCCACAAGAAAGGAATATAACTCACCGGCAGTAAGAATTATTTTCGCGACTTTATTTAATCCCGAAATCATTTCATGAATATATAAATCGTCTATTTTTTCCTTAAAAAGGATAACAGGAATCTTTTTATACATTTCCGAAGAAAATGATCTCCGTAAGAAATAATTCAGATCAAAATTTTTTGTTCCGAGATTAACCAGAATAAACTGTATATTAACGCTTATATTTTCAAATAATTTATCGATTGAGTCAACAATAACCGGGCTGTAATTGAACCTGCTGATTATAGTATTAAATATATTTATCCTCTGGCTATCATCGTCAAGAACAAGGAGCTTGCCGTACATTTTATTGCTGTACTTTTCAGATATATCTATATAATCCGCGATCCTTTCGGCATTGTTGGATTCAAGAACTTCAGCGATGCCATGCTTAAAAAAATAATCCCGGAAAATATTGTTAATCTTTGCGGCAAGTGCAATAACCCTGACCGAATTTTTACGCAGTCCATCAATCACTTCTGCCAATCCCTGCATAGCGTCTTCGATAACTTCAATTACGGCAGTGCCTTTAAAATTTTTTCTTCCTATTCCGGATATGGATTCGTCATTCAAAGGCTGCTCAAATTCTATAATCTGAAACCCTTTGGAGTCCAGTTTTCCATTATAGACTTTGTTGGCAAATGAAATAAGCATTATCTCTTTACTGTTTTCCATAATGAGATGATCAATAATTCATCATTATAAAACATGCAACCAAATAATAGCTTCCAAAAAAATTTTATGAAATAATGTAATCTTATGATTATACAAAACACTTGAAATTATTTTATTAAATTATATAATTAACACTTGTTTAAAAGAATAATTTTAAAGGCAAATCCTTAAAATTTTTTTATACTAAAGCAGTGAAAAGGCGGAAAAAATGAAAGATTTAATAATTATTGGCGCTGGTCCGGCAGGGCTTAGTGCCGCGATTTATGGGATCAGAGCAGGGCTTGATTTACTTATGATAGAAAGATTCTCTCCGGGCGGACAGGTTATGAATACACATGAGGTGGAAAATTATCCGGGTTTCGTTGACCCGGTAAAAGGCTGGGAACTCATGTCTGCAATGGAGAACCAGGCAAGAAGGCTTGGCGCTGAAATTATCAATGGAGAGGCAGGAGCTATAATTAAGGATAAAGAAAAGAATGTCTTTAGTATTTCGTTGTCAAATGGAAAATCATTAATAGCAAGGTCGGTAATACTCGCGTGCGGGTCCGCAAATCAAAAATTAAACATACCGGGTGAACAGGAATTCACAGGCAAGGGAGTTTCCTACTGCGCTACATGCGATGGAGCATTTTTTAAGGATAAAGTAACAGCGGTAATCGGCGGAGGTAATACCGCGCTCGAAGAGGCATTGTTCCTTACACGATTCGCGAGTAAAGTTTACCTGGTTCATAGAAGATATGAATTCAGGGGAGAAAAAATATTACAACAAAGGATACTCGCTAATAATAAAATAGAACCCATATATGATACGATAATCACTTCCATTGAAGGAAAAGAAAAAGTAACAAAAGCAATACTTAAAAATAAATCCACGAATGAAAAAAAAGATTTATTATTGGATGGAGTTTTTATATTCGTGGGTTACTCACCCAATACTGCTTTTCTGCCGGAAGAACTGCTGAACACCCGGAAGGAAGTAATTATTGATAAAAATCTCCAGACAAAAATTCACGGAATTTTCGCAGCCGGCGACATGCGGGAAAATTCAAAAAGACAGATCGTCATGGCAGCGGCTGACGGGGCAACTGCCGCTATGAACGCGTATGACTATTTGCAGGAGATGGGCTAAAATTTAAATATAAGATGATCCTCAATAAAAAGAAAACACTAATTGCCGCGTTCTTTTTTATTTACACTGCGGCATCCGCACTTTCGGTAGAGATGAAGTGGCAGTCTTACGAAAAGCCCTTTCATTTTACAGACAAGAAAACAATCCTTATCCAAAAAGACGATAATTTAAAATTTAAAGAATACGGATTTAAAGATTCCGAATGGGCAACTGTTTCACTGCCTTCCAACTGGGATGATCTATTCCCTGGCTGGACAGGGATTTGCTGGTACAGAATTCATGTTAAATTGCCGCATGAAATTCCAAAAAACACTCTCGGCATACATCTTGGAATAATAAGCGACGTTGACGAAACTTATTTCAACGGACATCTTATAGGCAAATCAGGCAAGTTCCCGCCATCACGTGAATCCTCGTACGACAGGCAGAGGCTTTATGAGATTCCGACAGCTCTTATAAAACCGGGAGCGGATAATGTAATCGCCGTACGTGTTCACGGGCTCTTCCCGGGTGAGGGCGGTGCAATAAAAGGCAGCTTTTCAATCGCTCTCTTTCATAAGCTTCAAAAGGATTTACTGATAAGAGAGTTTATTGACGTGTTCTTTGTCATAATATATATAGCGATCGCTGTGTATTTCAGCCTTGTTTTTATTAGAAAATCAATATCCAAAGAATATCTTTTTTTTACTTTACTCACCCTGTGCTCATCCATTTATATTTTTTTAGGATCACAGATTAAATATTATATTGTCGAGGATTTTTTATTTTTAAAAAGAATTGAATATATTATCCTTATATTCCTTCTGCCTTTGATGATGGAATACATCACTTTTTATTTTAAAAGCAAACATAGTATATTTCACTTTCTGTATTTTTTAATATCTGCAGCCTCACTGACTCTAGTTTCATTCCATAACGATCCGGTATACTGGAACAACGTTCTCAATTATTTAATCGAGCCTACATGGATTATTCCGATACTTATTTGCCTGTATATCTCTTTTAATGAACTTAAAAAAGAGGAAGATGCCAAATATATTTTTATATCTTTCATAATTGTATTGATATTATTTATAAACGATGTGCTTGTCGAGAGACAGGTTTACGATTTTTTTTATCTTGCAAAGTACGGATTCATGATACTGATAATAGGGACTGCGATCATCATGCGCAGGCGCGTTATCCGCATTTCCTGCGATGCTGAAGAATACAGGCTGCGTAAACAAAAAAAACCCGCGGTTACAGATGAGACGAGACACAAATTCGAAAAAGCACTCGCGTATATTAAAGAGAATTATACTGCGGACATTGCACGGGAGAACTTTGCTGAAGCGATCGGGCTCAATCACGACTATCTGGGCAAGCTCTTTATCCAGCTTAAGGGCATAAAGATGGCTGATTACATCAATGGACTGCGTGTGCAGCAAGCAGCAGAAATGCTTTCGGGCACGGACACAAACGTAACAGAAATCGCGTTCGCAGTGGGTTTCGAAAGCCTGTCAACATTCTACCGCGTGTTTCAGAAAGTCATGAATGAAACGCCTAATAACTATCGGGAGAGGAAGAGAGCTGAATGAACCACGATAGCACTATAATCTATTTTTTTGTAAAGCAATGCCATTAATTCAGAAATATATTAAATATCTATTCTGTCATTGTAATTCAGATTAATATTTGGATTTGTATTGACTGGATTTTCTTCTATTACTACCGGCGAATATGAATCATTTATTCTCACTATAAAGCATACATTCGCGAAAAATTCAGCACCGCTGCCTGTAATATCATATGTTTGATCGCCAAGCTCTCCATAACCTGAATGTGAGGCAAATCTGATACCTCCGTCAAAGCCAAGACTGAACCGGCTCGAAATGTTATAATTCAATCCAATCGCCCCGCCTATCGACAGGAAGAAGGTACTGAAAGAATTAGTATCATATGTGTCCTCCGATACATCCCACTCACCGTAATATAGACCAAGTCCTGCCTGCGGCCCAATCCAGAATCTGATAGATTCTGTTCGTACCAATCCGAATCCGAAGGTATTATAAACATGGAAATCCCATCCATAAATATCATATACCCCCTCTTCATTGTCAATGACAAGCGCAGTATAGCCAACGTTTAACCGGTAATTAAATAAAGTATCTTTCGCGACAGCTGTATCCAGAATAAATCCACCCCCAAGCTTAAAAACATTAGAATCAACTGTTATCTCCGTCTCATCATATTCTCTCATAGAATAAGTCCAGTCATAACTGCCTCCCGCACCTGTTATATATCCTCCTAATCCAATAGCATATAAATCACTTGAAAAAGCAAAAAAACCGAAAATAAAAAGCATAACATATTTTAGCATTATTTTTTTCATAACGGCTCCAGTTTTGATTTATTGATAATACAAGTACCACTCTCAGGCAATTCATAACAAATTATTTGAAAAAAAAGAGATATTTCTTTAATATTGAGATTATTAATATTTCGTCTATTCTTTTTTAAATATTAATATCGCCGGTTAAATAAATTCCGGTTAAGGATACATATTGTTAATATGCAACATAACAGCTCAGCCCTATTCCTGGTCCGGCATATCTTTTCTTACTGTCTATTCCCCTGAAGCATGAGTAACATAAATCAAAATTTATTAAAATCTTATCTACAAAGAGGAATCCTGTTCCAAGCCCTAGACCCCCGGAAGCCACCTTCCATTCTTTATTGTCTTCCGGCGAAAGAGGCCGTCTTTTTTTGTAATACCAGTAGCCGCCTCCGGCAAGTGTATAAAACTGAAATGTGGTATTCGGCTTTTTTATAACAGCAAAATTCCTGCGTAATTCCATGCCCCCGTCCGCAAAGACAGTATGATTGATTACTTTTTGATTTTCATTATTTCTTTTCTCATCTGTGTTTTCATAATAAATACCTGTTATCTTAAAATGATAATTCGGCCTGATATAATACATATAACTTAACCCTGTTCCGGAAACCGAACTTGCAGAAACTCCGAATAAATGCCGGACATTTATGTCCCGTATTCTCGGATCCGGAATGTTTTCTGATTCAGCCTGCTGTTCATCTGAATACGCGACAGCATAGGAAAAAAATACTGCGAAAAAACAAATTTGAATTAATTTTTTCATCGGCATATCCTCCGAATATTTTTGTTGTAAATCCAGTCTATGCATACAAATAACTTTAAAATATCAGGATTGTCTTCGCAATTCAGGAGATGTCTTTAAACAGGATTCTTAAATGCAGAGATGTCTGCAAATGGGAATACGGAATGATTTTTATTGGGGATATAAAACAACAAACAGCGTAAGATGTAATACATTATTGCCGCAAAGAAGCACGGTGAAATTCCAGTACAAGGCAAGGCTTTATTTTAGAATAACGAATTTTATATTGCCGGCTTTTTAGCAAACACATAAGCTCTCCGGCTTTGATATTCTATCTCCGGATAGGATTCCCTTTCGATTATTTCAATCTTTTCAAATCCAATGTCCTTTAGACAGACTGACATAAAATCGCTGGTGAAAAACATAAAGTCAATATCAGCTTTCTTTCCCAGAAACTCGTCTATGTGGATTGTCTGCCCGCCAATGTGATACGTAAAAAGGAATATCCCGCCCGGCTGCAATACACGGAATATTTCACGAAATGCCTCCCTTACCTGCTCTTCGGCAAAGTGCACTATTGCATAAAATGCCACGATTCCGGCTATTGAGTTATCCTGAAAATCAAGTTCAAGTATATTTCCCTTTCTGAAGATTATGCCCGGATGTTTTGCCCTGGCCTGCTCCAGGATCTTTTCCGACAGGTCCAGTCCGGAAATTTGAACACCAAGATTTTGCAGATATTTTGAAGTCTGGCCCGGGCCGCAGCCGAAATCCCAGACAGGCCTTCTGTTCCCGATCTCCTGTGAAAATCTGAGCAGGATTTCCCGGTCCATGGGTTTATTTTCGTGTTCATCGCAGAATTTTTCCGCATATTCCTTAGCAATTGCATCGTACTCTTTTTCGATTTTATGTAATTTCTGTTTCATGATCAAGGCTCCGGTGATAGCTCACCTCCCGAGCACTTTGCAGAGCAAAGCCGGATCATCCGACATAATGCCGCCGACTCCAATGTCGATAAGCCTTCTCATGTCCTGCTCGCGATTAACCGTCCATACGTGGAGATCAATTCCTTTTTTATGCAGCTCTTTAATAAAAGATCCGGTAATAAGTTTAAACTGCGCATAATATTCCGGGAGCTGGAGCATATTCCCCTTAAAGGTCATATCAAGGAATAAGAGCCCGCATTTATAAAGAAAAAATATCCACATCATTTCAAATAATGAAAAACCCGTTGGTATCTGCGGACACATCTTACGCAGGGCTTTCAAATTAACGTAATGCTTTGATGCAGCGACAACCCTGTCATATGCATTATATTTATCAATGATTTCAACAAGGTGTTTTATCTGGCCGGGATTTTTATCTTTAATATCTATATCGATTTTCTGCTCAGGGAACGCTTCCAGAAGTTCGTCAAGCGACATCAGCATTATTCCTTTGCCTCTGAATGGATACGTGGTTCCTCTGTCACTCGTAAAGCTGTACCCTGCATCGAACTTTTTGAGTTCGTCCATTGAGTAATCCGAAACCCTTCCGCTACCTTCGGTTACTCTGTCTATTGTTTCGTCGTGAATGAGCGCAAACCTTTTATCCCTTGTGAAACGGACGTCTAATTCTATATAGTCAACGCCAAGCTCAACAGCCCTTTCAAATGCAGGCAATGTATTCTCAGGAAACTCCTTTGATGCGCCCCTGTGAGCGAACACATGCGTGGCCGCCGGTTTATCCCGCTCTTTTTTTCTATCCAGTATATCGAAAACCATTCTGTTAATTTATAAAAAAATTTTTTATTTGCATTTATTGGAAATCATTTATATAATACTAACTGCTTATAGAAATTAAGCGCTGCTGTCTACAAAAATAACTTTTAATATCAAAAGGTATAAATATGGCAAAGGCAACATCATTATTAAAAGCTTATCAATCGGAGTCAATTCCTACACATGGAGGCTTTATAATATCATCCAATTTTGACGCTGATACCGTATATTCTATCTATGAAATAACCGCGTTCTCAAGCCTTAAGGATATTTATCTTACGGGCGATGCTTTTAATTTTAAAACAGACGGGGACAGAACGCATATACTTGTAGAACCGCCCATCTATACAGGCAAATCTGTGGAGCCGACATATAGAGAAGACGGCAAATCAATCCCGTACAGATTTTATGAAATGACAATTATTACAGGTAAAAAGCAGGAAAAGATTATGATCCCGAAAAAACCTGTAACCCTGCATTCATATTTCACTGTGCAGAATGCAAAGGGAAATAATTTCGCATTTTTATTCTATCCCACTGAAGACGTTTACGTTGCCATTAAGAAATTCATTGCCGACTCGCTTTATAATGACGCAAATGTTGAAAAAACAGATGCTGTTGAAGCCTCGAAGGTAGCTCTTGAGACTATTAAGCAGTTCACTATCTGGAACAGCTAGCACGGAATCACATAAAATTGCAGGCAAAATGAATTATTAGAAATTGAAATACATTACAATATTTTCTGCGGAATCAGGCCTTCCTGGTCTGTCTTTCTTGTTTTAAAAAGCTTTTGCATCAGGCCTGAAAAGCGTCCTCAAAAATAATATAATGTATTTCAATTTCTTGCCCAACTAACCATTAAAATCAATTGCAACGCAGCATCAAAACATTTCCGTAAAAACATATTGACTTTTACTCTCCCGTGCCATTCTTTTTTTATATGGAGATTCAGAAAAGCACCGGTGTAGTATTATCCTCAAGGCACATTGGCGAATCGGATTATTTCTGCACAATCTACACAAAGGAGTTCGGCAAAAGGGATTTTGTTTTCAAAGGTCTCCGGAAAAGCAGAAGACGGCCGCAGATAATCTCCGCGCCAGGCACCGCTGCGAATCTGGTTTATTACTTTCATGACGGTAAAGCGTCGTATATTGTCAATGAATACAATATAATAAAGCACAACCTCAATATACGCGACAATTTAAAAACAATTTATCTGCTTTACTATATTCTATCCCTCATTGAAAAAACAACAGGATATAATGATAAAAATAAAGCCATATTCGAACTTGTTTCTGCCGGAATAGACAACATCGCCGGCACGGATTTTCCGGAGCATTTCTCTGTTTTTTTCGCTCTTCACCTGCTGAAGCTTCACGGAATTCTGCCGGATTTCACCATATGCAAAATCTGCAATAAATCAGACTATAACGGTTTTATTATTGATACCATGGATTTTCATCCTGTATGCACCAATTGCGCCGGTACTGTTAAAAATAAAACAATTCCCCTGCATAAAACCGCTAAAGACTTTATCTTTGAATCCCTTACGAAAAGGTTTTCTTCAATAGATCATTCTGCCTACCCTTCGTCTCATATACTCGATCTTCTCTTTGCCATTACGCTTTTCATCGAAAACTATTATCATGTCGAAATCAAGCCGAAACAGCTTTTGCTTAATGAGCTTTCTGGATGAATAAAAACGATATTTAATAAACAACATAGCGATATATGGGTTTTGGAACGCGCTCTTAGTAAAATTTCGCATAATTCTATTGACAACATTCTATTTTTCTCTTTATTTTGTAATGTTGATCAATTCAAGACATATTTGAGGCGGTTTTTTATGAAAAACAAGACAAAGATGATATTATTATGGCTGATTGTACTTGCTGCTTTTATTACAGCGTGCGGTCCTGCAGAAACGGATGATGAAGTAGCTGTTATCAATGTTGATGTAAGCAAATTAAACGGCTATACTAATAAATATACTATGATATCTGCGCAGCCAGCAAAAAAATATGAAGGCAACAGCGCACCAACAACTACTTTTGATTTTACTCTATCTTCTGCTTCCGGCACAAGCGGATCTTATATTGCACCCTTAAAATCAGCAGATTTAAATAAATCTTTAACAAATAATAAGCCGGTTTATGGTGCAGGACAAATCGCAATCGACAATATAATGCGGAAAAAAGAAAACGAAATATTAACAAATAAAAAAATACAATTGTCAAAGAAATCCCTCTCTAGTATTTATCGCGCTGCACCCTCAAATCCTACTGTCGATTTCACCGACTGGGATGTAACTGTTTATAATCCTAATACTGATTCTTTTAATCCAATTACTGTTATTTGCCGTCTAATCACAGATCATGCATACTTTTATGTAGATAATCGTGATAACATGTCAGCTCACCTCGCAAACTATGATACGGCATTTAATGGCTTATCAAATAATGGTATATACGATAAAAATCATACGTACTTCGGAAATGAAAGCGATGTAGATACAAATGGTAAAATAATTATTATCTTTTCAAGTGAATTGGCTGCAGGTGAACCAACAATTGGCTTATTAGGTTATTTCAATCCTGAAGATAAGTTTTCAAAATCTACTTACTCTAATTCTAATGAAGGAGATATTATTTATTTAACTACTCATAACTACCCGGAAGATGTTATTGAAGCTACTATTGCCCATGAATTCCAGCACATGATTTACTTTGACGAGCATTATGAAAGAGGAGTAACAAGCACTTATACATGGCTTAATGAAGCATTGTCCCAGGCTGCTGAATATTATAATGGTTACTATGGGCCATCGAGTAATCACATTGGTTGGATTACTAATTTTCTTGGGCATACCAATGTTTATCCTAATAGGTTACGTGACTGGGAAGGTTTATCACTTACATATTGGACTGACAACAATTACGGTTATGGAGCTATATTTATCCGCTATTTGATAGACCAATATAGAGACGATGCTATTTATGATATGTGTTCAACAAATAAAGTGGGGATTGCTGCTGTCGAAGCTGCTACCGGAGAAGATTTCAATACTATTTTTAACAATTTTACACAGGCACTTGTTAAATCGGACATGTTGCCTATTACTAGCCCACTTTCACCTTATAAATTTAGTTCACTTACTTTATCAGATCTAGGTAGCTTGACAACTTTATATAACTACAATGCTGGCGATAGCTCACAATGGTGGCTTTATCCCTATGAAATCTGGTTTGTTGACTGGACAGGAACATTTGCAAGCATGACAGTTACAGGAAACAACATCGCATGTACGCCTATCGGATATGATTGATCCGGTATTTATATATTGAATTATTTCAAAGGGAGGCTTAATCCTCCCTTTGCTTTTAAAATACGGAGTTAAAAAATGCATGTAAAATATAATCCAATTGTTTTATTTATCATATTTCTGGCCTTACTAGTTTCATATTCTTCCGGTTTTTCCATGAGCAAAGATCCAAACAATACTACTGAAAGCGCAAAAGTTGAAGGAAGCCGCATTGCTCCCAAGCTGAAAACCGCAGACAAAGTAACATGGCAAAAGCCGAAGAAAGAAAAAGATACGACCATATATTCCGGGTCCGCACAGGCGGACTTCGGCACATTCAATTTCAAATGGAGCGTAAATCCCAGGGGTACGGCTCAGCTAACTACTCTTGAATCGTCCGGAAGCGGTGAGCTCCCGCCAAGAGAGAAAAAAGTATTTACACAAATACGCAATGATGGGGCAACGCGTCTGTTTCATGAATGGTATCCGCTTGCCAACGAAAAGAAGCCTGTAACGCTCAGGTTTATTGTTGACGTTAAGACCACAGAACTTTTTTCCGCCTTTACTGATTTGAAGCTGCCGGAAGAAGAGGATTCATCTTCTGATCAGAAAATACTGCCTGTTAAATGGGATAAGATATTTAAACAAAATGATGTTCATTACCTTCCGGGGAGCATTGCATCATCGCATGGCAGGTTAAACATATTCTGGAAAAAGAAAATAAATCAAAACCCCGAATTATTAATAGCCGGAAAGGACGGCTCAGGAAAAGTTCTGCCCGAAACCAGATTATACTTTTGGCCGGATGAAAGCAGCAACACAAGTACGATATTTTTAGAACAGCAGCTTGAATTTAAAAATGGAAATATTCCTTACCTGTCTTATTTGGCAACAGTCAGAACAGACGAAATCCTGTCCGGGTTTAAATCCGTGTTATAAAAAATTTACAGCTCATGCATTAAGGATGTCCGGACAGATACCCGGCGAAATCAGTGACCGCAAAGGCAATAGCTGCGAGAGATAAAATTCAAAACAATATCTTCATTAATCTTTAATAAGTGAAATCAGAGCTGCGAAAAAATCCTTTATCGCTACAAAAAAATCTCCAAGCGCCGAGAAAAAGTCTCCAATATGCAAATCTTTAAAAATATTTATTCCGACAGCCGATTTCAAAACATATAAAACAAGCAGAAAGGACACAAAACAAAACATGATAAAAAATACGGTAAAAAGAATTTCTTTAATATATATAATTACATCTATAATTTTTTTAAGCAGATTTGTCATGGATTTAAACTAATTTTTTATTGGCATTATCCTAATAAAAATACATTTTAATACAAGAATTAATGTAAATGAATTGTCAATACAATTTAAAGTTGCCGATAAACTGTTACAAGCTATCTTAAAAGAATTCCTGCCCTGCAGGAACAGGATATTTAATAATTTCAGCTTAAATATTTTCTCAAAAACCAATCAAAAGTAAAAAAAGCTTGATTTAAAAATTACTCTTTAGAGAAGCTTAAAACATAAGTTAATTTTAAAATTATTCTTAAAAAAGAATATATGGGAATTACATCATGATCGAAAGATATTCAAGAAAAGAAATAGCGGGCATATGGACACTTGAGAACAAATTCAGAATATGGCTCAATATTGAGCTTGCAGCCTGTGAAGTGCAGGCTGAGCTCGGATTCATCCCTGCAGAAGACCTGAAGACAATAAAAGAGAAAGCAAACTTCAGCCTTAAAAGAATAGAAGAGATCGAGAACGAAGTACATCATGATGTTATTGCATTCTTAACATCAGTTGCGGAATTCGTAGGGCCCGCAAGCAGGTACATCCATTACGGGCTTACGTC
>JAFGSG010000099.1 GCA_016934735.1 Spirochaetota bacterium | reverse complement strand
TGTAACCATTGGGAACAAATTAAGGTAAAAATCAGGTTTTTTATTTGAGTAAACAATAAAAAATCTGATTTTTAGAGGTTCCCTTATGTATAATCATGTCTGATAACCGGGAACAGAAAATAATATATGAATATCTCATTTGAACAAATTCGTCCCATAATGGATTTCTTTATTGTTTTTGAAGTATCACAGGCATGTCTGCTTGTTTTTATACTTCTTTTCATGAAAAGAAACAAACGGGCTAATATCTTTTTCGCGCTTTTTATTATAATACTGTCTGTAAATTTTTTCTCCATGTTTCTGCACGCGAATCAATATAATATCCTTGGAGCAATATTAATGCTTCTCTCCATTCCCGGTATTTCAATTATAGGCGTATTAATTTATTTTTATACTTCGCTTGTAACAGGGACTATTAAAAAATTCAGGATTAAACATCTCACACATTTTATCATCTATTTAATACTGCTTATGATTTCGCTTATAAGCTGGCATTTATTGCTTACTGAACCTGACAGAATGATATATTTCAGAAGTATAGCGCTGTTTCTTCTTGGTGCCGGACTTATAAATTCGCTTGTTTATATCATCATTATTTTTATGAATCTAAGGAACTATTATTCCAGAATAGAGAATTATTTTTCCGATATTGAGAAATATGATATGAACTGGCTAAAAAAATTAACCACCCTTTCCCTACTGATATTTTTATTATGGAATACCGAATTCTGGATGTCTTTTATGCGAATAATTAAAAGAAACCCTGTATGGATGCTGATCAACATCTCTCTTGTAACTGTTATAATATTTGCAACAGCATATTACCTCATTAATAAGCCTGATACTTCCAGGGAAACCAGAGAAATGCTCGATGAGCTTGAGGAAGAAAATATTAAAACAGAAAGGGAAAAATACGCTAAGCAAAATATTGATGATATTATGAAAAATGATTATTTAACCAGGATCAGGGATTATATGTTAAGGAACAAGCCGTATTTAAACGAAAACATAAATATAAAAGAACTTGCATCAGGGATGAACATTCCTTCCCACCATTTATCAATTGTTTTAAATGACAAACTAAATAAAAATTTCTATTCATTTATAAACGAATACAGGATTAAGGAAGCAATAAATATTTTAGAGGACCCTGAAAACTATAGGGCGAATATTCTTTCAATTGCTTATAACTGCGGATTCAACTCAAAATCCACTTTTAACAGCGTTTTTAAAAAATTTACAGGCAGAACGCCGTCTGAATACAAAAATTCGCTGATAAAAAAGTCCAAATTTGCAAGTTAATACTTCATTTCACTTTCCTGCTTGATCAACATACACCGGCCGGGAATAGGTATACAAATCCACTCTAAAGAACAGATTTATTTTTAATCGCCGCCAAAGGCTGGCGTTTTAAAATTAGTAAATTCAGGTACAACCTTGCAAGGCCGGTCGCATTGCAGATTTGTAATTTGCATTATAGTAACAAAGAATCGCCGGCAGTCCCGGCGGTTTTATTTTATTATAATACTATATATTGAGATTGATTATAGAGGAAATGATGAAAAAACTGACTTTATATATGGGCCTATCATTTATGATAACTTCACTAATGTATTTCCCTTCTCTTGCTGAAACCGGAAATAAACCGGTTTTGAAATACCCCGATTTTATTAAGCACATTGAGAACATGCTCCCTGAAATAAAAGCAAATGAGACAGACTTAATGCTTTACGAGAATAAAGTTAAAAGATCGAAAGCATCCGGTGACATAACTGCCGCTGCCGGCGGGGATTACAGCATCCAGGAACAGACAAAGACAACATACGGCACTGGAAATGCAAGTACGGGGAGCTTTTATGCAGGATTAAACAAAAAACTCATCCCGACAGGAACTACCGTAAGTACGGAATATAATTATTCCAAAAGCCGGTACAGCTCACTCAGCACGGGTTTGGATTACTCAACATACGAGCCGTCGGTCAGCCTTAAAATCACCCAGCCGCTTTTATATAACTTTCTGGGCAGGGTGGATAAGTATGCTGAAAAAAACGCGAAGATGCAGCTTGATATAGAAAGAATTAAATACTCAGAAAACAATAAGAGCATAATTAACGCATACAGGAAATTATACTTTGAATGGATCCTCTATAAAGAAATACTGATCAACATTAAAGAATCAATATCCAATTCAAAAACACTTGAAGAAAAAATAAAAAGACAGGTCAAAGCCGGACTTTCCGATGATGACGATTATCAGAAAGTAGTTGCTTCAACACTGGCTTATGAGTGCCGGTATGAAGAATATCTTACGACTCTTAAAAAAATCGAGAACGAAGTACAACTGTATCTGGCCCAATTGCCGGATCCGGACAAGGAATCATTTAACCTGCTGTTCATGGAGTCGAATACCGATGCCTTTGAAAACGTGGATTTCAGTAAAACGAATTCCGCAAAAACAATAGAGCTGGCAATGGAAAACCTGAATTACACAAGGGAAGTAAACGAAAATAAACTCCTGCCGGAGCTGAATGTATACAGCCAGGTAACACGAAAAGGCTATTCGGAAGATTCTTCTTCCGCGTCAAGGATGGATAATACAGACTACAGTGTAGGCTTTGAATTCACTTATAAAATCGGAAATAACTCTGCTGAAAGCGATCTCAAAGAAGCCGAAATCAACCTGCTGGCCATGAAATACGAATACGAAAGCACTCTGAATGATTACAAGAAAAGTTTTTCAGGATACAAAAGCTCGGCTGAAGGGACGAAAACACTTCTTAAAAAAACCGGGGCGGTTTTAAAAGCCCTTGAGGCACAGCTGAAAACGGAAACAAAAAAGTATAACCAGGCAAGGCTTAACCTTTCTTATGTGATTGAAACAGAGAACAGCATAGCTTTAAAAAAAATCGAATTGCTCGAATTAAAATACCAGCTTATCGGGCATTATATTGACTATAAGGATCTTATAAAATAGGAAAAATACACATGAAGAAATACATAGAATTTTTTGCCAAAGACAAACTTATTGTACGCCTTATCTTCCTGTCCGTGTTTGTTGTCGGAATACTTATGTCAATGAATATCAAAAGAGAAGACTTTCCGCAGACTGCAATTGACAAGATGATAATAACAGTATCATATCCCGGAGCAAGCCCGGAGGATGTTGAGCTTAATGCCGTTGTGCCGGTTGAGGATGAACTGAGCGAAATAAACGGGACAGACAAATTCACATCGGTTTCAATAGAAGGCGGAGCGCGGATCATTGTGGATATTGACGAGGATGTTGACGATAAGCAAAAAGTTAAAGATGAAATTTACAGAAAAATCACGATCGGCAATATTGAAGATATCCCCGACGAGGTTAAAGATATATCCGTTGTCGATCTCAATTCCGGGCTCAGGGAAATTTTCAGCATAGGACTTTCGATAAAGGAGATAAACGGAAAAGCAGCAGCAAATACTGCCGAATTATATAAAACCGCGGATATACTTGAGAACCTCATAAAGCGCGTGGACGGCGTAAGCGAAATCGACATGTACGGTTATCTCGACAGGGAAATACATATCAACGTCGACCCCAATAAAATGAACGACTACTACATATCGCTTACTGAAGTTGTTAACAGCATAAAAAAAAGAAACATCCGTTCATCAGGAGGAAGCCTGAGATCGGTTTATAATGAAAAAAATATTATTACAATAGGACAGTTCCGAAATCCGGCCGACGTTGGCAAGGTGATTATCCGTTCAGGGTTTGAACAAAAGCGGGTGGTAGTAAACAATATTGCCAGTGTGGAAGACGGCTTTGAGGACGAAAACGTCAGGATAAATGTCAATAACAACAGGTCAGTCGTTCTCCTGATAAAGAAGAAAGAATCTGCAGATACAATAAAAACAGTTGATAAGATAAAGAAATTCCTTGAAGAGAATAAAGAGCTTTATGATAAAAAATTCGACATTGCTTTTGTTTCGGACGACTCCAAATCAATAAGTTCGCTTATAAGCGTTGTAATCAACAATGCCATCATTGGTTTTGTCCTCGTATTCGGCGTTCTGCTTATATTCCTGGATTTTAAAACATCCATCTGGACTGCCTTCAGCATTCCTTTCTGTATGTTCCTTGTAATAATTTTCATGGGAATAAATTCATATTCGCTGAACGCAATAACTCTGGGCGCTATAATCACTGTACTCGGTATGCTTGTGGATGATGCGATTGTAATCGCGGAGGTTATTTACGAGAAAAAGAATTCCGGAATGCCGCCGCTTGAAGCAGCTATTATAGGAACAAAAGAAGTATTTGCTCCCGTTCTCGTGAGCATTCTGACAACTATCTTCGCTTTCCTGCCCATCCTTCTTATTAAGGGACCGATGGGGAAGTTCATATATATCTATCCGGTAATTATAACGGCAACCCTTCTCTTCAGTTTGTTTGAGGCTGTTACGATATTGCCGAATCACCTGGCACACGGTAAACATAAAATCACGGATGCCAATGAAACAAAGCGGGAGCACTGGTTTAAACCTGTTGTAAACTTTTACAGGAAACTACTGAACAGGGCATTAAAAATCCGTTATGTAGTTCTGGCAATATTTATTATCCTCCTTATTGGTTCAATAATCTTTTCAAATGAAACAATAAAAAAATTCGTTCTCTTCTGGGACGATACAACTGAAACAATAAATATAGACATTGATGTTTCAACAGGGTCATCCCTCGAAAATACGGAAAAATTGACACAGAGTGTCGAAAGGCTTCTGGTCAAGCATATACCTAAAGAAGAACTTGTTTCAACTTTCAGTAAAATAGGAACACATTCCGGTCATCACTCCATGGAACATGACTACTGGTCCATAATACAGTTACGGCTTGTACCCATAAACGAACGGGAACGGACCGCTGCGGAAATAATCAAAGATTTACGGAAAAAAATGGAAACTAAGAAACTCGATAAAGAAATAAAATCCGTAATAATCAGGGAAGATAAAATGGGACCGCCTGTCGGAGAGCCTGTAGACATCAAGATCATCAGTAAAAGTACGAACGAAGCAAAAGCAGTAATGAAAGAGATCATGGCCATGCTTGAAGAAATTGACGGTGTTTACGATATTGATACTGATTTAAAGAAGGGCAAGGAGGAACTCCGGTTTGTATTCAATTTTAATAAAATGGCTGAGCTTGGCCTGAATGTAGACACAATTGCGTCAACCGTAAGAACAGCCTTTGAAGGATCCACAGCAACATATGTACAGACAATTGAAAACAAACTCGAATATGTTGTGAGACTTGACAAGCAATACCGGACAAATGAAAAATATCTTATGGATCTTCTGGTGGAAAACAGCTCCAGTAGGCTTATCAGGTTAAAGGATATTGCAAGGCTTGAAAGCAGCGACGGCGAGTCCGAAATCAATCACTATAACGGTGACAGGGCGATCAGCGTCACCGCAGATTTAAATGCCAATAAAATAACACCGCTCGCTGTTCAGAAAACAGTTGAAAAAAAATTCAGGGGGATATCGGGCAAATATAAACAGACATACCTGATCTTTGAAGGCGAAGCAAAAGAGAGTTCGGAAACACTGTCATAC
>JAFGSG010000098.1 GCA_016934735.1 Spirochaetota bacterium | reverse complement strand
TGTTGACGAATTCGGATTTCCGGTCCGCTTATCTGGGAATCATGGGGGTAAGAATATGAGTTTGTTTCCTTCAATTGATGTTTTTCTACAGGTAGTGATTAATGGATTACTCCTTGGCTGTATGTATGGCGTAGCTGCAATCGGCCTTAGTCTTATTTTCGGATGTATGCAGATTATATTCATTGCTCAGGGAGCAATTATGATATTAGCTGCTTACTGCATATACTGGCTGTACACACTTACGCCGATCAATCCACTTTTTGGCTTTCTGCTTATAATACCGGTATTCTGGGGAGTAGGATGGCTTATTTACAAGGGGATGTTCCAGAGGGTTGCGAAGGTTGGTCAAAGCCCAACATTGCTATTGGCATTCGGGTTGATGATCCTTTTGGAGAACCTTATGCTTTATTTCTGGTCGCCGGACGTCCGTTCTGTAAAAACAATATTTTCAAGCTCCGCAATAGGTATAGGGGATGTTAATATATCGGTTACCAGGCTTATAGTAGCTGCTGTTGCCCTTATCTCCACCGCTATAGTCTTTCTTTTCCTTAAGAAGACAATGGTCGGAAAAGCGGTGCGCGGTGTTTCGGAGGACAAGACAACGGGGATGCTGTTGGGAATCAGTTCTGCTAAAGTCAGCGCCATAACATTTGCGATAGGTATAGCCATGGCCGGTGTTGCAGGTGCTGCTACTTCTATAATTTATCCCTTTGACCCGTATTTTGGATTTAGTTTCAGCCTTAAGGCCCTGATAGCGGTAGCTTTCGGAGGATTGGGAAACGTAGGGGGGGCTCTTTTAGGAGGGCTGATTCTTGGTTTGCTGGAAAGCCTGAGTTCATACACGATAAGTCCTGGTTGGGCGGATGCTGTTTCTTATGCGGCCTTTTTATTGGTTTTAATATTAAGGCCTCAGGGATTGCTGGGCAGAGCTTTTGAAAAGTTTTAGCAGGATAAGCCGGAGGAAGACAATAATGAGATTTTGCAAACAAATAGATAGAAAGACAGCTTATGCTGCAGGCGCTGGTTTTCTTTTCTTACTCTTTTTTATAATTTTCCCTTTGATAGTAGAGGCCGAGACATCCTATATTGTATTTTTCTTTTTTACGACCTTTATTTATATTACCCTGGCGCAGGGATGGAACCTGGTCGCAGGTTATGCAGGACAGGTTTCCCTTGGACAGCATGCATTTTTCGGCCTTGGCGCATATATCACCGCATTGACATGGAGGGCAGGATGGACAGGGTACCTTGATCCACTTGCTATGCTGATGAGCGGCGGAGGGGCGGCCATTCTGGCAACTGTTGTGGGTATGCTTCTTCTTTCCAAGCTGAGAGATGATTATTTTTCATTAGGCAGCCTGGGTATCGGCGAGATTTTACGGGTGGCTGCTTTAAACGGCGGAAGCCTTACAGAGGGGCCGTCCGGGCTCAGCCTGCCGTCAGACTCATATATTTCCATGAGTTATTACTACTACATCGCATTTTCTATTATGATTATCACTCTTATTATCATATTAGCAATAACGCGCTCCCGTGTAGGACTTGCACTGGTGGCTATCAGGGAAAATGAAACCGCAGCATCTGCAAATGGAATTGCTGTACTGAAGTATAAGACTATGGCTTTTGTTATAGGGGCATTTGTCACAGGACTTTGCGGCAGCCTTAATGCATATTATCAATTTCATGTGCATCCTCCAGGAGCGTTCAGTCTTAATTGGGTCATTATTCCAGTTTTAATGGTTCTTTTAGGGGGTGCCGGTACATTTTTAGGCCCGATCATCGGGGCTTTTATTCTTAGTGCTGCATTTGAACTGATCAATATCTGGGTGCCGGAACTACATCCGATTTTTTCCGGGGCATTTATTGTAATTATAACACTTTTTATACCATTCGGTATTATGAGTTATTTTACGGGATATAAACATACAATTTTACAAAAATTATCGATTTTTAAATGGAGGTTTCAAAAGACATAGTATATAATACCGGCATAAGAAACATAAAGATGTTCAACCTAACCTCTTACTTGCATAAGATATGATATCATAGATTATGCAGATTAAAATAAATATTTTAGAGGAAAAATCAAAGAAGGAGGAGCAAAATGAAACGCTTTAAAAATCTTTACAAAATCACAGGCTTTGTTTTTGCAGTAGTACTTTGTGTGGGTGTTCTTTTCTCCTGTGGCAAAAAGGCTGAGAGGGAAATCGTACTTGGTGCGCATCTCCCGCTTAGCGGTGTCGGAGCCCTTGTAGGCGCGGATCAAAAGTGGGCTTATGAAGAGGCTGTAAAAGACATTAATGATGAAGGCGGCATTTTTGTCAAAGAATTCAATGCTAAACTTCCGGTTAAAGTCATTGTTGTGGATGATGAATCGGATTCCGGTAAAGCAGCCGCTGCGGTTGAGCGCCTGATAAAACGCGATAAGGTTGATATGATTCTGAGCGGCCAGGTGGGAGCTATGGGTGTGCTTCCCGGTATGATTACAGCGGAAAAGTATAAAAAATATTACCATGGCAACATTATATGGAAACATGATTTTCTTGCTCATAAGTTCAAATGGGCAACGATGTATTTTATGGAAATACCAGCTATTGGAATTATGCCGTTTGAACTGTTTAAATCATTGCCCGAAAAAGAAAGGCCAAAAAAGATCGGTCTGTTCATGGAGGACAGTTTTGACGGTAAAGCCATGGGAGACGGAGCTGCTCAGGTTGCAAAGATGTATGGCTATAATATCGCACTGCGCGTTACAATGGGACTTGGCGCAAAGGATTTTTCAACTCAGGTTTTAAAAGGAAAAGCTGCCGGCGTAGACGCAATTATAAGCATGGCTAATGTGCCGGAAATGGTTACTCTGATCCGCCAGATGAAAGAGAATAATTTCAGCGTTAAGGCTTTTCAGGGCTTTAAGGGAACATGGTCTACGGAATTTTCCAAAGCGCTTGGAGCGGATGCTGAAGGTGTACTTCTGGATGCTTTCTGGTCTGAGGATTATCCGTATGATGGTGCCAAGGAATTAGGGGAACGTTATACAAAGAAGTTTGGCGACCGTTCAGTAAGCGTCGGAATGTATTATGCGACCTGCCAGATATTGTGGAAGGCAATAGAAATAGCAGGCACTCTGGATGGAGCAAAAGTACGCCAGGCAGTTTTGGATAACAAGTTTGAAACCGTAAACGGACCTGCGAAATATGACAAAGATGGTGTAGCTATTTTCCCTGCCGGCGATTGCCAGTGGAGGGACGGGAAACAGATTTCTGTATATCCGCCTAATCTGGCTAAGGAAAAATTCGTAGCTATGAAGCCATGGGATAAACGTTAAGTTGGTTTCCTTATCAAGTATAGTGTTGGACTAAATTTGTTATAAGTTTTTGTTTCGAGTACAACTAACAGATAATAACACGTATGATGTGTGTTGTCTGATAAAATGACCACGGTATGTGGTCATTTTTTTTTTTTTTTAAGAAAATTAATCAATTGACTTTATGCTATTTTTAATAATATAATTTATCTTATTTACAGATTTATACTTTGTGTTATTGAGAACACCTTTTGCCAGTTGCCGATAATTAAAATATATACGGTATATGGAGAAAAAAAATGAATCTGTCCAGAATTAAAATTAAAACAAAACTTATTGCCAGCTTTTTAATTATTATCTTGTTATCATGTTTGCTGATAGGGTTTTTTATATACGAGTTAAAACATACTGAAAGCATAACCGAGGAATCGTACAATACATCTTTAGTCTCAAATAAATCATTCGAATGCGAGATTTTAATATATCATTTTGAAATAATTTTGAATGACTTTATTTCTGCAATCAATCAGAAGGATACAAATAAAGCCTACAGTACCATTGCCGGTGGTAAAGACACTATGGGAATATCCATGAAAGGGAATTTACATATTTTAAGCCAATTGATTAAAGATGAAAAAGGAAAAGAAATATTCGCAAATGTTGAAAAAATGTTCGTGAATTGGCAGGAAAATATTGAAGAACTTATTAAACACATAAAAAATGAAGACACTGTTACAGCTTTGCAAACCGCAAATAATGTAAAAATCAATTTAAAAAATTATATCGAACCGCTTTCAGACCTCAATTTCCATGCAGAACAGATTGCAATGGAATTTCATGATGAATCAAAAAAAATAATTAATAATGTGTTTATTGTTTCTATTGTAATTTCAGTGGTTTTAATTCTTGTCGCAGTTTTTATTGCAGTGCTTATTTCAAGAAACATATCCGGATCCTTATCCTTTTTTAAACAAATTTTTTCAAAAGGAGCATCGGGCCACCTTGATACAACTTATCCTGTACAGGCTGGTGCCAGGGATGAAATCAATGAACTCGGCATGTTGTTTAATCAATTTATCGATAAGGTGAGGGGAGTAATTATTGAGGTAAAGGATGCGTCAATGGACCTGGGAACATCTTCTGATGAGTTGTCGGCCACTACTGCCAGCTTCTCAGTAAATTCGCAAAGCCAGGCAGCTTCTTCTGAGGAGGTAACAGCAACCATGGAGGAGATCTCGGCCGGAGTTGATAATATATCCGATAACACTCAATTCCAGTTCGATAAGTTAAATGAAGTCGTCGGTTTAATGACGCAGTTGTCAAATATAATCAATGAAATGGCAAAAAGGATATCCGACGCCCGGATTTTATCGAAAAATATAACTGAACGCGCGAAGGCCGGTAATATAACATTAAATCAAATGAAAAACAGCATGGATGAGATCACTGAAAGCTCAAATAAGGTTACCGATATCATTGGTATAATTGATGACATATCCAATAGAATTAATCTTCTGTCGCTTAATGCCGCTATCGAAGCCGCGAGGGCAGGTGAGGCAGGGCGTGGTTTTGCTGTGGTGGCTGATGAGATATCGAAACTGGCTGACCAGACTGCATCAAGCATAAATGATATAGATACTCTTATCAAAAAGAATAATAATGAAATCAGCAACGGAGTTAAAAATGCCGCGGATACTATTGACAGTATTTCGGAGATCATTCAGGGTGTTGAATCTATTGATGGTATGATGAATAATATTATCGCGGATATGGAAAAACAGCAAACAACAAATGACTCAGTCAATAAAAGTGCGGATGATTTAATGATCAGGTCAAATGAGGTAAGGACTGCGTCTGAGGAACAGAGAA
Organism: Spirochaetota bacterium; assembly: GCA_016934735.1. Classification (GTDB taxonomy): domain Bacteria; phylum Spirochaetota; class UBA4802; order UBA4802; family JAFGDQ01; genus JAFGSG01. The sequence continues at coordinate 22,494 of JAFGSG010000098.1, read as the reverse complement.
ATGCCGTCAGCGAAATAATGAAAGCAATTACCAATATAAATGATTTAATGCAGTCAAGCGCTGCGGGTGCTGAGCAGATTTCAGCAAACTCACATAAACTGGCTTCCATGGCTGAGAATCTAAGAGATAAAGTGAGCTTTTTTAATACTTAACTTCAGCTTTGCCTTTAGAATAAGCGGTATGTTTTTTCAGTAACTTTCTGCATTATTATGAGTGCATCCCGAAATTTATTAATATTGAATGCAGTCTCAAACAATAAATATCAATCTTCCTGCCGGAAACAGCCCTTCAATTTTATTTATTTTTTAAAAAAAGTGTTGAATTTATAAATTCCATTCCGATTTATAGAAACACTGTTTATTTATCGTTTCAAAGGAGTTCTAAGTTGCCTAAAGTAAATTCCGAACAAGGCGAGTTTATTCACTTAGCAAATGAATACAATCTTATTCCGATTTATGCAGAGATGCGGGCTGATCTGTACACAACCGTATCTCTTTTTATGCGTCTTAAAAAGGAAAGATACCAGTATCTGCTTGAAAGCGCTGTAAGCGGAGAATTTTTCGGAAGATATTCCTTTATGGGTACATCCGAAAAAGCGATAGTATGCAAAGACGGTATAGTATCAATAACCGACGGCAATAGGGTAATTGATAACGGATCATACGATAATCCGCTTGAATATGTCCGTGAATATTTTAAAAAAATCATTCCTTACAGGGATCCGAAGCTTCCGCCTTTTACAAACGGCCTTATAGGATATCTTGGATATGACATGGTAAGATATTTTGAAAAAATTCCGCTGCCGGAAAAGGACGAACTAAGTGTCCCGGATTTTGAAATGATAATAACCGACAAGGTTATTATTTACGATCATTTGATACACAAGCTTTATATTGTCTATTCTCCATTTATCGGTGAAAACGATGATCCTGCAAAAGTATACGCTAATGCCATCGAGGAGATAGAAAAAATGTTAGGTGATATTGAAGGGCCGGGAAAAATGCTCCAGCCGTTTAAGCTTTACACCAGGAACGGTAAGCCAGTATTTAAATCCAATTTTTCAAAGCAGAGATTTGAAGATTCGGTTGAAAAGGCAAAGAGATATATCTATGACGGCGATATATTTCAGATGGTGCTGTCGCAGCGTCTTAATGTCCCGGTAAGCGGGGATGGATTTAATCTGTACAGAAGTCTTCGCGTTGTAAATCCTTCGCCTTATATGTTTTACCTGAAGTGCAATGATGTTGAAATAATCGGATCTTCTCCGGAAGTGCTGGTGCAGCTTAAGGCAGGACAGGTGACCGTAAGGCCCATAGCAGGCACCAGGCCGCGCGGGAAAACACCTGAGGAGGATTTACAGCTCAAAGAGGAGCTTCTGGCTGATGAAAAGGAACTGGCTGAGCACATAATGCTTGTCGATCTCGGCAGAAACGATGTAGGCAGGGTATGCCAGGGCGGCACCGTAAAAGTGGATCAGCTTAAAGTGATTGAATACTATTCTCACGTGATGCACATAGTATCCAATGTCGTAGGCAGGATATCGCCGGAGCATGATGTATTCGATCTGATTAAAGCTGTGTTCCCTGCTGGGACATTATCCGGCGCACCCAAGATAAGGGCAATGGAAATAATAAGCGAACTTGAACCTGAAAGAAGAGGGATCTACGGAGGTATGGTCGGATACCTGACTTATGACCAGGAGCTCGATACTTGCATTACCATACGGACAGTTATCATAAAAAATAATGTTGCATACCTTCAGGGAGGAGCCGGGATAGTAGCTGATTCAAACCCGGAAAGGGAGTATTACGAGACAATGCAGAAAATGAAAGCGATTTCCAAGGCCATGGAAGCGGAGAATTAAAATGATTTTGCTGATAGATAATTACGATTCATTTACATTTAATCTGAAACAATATCTTCTTGAGTTGAACCAGAAGGTTGAAGTTATAAGGAACGACGCAATAACAATTGATGAGATCAGAAAGATGGATCCGTCGCATATTGTTATTTCTCCGGGGCCGGGCAGGCCTGAGAACGCCGGGATAAGCGTTGATGTTGTAAAAGCGTTTTCAGGTAAGATACCCATTCTCGGAGTATGCCTCGGGCATCAGGCTATCGGATATGTTTTCGGAGGGAGGATAGTGAATGCGTTGAAGCTTATGCACGGCAAAATAAGCAAGGTCTATCATGACAACAAGGGTATTTTTTTTAATATACCTGACGGCTTCGAAGCCACAAGATATCATTCTCTTGTTATTGACCCAAAATCTATTCCGGATATCCTTGAAATTTCTGCAAAGAGCGATAATGGGGAAATTATGGGTGTAAGGCATAAATATGATTTAACTGAAGGAATACAGGTTCACCCGGAATCCATATTGACACAGGAAGGGAAAAGGATATTGCAGAATTTTTTAGAGTTTAAATATATGAAAAAGGCTGATGGGATCCTCATTAAAGAGGCTATTAAATCCGTAATGGAAAGCAGAGACCTTTCTGAAGACACTGCTGTAAGTGTTATGGATGAGATCATGGAGGGAGGTGCTACGGACGCTCAGATCGCATCATTTATAACTGCTCTGCGGTTAAAGGGCGAGACGGTTGAGGAGATAGCAGCGTTCGCTAAGGTCATGCGTGAAAAATCCGTAAGGATAATGCCGGCATCCAGGGATCTGGTCGATACCTGCGGGACAGGCGGAGATGAGTCAGGGAGTTTTAACATATCGACTGCAGCCGCGTTCGTTGCCGCAGGCGCGGGTGTAAAGGTAGCCAAGCACGGTAACAGAAGCGTATCGAGCAAAGCGGGCAGCGCGGACGTGCTGGAAGCCCTTAATGTGAAGATCGATCTTTCGCCGGAAGACGCTGCTAAATGTATAGATGAAGTGGGGCTTGGTTTCCTGTTCGCGCCTAAACTGCATCCGGCAATGAAATTTGCGATCGGGCCCAGAAGGGAGATCGGAGTGCGCACAGTCTTCAATATACTGGGGCCGCTGACGAATCCGGCACGCGCCTCGTATCAGATAATGGGTGTTTATGATGAGAATCTTGTTGAAAAACTTGCGGATGTGCTTAAGCATTTGGGCGTTAAAAGAGGATTTGTCGTGTCGTCACACGACGGGCTTGACGAGATTTCGATATCTGCTCCCACATTAATTGCTTATATAGACGGGAAAGATATTAGAACAAAAAAGTTCAGTCCAAAGGAAGTGGGCTATAAAATCGGCAGGAAGGATTCTGTAATGGGCGGCAGTGCGTTCGATAATGCTAATATCATTAAAAATATACTTGGGGGGGCAAAAGGCCCTCAAAGGGATATTGTATGCCTTAATGCAGGATTTGCGATCGCGGCATGCGGCGGAATGAGCATTAAAGAAGGAGTAATACTCGCGGAAGAATCGATAGATTCGGGCAGAGCCCAAAAAACGCTTGAAAACCTTGTGGAGTTTACAAACAGTATTTAATAAAGAACATGGGACATACACAGTTTATAATAATTACCGCAATGATATTGCTGAACAGCCTTTTCGCAGGATACGAACTGGCCTTGACCACTGTTAATCTGGGCAGAATTAAGCTTTTTGCAGAACAAAAGAAGAAGGGTGCCCTGTCAGCGCTTGCTATGAAAACGCGCATGGGCGCAAGCCTTGCAGTTGTGCAGATAGGCGTTACTCTTGTAGGTGCAATTGCCGCAGCGACAAGCGGTGCTAAGGCAGAGGATTTGATAGCATCATTTCTCCAGGCTACATTTAATATCTCCAGATCGTTATCCGGTGCAATTGCCATCGCTTTGATAGTCCTGCCCCTTTCGGCAGTCACTATTGTTATCGGCGAGCTTGTTCCGAAAACTCTCGCTTTGAAAAATAATGAAAAAGTTTGTCTTTTACTAAGCCCGGCTATGCGTGGTTTTGCGTTTATTGTATATCCGTTAGTATGGTTACTGGAAGTAATCACTAATATTTTTGTTGGACTTTTTGAACGCGGTTTGCCGCATAATATTTCCCAGGTTGATCTCGGTATTGTGGAATTACGCGCACAGGCGAGCGCGTTAAGAACATGCAGCGTAATTGACAAGGAACAGGAGAAAATCATTATTGGTGCCAGCAATTTATCAAAAATCAAAGTATTGGATATCCTGATACCTGCGCAGGATATAGTGACACTTTACGCTGACGGCGATATAACCGAACACTTTGTAACTGTGCATCTTGAAGGATTTACCCGCTTCCCTGTAACTGAGGTACGCTCCGATCCTCAGAAGATTATCGGCTATGTGAATATAAAGGAATTGATCTTCCTGGCTAAAACACACCCGGAGAATCCTTCTTTAAGGGAAATTTTAAGGCCGGTATTATTTCTTTCTCAGGAGATGGATATCGGAGAAGCTTTCTCTGTTATGATGAAGGGGCACAGCCATCTGGCCATTGTAAAGGATGAGTCGAACAATGTTGTTGGAATGATCACACTTGAGGATATTCTGGAAGAGGTTGTCGGCGATATTCAGGATGAGTTTGACAGGCTCCCGAGATATATAAATAATTTCGGACGCCAGTTTGTTGTCGGCGGAGGCATTCCGCTCTCATTATTGTTCGACAGAATGAAACGCAGCAAGTCTATTCCCGAAGGCCTGGCTAACATAACTTTCAGCGAATGGGTCACCAGGAATTATAATAAAAAACTTACCGGCGGGGATTATTTAACAATTAATGATGTTAATATTCTGATAAGAAAAGTCCGAAGGAATCATGTCCTTGAGGCCATAGTATCAGTAAAGGATCGATAGGCCGTTATATAAGTGTTTGTTTTTAAGGAAATAACTGCCGCCTTTGCCGGACGCGATATAACATGCACCGCCGACTCTTACTCCGTCAGGCAGCCTGCAGTTCTTGCCGATAAGCGTTAAACTGTTGTAAAGAGACGGGAATTCCTTGTTTTTCATTTGAGAGTCGCTTGTACCTATATTGCATTTACTGCCTATATTTGGTACAGGCGCTGTTTTGATATTTGTTTCTATTTGTTCTTTTTTATCTTTTTTATTTTTTTCTTTATCTGAGTTGTTATTTGGATCAATGTTATTAACTATATCTGTTGTTTCATCAATAATTGTGTTTATTATGTAACTGCCGGGTCCTATATGTGTATTAGGTAAAATTATTGAATTCTTAATAAAAGTATTCTCTCCAATCTCGACTCCGGGAAACAATATTGAGTTCATTACAGTGCCGAATATCCTGCAGTTGTCTGAAACAATAGAGTTTGCTACCTTTGCACCGCCTCCCAGAACTGCATGCCCTTTTTCTGCTATAAAAGTTTTTATGGGCGATTCATGAAATATAAGTGAAGAGATTGCCCGATTTTTTAGTATTTCCATATTAATGTTATAATAATCCGGCACGCTTTTCATTGGCCAGTAATAAGCGTCCATGCTTTCATTTTTAATCCCGCTGTTGATCATAATGTTAATGATCATTTCAAAAATATTGGGCGCGTTCTGTCTGCTCCTTATTGCAGTTTTTATAACATTAAGCAATTGTTTCTGGCCGGTCACCAGTATTGTATGAGCCATGCTTGCGCTGCCGGAAAGTTTTAATTTGAATAAAGATGCTTTGGTTTTATTTTTTTTAAATCTATCAATGATTTTTGTGAAATCTATTATGGAAGGATTGTCTCCATTATAGATGATATAATATGCCGTATTACTGTCCAGAATAAGATTGCGGCAGAAATTCAGGTCGGAAAATTCTCTTGAAACAACTTTGAGTACCGGAAATTTTAAATCGCCTGAAATACCGTATCTGCCTATATAATCTTCAAGCTCGTCCTGAATGTCGCTGAATATAATTGTTCTTCTTGCGCCGGAATAAACCGAATTTCTAATGGTAAAGTCTACAACCCTGAAGCAGCCGCCGAAAGGCAGCATGTAGCGCGACCTTGAATCTGTCAGTGAAAGTAAGGACTCATTCCGCGAACGTGAGTATGATATTATTGTTGTGTCTTCCATTATATATATTTTATTCAGATTTAATTTTTTCGGGATAGAATGAAATTTTAATTAGGGCAACAGTTATTGACTTGTTTATAAAATGCAATTAAAAAAAGATAAGATTGTGCCGTTCTTGTTATGCTGAACAAGCTTTTTCAGCAAATCATCGTCTTCTGTTAACTTTTTTAATATTGCTGCTCTTTCGGGCTGATTTAAAGTTTTCATTTCTTTTAAAGTCCTTTTCGCTTCACGAAGTGCAGCTAAAATATCCTCTGTGTTTTCCGGTATGCTTTTCTCAAAGGTCTTTCTCAGCCTGGCAGCCATGGCAGGAGAGTCGCCGCTTGTCGAGACTGCGATAATAAGACTGCCTTTCCGTGTCATTGAAGGTACAAAGAAAGAACAATTTTCGGGATCATCAGCGGAGTTCATCAATATGCGTTTTTTTTCAGCTTCCCGATAAACTGCTTTATTTACATCCGGATTTCCGGTTGCGGCAAATGCTATATATGCGTCCTGCAGATCGCCGCTTTTGTATTCCCGTTTTAATATTTCTATTGAGTCAGAATTATTTTTTTGTTTATCTTCTATGTTTTTATCGATTTCGAGCGCGATGATTTTAATCTTTGCGCCTGAATCAAGAAGATCATTCAGCTTTCTGTAAGCAACTTCACCCCCGCCTACAATGACGACAAGCCGGTTTTTAAGGTTTGCGAATACAGGGTACAGCTTCATTTATTGCGCGAGCTCCTCAGGCATTTTAAAGTCTTCGCTTTTTAAAATAAGTTCTTTCTTTTTTTCTTCAGTAAGGCCTATCTCTTCATCCGTAATATAGCATTGCGGATCAGGCGCCCACGGGTCGCCGAATGTCCTTTGTGCACGAACGCGCATTGCTCCTGTGCACATGCTTTTGTAAACGCATAGCCGGCATCTCCCTTTAATAAAAAGCGCTTTATGCTTAAGGCCGTGCATTAAAGCATCGCTTTCGTCCGTCCATATGTCGCCGAAATTCCTGTTTTTTATACTGCCGAATGTGTAATCCTGCCAGAACTGGTCAGGATGCACATTGCCGTTAAAATCTATGTTGCCGATCCCGACCCCGGTCGAGTTTGCGCCGCCTCCGTTCCATTCGAGAAGTGCGCGCGTATTCTCCGCTTCCGGACGCTTCTCTTCCTCTAGTTTTCTGTATATGTAGACCCCGTCCGCATGATTATCGACCGTGAGTATGTTTATGTCAAGGCCTCTGTCAAAAAAATCCTTTGTCCTGGCGAGAATTATGTCCATTGCATCCCTGGATTCGCTGTGTGAGAGGTCATCCTTGTACATGTTTTCGCCGCGTCCGGAATAAACAAGATGATAAAAACAGGCCCTGTTGATTTGTTCTTTTTCAATAAAGTCGAAAATTTTCTGAAGGTCTTTGTAATTGCGTTTGGTAAGCGTTAGCCGTAAACCTACGCGCTGTCCGGCAGAGCGGCAGTTTTCAAAGCCTTTCATTGCTTTTAAAAATGCTCCCTTTTGTCCGCGGAACTCATCATTGACTGACTCCATTCCGTCAAGACTTATGCCGACATAAACAATGCCTGAATCCCTTATTCTTTTTGCATTGTCTTTATCTATAAGAGTGCCGTTTGTTGAAAGCACAGGTCTTATTTCTTTTACTGATGCGTGTTCAATGAGTTCAAAAATATCTTTTCGCATAAGCGGTTCGCCGCCGGAAAAGAGCAGGGAAGGAATGTTGAATAAAGCAAGCTGATTGATCAGCTTTAACCCTTCATCTGTAGTAAGTTCGCCTGTATATAGTTTATTATCCGAATCCGTATAGCAATGTACGCATTTCAGGTTGCAGGTTCTTGTTACGTTCCATACAACAATGGGTTTTCTCAGGCTGGCATTTTGTTCAACTCTGTGAGGACTGTTCCCGTGACAATCCGTATTCGATTCCACTCCGTATCGTAATCCGTCCCCTGTCGATGTGCCGCCGCAATAAAGTTTGCCGATATCTATCATATATTTTCTTAATTAAATTCTTCCATGAAATATTTCACTCTTTTTTTCTTAAATTCCTTCATCGAACGTAAAACCAGATAATCCTTAATGCCTGATTCGTTTTCAAGCTTTTTTATTATTCTTTTTAATTCATCTTCGCTTTTCGCGTGAATCATTGCAAAAAGCCCGTGCTCCCATTTGCCGGGATAAATTGTTCTCATATAAAGATGAGAAATATTCGGAACATCAATAAATTTTTTAATTATTTTATCATCATTATGATCTATAAATTTCCATGCTGTCATGGCATTATAAGTGTAACCTGCTTCAGTGTGTTTTAGTATGGCGCTGTATCTCCGGATAACGCCTTCCTGTTTTAGAACTTCGCCTGTTTGCACAAGTTTTTTTTCGTCAATATCCATATTGAGTTTTTTAATAAGATGCCTGAACGGCCTTTTTGCCGGCAGCAGGTCATTTTGTAAAACATAAACAGCTTTTTTTTCTTCCAGGGATAATTCCCTGGGAGAAATATTTTTTATCTCATAATTGCTGAATTCTTCAGTATCTTTGCTTTCATCGATATTGAACATTACGCCGATCTTATAAAGTTTTTCATTCTTAAATATAAGATAATCATTTGGCTTTACATTCCCGGCAAGCTGCTTTATTTCATTTTCTAAGGAATTTTTCCGGTCAACAACAAGTGTAAACCAGATATTATATCTGTGGTCCCTGAGATAATTATGGCTCACTCCATTATGCTCGTTTATTATTAAAGCGGCAGTCTCAATGGCCTGCGTAGGCAGTTCAAAAGCGATAAGAGCGGATTCGTAGCCGAGGCGATCAGCGTTGAATATTGCGGAAATATCCCGGATTATCTTTCTTTGTTTTAATGAGTCAATGATATGAATAAGATCATTTTCGTTTATATTGAGCTCTTCAGCAAGCTCTTTAAACGGACTTTCGCAGATAAGCCAGTCCTTTTGTATCCTGTTCAATACACTCTTTTCTGTATCTGATAAATTTTTCATTTGAATTATATGGAATTTTTATACTTTATTGAAAAATATTATGCTAAAAAATCTTTTATTTTTTTATATTTTGTTATATCTTTTTTAAGATAAACTGTAAAATATATTCAGTTTATCTTAAAAGCGGGTCATTAATAGTACGTTTTATGCCATCACCCTATCGCCGTTAACGATTGGTTGCGAAAGCGATAGCATATAATATCATAATATTACAGGTAAACATATGCATAAAGTCAATATTTATATAAGAACAATTTTTTTTATTATGTTTTTTCTGTTCCTGCACGCTCGTCTTTCTGCGCAGGTTGTGCATGTAGATAAAGTCGTCAGCCTGGATCCTCCGATCAATTCCGCAGGCGCAGATTTTGCTCCTTCCTTTACCGCTGACGGCAAAATACTTGTATTTAACTCAAAGCGCAGCGGGAGCGCATATCAGCAGATTTTTATCAGCCGCTTTGAAAACGACGCATGGACTAATCCGGAATCATTAGACATAGTCAACTCAAAATATAACGATGAAAGCCCCCACATTACACCGGACGGAGCATTCCTTTTTTTCTCATCCGACAGGGACGGAAGTTTTGAAATACCTAAAGACGCATCGGGCCGCATTCGGGTTTCTTTTGACCTGTATGTAAGCAAAAATATGGACGGCAGATGGACAAGCCCCATCAAGGTGCCGGGTAAGGTAAACACCTACAACCATGAGCGTACGCCGAGCCTCAGCATTGACGCGCTTACATTGTATTATACGAGCATGCCTTTCGGCGATGTGGGCAAAGCGCGGGTAATGAAAGCCGAGTATATAGACGGCGAATTCGTCAATCCGCAGCCTCTTCCCGAGCCCGTGAACGTAAATGCGCAGGAAACGGGACTTGTGCCTTCGCTTGACGGCAAGGGCTTTTACTTCTCATCAAGAAGGGACGGAGGATACGGCGGCTGGGACCTGTATTATGTGAAGTATGACAAAGGAGCATTCGGCTACCCAGTAAATCTGGGCTCTGAAATTAATTCGCCGCAGAATGAAATAAATCTTTCTCTGATAAATGATTCGATATTTTTCTGTTCGGACAGAAAAGGGGGATACGGATCGTACGATATCTATACTGCAAAGATATCTGTTGAAGATGACGCGTTAAAGATAATCGTACGTGATAAAAAAACAAAAGAGCCTCTTCAGGTGGAACTTCAGTTGTCAGCAAAGGTGAAAGAAAATGATAAGGTCGCTTCGCACGAGATCAAAAAAAAGACAGATGCAAAAGGCGAGGCAGTTGTCAAATATAATCCCAAAGTAAAGAATGTGGATGTATCAATAAATGAAGAAGGATATCTGCCTGTTTTCGATACAATAGATGTTGCCCTGGTGAAAGGGAAGCCGCAGATATTTGAACTGAGCCGGATCGAGAAAGAGGCAAGCTTTGATATCCACGCGATTTATTTTGATTTTGAGTCCGCTAAGATCAAGCCTGAGTCATATCCGTATCTCGATGCCTTTTCCGAATACCTGAAAAAGCATTCGACAATGCGTTTCGAAATAATCGGCCATACTGACCTGCACGGCTCGGATGAATTTAATGATAAGCTGAGCCTTGACAGGGCAAAATCGGTAAAGGAATATTTTGTCGGTAAAGGTCTCCATAAAGACAGATTTACAGTAAAAGGGATAGGCAAAAGACAGCCTATAATACCTAAACTCGGCCCTGATTTCGACGAAAAGAACAGGCGTACCGAGTTCAAGCTTCTTGAGAAATGAATTATCAATAATGCGTTCAACACTTTTATAGTACAAAAAATTAAATTATTGATTAATTTTACCTGTGCGGGGACATTTATTGTTTCAACGGATTTTCGAAACCACTATTTCCAGGATTAGTAATTGTTATTACATAAAAGGGAATATTCATGGAAAAAGTTCAGCTTTTTATAACTGTTATCGGGGAGGACAGAAAGGGAATAGTTGCCCGGATTTCGGACTTTCTGTATAAATGTGAAATTAATATTGAGGATATAAGCCAGAAGATAATGGGCTCATATTTTGTCATGATGATGCTTGTTGATATAAAGGATGCCGGAAAGCCGATTGAGGAGATACGCAATGGGCTGAACAGCATAGGCAAAGAGCTCGGTGTACAGATACAGATCCAGCACGAAAATATTTTCAAGATGATGCACAGGGTGTAGCAATGACTTTATCCGTGGAAGAAATTTATGAAACAGCCAGCATGATCCTTTACCAGAATCTGGACATCAGGACTACAACTCTTGGCATAAACCTGAAAGACTGCATTGATTCGGATTTCAATAAATTTAAAGACAGAGTATATAACAAAATATTTAATAACGCAATCAGGCTGCTGAAAGAAGCTGAAAAACTGGAACACAAATACGGCGTTCCCATTGTAAACAAAAGGATATCCATAACGCCTGTAAGCCTTATAATGGAAACTCATTGCACGGGCGAAAAATACGTGGAGATGGCAAAGACTCTCGACAGGGCAGCAGGAGATGCCGGCATAGACTTTATAGGCGGATTCGGCGCAAGCGTGCAGAAGGGCATGACTAAATCGGATATGGTTCTGATCAACTCGCTCCCGGATGTATTTGCAGCGACCGAAAGAATTTGTTCATTTCTGAATGTCGGCACGAACGTTGCCGGAATGAATCTCGATGCTGTAAACCTCATAGGCCCGATGCTGAAAACAACAGCTTTAAAAACAAAGGACGCAGTAGGATGCGCTAAATTCGTTGTATTCGTAAATGCGCCCGAAGACAATCCTTTCATGGCAGGCGCTTATCACGGCATAGGCGAGGGCGATATGTCGCTGAATATCGGCATAAGCGGGCCCGGCGTTGTGCGAAGCGTTGTGGAAAAAAACAAGGAGTGCGATCTCACGGAGCTTTCAGAGATCATTAAGCGAACTGTATTCAAAATAACCAGGGGAGGCGAGCTTATAGGCAGGGAACTGGCAAAGAATTTCGATGTTGCTTTCGGCATTGTGGATATTTCCCTCGCTTCCACAACAGCCAAAGGAGATTCGGTAGCCGGTATAATAGAAGCTTTCGGGATCGAATCAATCGGAGCGCACGGGTCAACTCTAGCGGTTGCTCTTTTAATGGACGCAGTAAAGAAAGGCGGCGCAATGGCAAGCGGCAATGTGGGCGGACTCAGCGGTACGTTCATTCCGGTCAGTGAAGACAGGAACATGATAGACGCAGTTAAGCGGGGAGCTCTTTCTCTCGATAAACTTGAAAGTTTAACTTCTGTGTGCTCGGTTGGTCTGGATATGTTTGCCATACCAGGTGACACTCCTGCCGAAACGATTAACGCGATCATTGCTGATGAGCTTGCAATAGGGATAATAAACAATAAAACCACTGCAGTGCGCGTAATACCCGTACCCGGCAGAACCGCAGGCGAATCAATAGATTACGGCGGGCTGCTCGGTGAAGCGCCCATAATGCATGTAAACCGGTATTCTTCCAGGGAATTCCTCAAACGCGGCGGACGCCTGCCGGCCCCTGTTACAAGCATGAGGAATTAATGCAAATTCATTTTTTATTTCGCTTTTTTCTTGACTACAGTATGTTTGTATGCAACTATATTAATACGTTAAACTAAAGAAAAATAATTGTCATGTCTGAATTAAAATACGCAAACCACATTATAACAGATCTTAAAGCCCCGGAATTTACCCCGGATTTTATCACTGCGTATAAAACATTTGCCAGGCGCATACTCTGGATGGATAAAAACGTGGTGCCTGGCGCATTCCAGATGAATTGCTCATGGTATCTTAAGCCCAATACCGATCTCTTCCGGGACCCGCACAGGCATGATGAAAGCGAGATAATCGGTTTTTTCAGCAGCGATCCGGATAATCCGAATGAACTAGGTGCAGAGATCGAGTTCTGGCTTGAAGACGAAAAGTATATAATCACAAAGAGCGCCATGATATTTGTTCCGGGAGGGATGAAGCACTGTCCGCTTATCATTCGGCGCGTTGGCCGTCCTGTTTTTCACTTCAGCGTTTTAAATAGCGGCACTTACATTGCTAAAAGTGGCTAGAATCCGTTTTAAAAAGAGCTTATACTTTATATGTTGATAAATCAAAATATATAAGCCTTTATCCGGACATGCATTCCTGTCTCCCGACAAAAAAGTTATTTTCGTGCTAACTTATCTTTGCATTGTTTTCCAGGTATTGATGGCGCGCTGTAACCGGAATGCCGATTTTAAAAAACCTGCTGTTAAAGGAATTATCGATCTCAGGGGATGGGACTTCAGGGCTGACGGCGCGGTATGGCTTATCGTCGGATGGTAATTTTACCGGAACCTGTATTAGAATTTTTGCTTTGTTTCCATTATATTTTAACGGCAGTGATATTTCCGGACGATATATTAATTGATCTACTAAACATGGGAGAATTGTATGAATAAATTTAGTTTGTCAAATATGAAACTGATAACAAAAATACTGTTATCTTTTTCAATTGTTCTTTTTTTTGCTGTAACAGCATTCGGATTTCTATTTAATGAATTAAGGAAATCTTCAGATTCAATGAGTGCAATATTTTCTTCATTTAATATCAGTACAAAAGCTTATGAAGCTGAAATGAATGTCAGCCTGATAAATGAAAAATATGATAAACTTGTTTTTGCATGTGAAGACCGGAATTCAGCAAAGGCATACACTTTTGTTACTGAATTGATTACAGAAGAGAATTCCTTTAAAGCAAATATAGATGAAATAAATAAACTGGTAAAATCCGGGAAGGAAAAGGAGTTTGCGCAAAAGGGAGAAGAATTGTACAACACTTTCCTTGAAAAAGAACGGGAAATTTTCCCACTAATTAAAGATAATGAATTATCTTCGGCATTAATAAAAATTAACGATCTTCAGCAAATCCGGGATGAATTAAAAAACAATTTTTATTTTTTAAAGATACAGGCCAAAGTTGTAGCAGATGAATCCAAGAATGCTATTATGGATTCTATGACTAAAGGTATTATGTTTTCTTTAATTGTATCACTTGTACTTATTGCAATTGTTATATTAAGCGCGGTATTTCTGTCCAGGAATATTCGAAAATTGCTTTCATTATTCAGAGAGATTTTCACAAAAGGAGCCATCGGCGATCTTGAAGCCAGATACCCGGTTATAGCCAGATCGAAGAATGAATTAAACGAACTCGGCAGCTTTTTTAATAAATTTATGGATAAAGTCAAGGAAGTAATTACCAAGGTAAGGGATGCTTCGTTTAACCTGGGGACATCGTCCGAGGAACTTTCGTCCACCACTTCCAGCTTCTCCATGAACCTGCAGAACCAGGCAGCTTCCACTGAGGAAATAACTGCAACAATGGAGGAGTTCTCGGCCGGTATCGACAACATAACGGCGAATACCCAGTTCCAGTTCGAAAAGCTGAATGACGTAATTGAACTTATGAAACAGCTCTCAGAACTCATCAATGAAATGGCGAAAAGGATAGATGATGCCCGGAATTTATCAAAAGGAGTGACAGAGCGTGCAAGGTCCGGCAATACATCATTAAACCAGATGAAAAGCAGCATGGATAAAATCACGGAAAGTTCAGTTCAGGTCAGAGACATTATAAGTATAATTAATGATATATCCGACAGAATTAATCTTCTGTCTCTTAACGCTGCCATTGAAGCTGCGAGAGCAGGCGATGCCGGCCGGGGTTTTGCAGTAGTAGCGGATGAGATTTCGAAGCTGGCGGATCAGACTGCATCAAGTATTAGCGACATTGATTCTCTTATTAAAAAGAATAATGACGAAATCAAAAACGGGATGGAAAACGCTGTAGATACTATTGACAGCATAACAGGGATAATTCAGGGCGTTGAATCCATTGATGAAATGATGGCTGACATAATTGCGAATATGGAAAAACAACAGACTACAAATGATTCCGTAAACAAAAGCACAGGCGATTTACTGGCCAGATCGGACGAGGTTAGGACTGCCTCCGAAGAACAGAAAACAGCCATTGCCGAGATAATGAAATCAATAAGCAATATTAATGAGCTGATGCAGGCAAGCGCCGGAGGATCCGAGGAAATTTCCGCAAATTCCAATAAGCTGGCTTCCATGGCAGAAGAGTTGAGGGAGAATGTTAGTTATTTTAAGACGGAAACAAACTGATAATACCCGTCTTATTACCATCCGGCCGGCTGGATTTTATTAAACCGTAAGCATTTCGCTTATATTGTGTCTTCCTGCAATATGATGAATCTTTCCGCTGTTGATGCTGAGATGCGTTTGCATGGCCAGTTCAGGTGTATTGTTTTCGCCCGACAGATGACCCAGACAGACCCAGCGTAGCCGGCCTCCGTGCCGCGCAACCAGTTCTGCAGACTCTGTGTTCGAAATATGTCCATGCGGCCCGGCGATCCTGCTTTTCAAATGATGCGGGTAGGGCCCCTTCCGGAGCATTTCCGGGTCGTAGTTGCTCTCAATCAGGGCGGCATCGACCGATTCGAGGGCGCTCCTCAGGTCTCCGTACACATGCCCCAGGTCAGTGAATATCCCCAGCCGTGATTCTCCGTCGTCTATGATGAACGAAACCCCGTCCGCACCGTCATGCGGGGTAGGGATTGTCTCTACCCGCACATGTCCGAAATCCATGATGCCGCCTGCCCTGAAATGGCAGACCTCTCCAAGCTTTCCCAGGTTATGGAACGAATGTGCTGCACTTAGGGTTTTATCTGTGATCCAAAGGGGAATGCCGAACTTGCGTTGGAAAATACCTGCGCACCTGCTGTGATCTGCATGGTCATGTGAGATTATCAGCGCATCAACATCTGTAATATTGCGGCCTGCTATGGAAAGGCTCTCCGCAGCTTTCCTGCCGCTTATGCCGGCATCAAAGAGAAGCTTAATATCGCCTGCCTCAACATAAATGCAGTTGCCGTTGCTTCCTGATTGCAGTGAAAGAAGGTTCATCAGGAAAAGGTGGTTCTTCCGGTAATTCCGGTCAAGCTTTTTATGGTACGGGGATTGCCCGGAGCAGGGCGTAAAGCAACACGGATTTTAATGATTTGTCCGGGGACGCTGAACGCAGGGTGAACCATGGACATAATTCCGGCTAAAAGGATTTGCCGGCGAAATTTTCCATTATCCGGATTGCATCAGCAGGTGTTTTTCCTTTGCCGTAAAACTTTTCCATAATTCCCAGCCATTCTCCGGATATGTAAATGCCCTTAAGTCCGGCTTTAACCTTATTATTTATAGGATTATTTTTAAAAATTATTACTTCTCCGGTTGCGACACTGAAAGGATGTTTTTCATCGCATCTGAATTTTCCTTTTTTACCGGGAAACAATTCATCAATAATCAGCCAGCCGGCTAAATCCATTGCAGTCGTCAAATCATTGGTTCCGGATTCAAGCTTTTTAAACAGTGCGTTAAGGTCATTATCCGGGTCGGTTTTCAGATCATGCTGTCTACTGACAGACAGAGCTATTCCTGCCGAGCTTACACCGATTGTATATTTTTTTAACTCTGAATATTCTTTCCATGAAAATTTCGGGAATTTCTTCTTAAGATAAAAAAGCACCAGACGTATGGTTGCCATCGGATAAGCATCAAGTTTAGCCTGCGTCTCAGTATCGAAAGAAGACAGAGACCCTATATAAAGCGCCGATTCATTACTTAAAAATTTTTCCATGGATTGCGCACGCGGAAATAATTCGAATGTACTGTTCATTCCTGCTTTTTTTAACGCGCTTTTCAATATCTCGATTTCTATCCCTTCAGGCGATAGTTTGCTTGCACCCAAAATAGGCGGATATTCAAAGGAAATAATATTAACTGTTTCTTTTGTTAGTGCTGAATTGAAAAAGCTTACTTTGCTCTTTAAATTTTCTGCGACTGCTGCAACCCTTGACGCGTTTGCGGTCATTTCTTCTGCTCCCGCGGAACTTGCCTGAATTATATCATTGATACTTGTTATAGACTTCATAATTTCCGAGACTGCATTCTGCTGTTCTTTGGTAGCTGTTCTGACTTCATCCGACCTTATTTTTAATTCATCCGCGCTTGTATTCACAACTTCATTTGAAGACTTCTGCTGTTCCATATTCGCAGAAATAGTTTTCATCATATTATTGATCGAATCCACACCTTCAATAATCTGCATAATGCTTTCAAATGCAGCCTGGGAATTCTTTGTTCCGCTCTCTATCTCCTGGTTATTTTTTTTAATATGCGAATCTATATCCTTTATGCTTTCGGCTGTCTGGTCCGCCAGTTTTGATATTTCGTCCGCAACAACCGCAAATCCTCGGCCTGCTTCGCCGGCTCTGGCTGCTTCAATGGCGGCGTTCAATGAAAGAAGATTGATCCGGTTGGATATATCATCTATTATACCGATAATATCGGAAACCTTTTCTGAGCTTTCAGTTATGGCACTCATGCTATTATTCATTAAATTCAGGGATTTATTTCCGGAGCCGGCCCTTTCCGATATATTTTTTGATAATTCCTGGGCACCGGTTATCATTTGAGCCATCTCTGTAATTGCAGCGGAAAGGCTGTCCATAAGTTTTATAAATTCATTCAATTTTTCAAACTGATAATGCGTGTTATCCGATACATTGTCTATCCCGGCTGATATCTCCTCCATTGTGGCTGTAATCTCTTCGGAAGCCGCGGCCTGACTCTGCGAATTAGTGGAAAAGGACATAAGTGTTGCCGAGAGTTCTTCCGATGAAACGCTCATCTCGTCTGAAGCTTCGAGCACCTCTTCGATCACTCCTCGCACTTCATCCACGAACTGGTTAAAAAATATACCCAGTTCACTTATCTCGTCTTTTTTATTTTCATTAACCGGATATCTTGCTTCAAGATCTCCGGAAGCTCCTCTCTCAAAGAACGTTCTGAAAGACGACAATGGTTTGTTTAAGAACAGATTTAATGTTATATATGTTATTATGCTTAAAATAATTATAATCGATAATGTCTGGATTATTATATGCCATAACAGGCCGGAAAGCGTTGCCCTGACATATTCATCGGTTATATAAAGAACTATTTCGCCGATTTCCCTGTTTTCCTCGTTATCTTTAAAAAATATCTTTGCTTTCTTTTCCGCGAAACTTTTATTTAAGCTGTCCCGGTATCCGCTGATATCATCGATATCAGCTATTTCGCCTTTAACGGATTTAACCTTTCCATTCAGAAATTTGTTATTCTGATTTATTACGAGCGCATGTATATATTTATTGTTAATCTCCTGCATCAGAATCTCTTCACAGCTGTTCATATCGGAATTCCGTAACGGGATTGATAAATGGTAGGCTATTTTATCTTTAAGCCGGTCTGTCTGTCCGGCAAGCTCACTTATTTCCCTGGCCCGGGTGCTTCCATATAAATATATTCCGAGTATTGCTGTTATAATCAGAATTGCCGCAAACTGGATTAAAATTATTTTCTGATAAATAAGTAAGCCCTTTTTCATTGTTTATTCTCCGATTATATGCAGATTTTATCAAAATTATATACTATAAATTAAAAAGCATCAAATATAAAATTTGTAACGCATTATTTTTCACAAATTTTAATAAAAAAGCTATCCCGCAGCCTGATGATGAACACAAACTGGCCATGATGTTTCCAGACCCGGATGAAGGTATGCCGTTTTCCGGCAAGGGAGACAGCAAATGCCGGAATGGATTTATGAGAACGGGTGTACCTTTTATTTCCCGGATTGTGAGAATTAGGCCTGCATATATTTGTCCGGTTTCGTATTATCCGCAGAACAAGTGGCTGCAGCCCCCTGTTCTATACGCTCTGCCCCTACAGGCATTGTTTGTTTAAAAATAATAATTCCATGGACATGATTCGGCATAATAACATATTTGTCTAATTCGACATTAGGGAAATGTTCACATATTGCCAACCGTAGGGGCGACCCTTGCGGCCGCCTGATTATTTTTATAACCCAGGGCAGGATTGTTGCGGTTATTCCAGGCCTGTTACTTTCATGTTTTCGGGATGTGTAACGGAAAATTTAAGCTGTATCTTTATTTTTTCACCCGGTTTTATTTTATACATCCATTCAAGGTATTCAAGTTCGTTTTTCTTAAGCCTGCCGCTATCCTTCTGATACTGCGGTTCCAGGAGCTCAACCTTAATATCCTGGCTTTCCGCAATCGGGATCTGATCCCAGACAACAATTTCTTCTTCATGCTTCTTATTGCTTGTCAGCTGGATAAGATAATCATAGGTTACTTTGTTTATCTTGCTGAAAACTCCTTCTGCGGAGACATCCTTCTTCAGGAGTTTATGCTCTACCTTAATGCCCTCGTCTATGCCGAGAAATGTCCAGAACTCTTCACCCGGAGCGACATTCTGCAGCCGCGCATTTGCCACAAAATTATTATCGAGAAAAATATTCGTATTTCCGGGCAGCATGGGATACTCGGTCTGATTGACCGCTCTTGCCTTCAGATACGCGTAAGGCGTAAGTTTGGGAACAGCCGAATAGCGGAAATTCACATCGAATTCCTTCAGCATTATCGTAACTTTGTGTTCTTCGTTATTTCCCGGAATGGAATGCCTGCCCGGAATCTGAAAAACCACGGATGTTGTCTGCGAAGATACACCGGCGTTTTCCGATACTATAGCCGGGGCCGGGGCCTCCTCCGGCTCAGCTGCAGAAGCTTCATCCTTTTCGGAAGGCATAACATTCATCATCTGGCTCATTGCTTCCTTCTTTCTCATTTCAGATCCTTCATAATCGCGCGACGGGGCTGCTTTCGGGTACACGGGAATAAACCGGCTGATGCGCCACGGAGTAAGCTCCGGATGCTGCCCTCCGACGCCCGGCCTGGCTGTGGATAATTCCAGGCTCACATTATCCCAGTCCTCTGCAGTATTCTGCCGGACAACTGCATTATACGCAATATTCAGCTTATGCTCCTCTGTCGATACGCGCATATCATAGGCCGGCCTCCATCCTGTATTATATATAAGGTAGGATAAATTCAGTTTCAGCTTGCCGCGTTTTTTCATCTGGACAAGAGCATGAATATCGTACTTGCTTTTGTTCTGCCGGTTCTGCAGATGGGCTATTTCGTTGTTTACCTGGTTCAGCTGATTCTGCACCTGCTGCCGGGCCCTGCCGGTTTCACGAATCTCTTTATTAAGCGCTTCCTGCCTGGTGCGGTAAAACCTTACCATTTTTTCCCACTTATCCGGGCTTAGCTCCACTGGCCCTGATTTTTCACTGGATGAGGTCAGCTTAACAGAGATCGCTTCAATAAATTTTTTCTCGTTTTTTGCCTCATTGAGCTTATCCGTAATCTCTTTCAGGGAATCTTCAATAGCCTTTTTCCTGTCGAATAATTTCTTTACCGCTTCGCCCTGCACTTCGGAAAAGTACGCGGTTTTAATCTGTATATCTTTAAGCACTGCATCCCCGCTTCCCTGCACCCTTACGCTGTTAACATCTATCTCGTACGGAATATTGTGAAAAAGCAGGCTTTGTTCGCCTGCATTAAGTTCAACTGAAGCCGTACGCGTAATCATTGCACGATCGGAATATACGGTTATTTTATCGATCTTTGAATCAACGGTTATTTCTCCGGAGTTTTCGTTTATGATTCCTGCTCCAGTTCCTGCCGCCGGTTTTGCCGGATTATATATCTTTGCTTTCGGCTTTACATTCTGCGCCTGTACGGCAGTCAATAATGAAAAAACCGCTATGCCGCATATGAGTTTAATATATCCTTTCATTTAACCTCCGCTGTTTAAGTTATTAGAAATAATCTCAAAATTATATTATATTTTTTAACAAATCGAGATACATTGCAAAATTTATAAGGACGCCTTTCAGACCTGATGCAATAGCGTTCGAAACATGAAAAGCTGACCAGGAAGGTCTGATTCCGGAGTAAATTTCGCAATGTATCTCGATTTGTTGCCGGTTTCTCATCTGAATTAATAATTTTTAGATGACTTCCGGTATATTCGCTTTGAACCCGGCTTTATCTGCTTTTCGTCCATTTAAAATCTAAAATGTAATTATGATACATGTATTACAGGAAAATCAAGTGGAATATGAAAAAATGGAGGAACAACGTATGCGTGGCATATGCCGGACAATAATGAGATCTACAGACGCTTTTCAATATCACAACACGGTCTCTCCTAAATAAGCGTAGGAAATAATTACGTAAAATTCTATTAAACAGTGAGCATCTCCCCTGCCTTCGGGATAATATAACAATAAAATTGTAATTATTTATCTTTATATTCCGAACAAAGCTTTGATACTAGTGGAAGTATTTCCGGCAGATCTTCCTTAATTGTTTTCCAGACAACATCCTCATCAATTCCGAAATATCCGTGTATTAATTTATCTCTCATCCGGGCCATTTCAGTCCATGGAATATGCGGATTAGCCGATCTTACATCGATTGATATGTTCTTTGCTGCTTCGCCTAATATTTCTATCTTTCTGATTACAGCGCTAAATGTTCTGTCGTCGGATATAAAATCATCAAAAGACAACCCGTCAATAAATCCGTTTATAGATTCGATTGCATTCTTTATATCCTGAAAATATAAAGACTGTTTTCTTATCATATGTACACTACCTCGGACATAATATGTTCCTTTAATTCTTTCCTTAACGCTTTTTCCCGCACCATATCTATTTTTTTGTTCAGTAACTTTTCAAGGTAGTCTTCTGCCTGGAAGAATTCCTTCATGCCGGGTGTTTCAGTGAATTCAACGAGTATGTCTATATCGCTTTCACTTGTTTCTTCATTCCGTACATAAGAGCCGAAAACGCCTATGCTTTTAATTTTATATTTATTAAACAGATTGGCCTTTTCGGCTTTTAGTTTTCTTATTATTTCCTGCTGCATTTCCATGCTCCGAATAAATGAAATCTATTAGTGAGGATTATCAGGGGAATAATTAAAAAGTCTATTAAAAAATATTATAGCGACTTATAAATTTTTCTTATTAAAAGATGATTATTATCACCTATTTGTTAAAACAAATTCACAATGCCTCTCCCCGGTACATAAGCCTGTGCTTCTCCTTTGCCATTGTGCCGCTTAACCGACATTAGTACATTCTGTACGTCAGCGTTGGTATGGGGTATGGGATAAAGATTTATGATTATAATTCTTAAAAGGAATTGACGCGGGAATATGAATCAATACATTTTAATTATATATGGGAAAAGAAATTTTCGATAAAGATAAATTGATAAATTACTGGATAGCCAGCTCAGACGACGATCATGAAACTATGACCGCAATGTTCGAAGCAGGACGATATAACTGGTCACTATTTGTTGGTCATTTAATGATTGAAAAATTATTAAAAGCATATTACGTTTATATGAAAGAGGAATTTCCCCCTTTTATACATAAGGGAACCTCTAAAAATCAGATTTTTTATTGTTTTATCAAATAAAAAACCTGATTTTTACAGCAATTTGTTCCCAATGGTTACA
>JAFGSG010000097.1 GCA_016934735.1 Spirochaetota bacterium | reverse complement strand
TGTAACCATTGGGAACTAATTAAGGTAAAAATCAGGTTTTTTATTTGAGTAAACAATAAAAAATCTGATTTTTAGAGGTTCCCTTATAAAAGTAAAACAATATTTCGGATACTGAAATGGAAATAAAAAATATAAAACATATAATTAATAAGATTATAAAAAGACTGACAATAATCCTGAAAGAAATAAAAACTCTTCCCAATGCATGGCTCTACGTTATACTCTCTGTTATTCTCACTTTTACTTTTTTTATTTTTACTTTCCCATACAGCACATTGATAAGAAACCAGCTTCAGACAATGGGAGAGAATATAGGCAGAAGCGCGTATATTGGCGAAGTGGATTTCAGCTTTTTCGGCGATACTGATATAAATAATATAACGATTATTCTTAAGGACGGATCTGAAATAAATTTAAATAACATAAATCTTGATATAGGCATATTTTCCGTTTTATTAAAAAATACGGTTAACGGCAATGCTCAAATTAATAATATTAAATATGAGAAAGATAAAACATCGATTAACATGGTTGCCAAATCCGATTTTGATCTGAGACTAAGTTCCATATCTGAATTTCCGGCAAACGGAAGAATCAAATTGGACATGCAGAACATAATAGCGAATGGGATTACGGTTAAAGGATTTGACATTCCGCCTGTACGATTCACTTCTATTACGGCCAACGCTGGCATAATAAAAAAGAAAATTACCATCGAATCATTTAACGCATCGGGACCCGATATCAAAGGGAGTATAAGCGGTACTATAATGCTTGCGCAATCATTTCCGCAGTCTCAGCTGAATCTGAATATTGTAATTGATTCTTCATCATCTTTTCTGGAAAATTACAGGATATTACTGAATAAATGGATAGATAGTTCCAATAAAATACAATTGACAATCAGAGGGTCAATCTCAAACCCGAATATAGACGCTCTGGAACAAAAAAATGAAGCGGGCTCTAATCCGGGAAGCTCCGGAATTAATGCCAGGCCGGAATCAGGGGGAGATCCGGGAACCGACTGGATGGAGAAGAAAAACGGCAGAAGGCCAATTGTAGATCCGCCGGTAAAACCGGAGGTTAACCGTCAATTCACTCCTGTTGCTGATCCTGTCAATGAGGACAATATAGAAGAACCTGAATAGATTTTAATTATAATAGTCTTCGCTGTCAGAGTAAATAACAAACTCACGTTCATCAATGACTTTATTTTCAAGACTTAAAATAATCTTATAAACACCGTCAGATAAATTTTCAATTTTTCCGTAAATCGCATTGTTATATTCTGAAATTTGTTCAACTCTGCTGTTTATGTCGACCCATACTATTTCCTTTTTTAAAAGCCCCAGGCCTATATTATGAACTTCCCTAACATCTTTAAAAATATACACCCAATTAATTCTCTCACTTTTCTCAAACTCCAGGGGATCATGCATTCTTTTATATTGATCTTGAGTAAATTTCTTAAAAGCAAATTCTCCTTTTGGCTTGCTGCATCCGCCGCTAATAATCATAAAAAATACAGCGAATACTATGGAAAAAATTTTTCTTCCCAAATCAGCATCACTCCACTTTATATTGATCTTTATCCAGCACTATTGTAGTGCTTTTTTTCCCTGCTTCAGACATTTTTGCATCTTTTGTATTATTCACGTTTTTTTTCACGTTCCTGCTGACTTTTAAAATTACTTTAAATAAAGTAAATAAAAAGTAAATAAAAATAAATATTAAAAATAATTTAATAATACTCATAGCATAACATACTCCTAAAATGGCTATTTAATAATTTTAAGCATTTCCTTAACGGCTTCAGGCAGTCCGACAAAAACAGCTCTCGATATTATCGAATGACCGATATTAAGTTCCTCTAATCCGGGGGTTTTTAAAACAGGTTTAAGGTTGCTGTAATTCAGCCCATGACCGGCATTGACTTTTATTCCGATTTTTAATGCATGGTTTGCCGCATTGTATATCCTGTCAATTTCTTTATTGATTTCCTCTTTCTGCACAGCATTACAGTAAGTCCCGGTATGGATTTCAATATAATCCGCTCCGCATTTCTTTGAAAGTTCTATTACTTTTTCATCCGGTTCAATGAAAAGAGACACTGCAATATTAAGACTATGAAATAAATTAATGCTTTCAATAATCTTTTTCGTGTTTTTCCCGACATCAAGCCCGCCTTCTGTTGTTAATTCTTCTCTCTTTTCGGGAACAATCGTAATTTGATCCGGTTTTACTTCTGCTGCAATTTTTATTATTTCATCAGACAGAGCCATTTCAAGATTAAATTTACCTTTTACTATCTCTTTTAATGCGAAAACATCCCTGTCCTGGATATGCCGCCTGTCTTCGCGCAAATGGACTGTAATGCCGTCACAGCCGCTTCTTTCGCATAATAGGGCGCCTTCAACCGGGTCAGGGTACACTCCTCCTCTTGCCTGTCTCAAAGTCGCGATATGATCTATATTTATACATAACAAAGCCGCAGACATACTTTTTCCTCTTTACAATACATACTTTATTTTACTACTGCTTTTACGGAAACCATATCCGGAAAAATGGAAACTACTTTAAGTCCGTCTCTTTTAACAACGGCCTCTAAAGTATAATATTTTTCAATATGATTTTCTTTCCCTTTACTCAGGAGTTCATCTGCATTCAAAGACCCAATATCAATAAAAATATCCACATCATCACCTGACGGTTCAATATCAGGCTTATCTGATTTAAGATATACTGATACTTCCTCCTGACTTACAATATAGTTATAATCAATATTTGTATTTTTTAAAATGATTTTCTTTTTAAATTCGGTTGAATTACTTGTTTCAATGACAGGAATAATGACTCTGACTTTTGATATGTCCGTACGGACATCGGGAAAATCATTATTATAAATTCCTGCATCTTTTATTATTCTTCCTGTTGCTTTTGTTATTGAAAGTTTTTCAGTCTGCATAAAATTAATACTTTTTATCAGTGATTCGGGCCCACTAATGTTGATAGACTCAGGAATAATCATAACTCTGCCCAATACATAACCATCCTGAACTTTATCAATAATATTTGCTTTTACTTTTACTCTTTTAGTGACATTTCTGTCTACAATCAGGCTGACATTTTTTACAGATAAATTTATCTCAATATTTTCAGGAACTTCATCTTTAACTAGCTCAATAGGATAACTTTTATTTATACCTATTTCCGGCTGGTCAAGGTCAACTACTGCCTTAATACTTTTTACATTTACATTTTTAAGATTATCTTTCCTGCCAGTTAATGTTGCACTTACATATTTATTGGATATTTTCAGCATAACCAGGGTTTCCGGCAGATTTGTAAATGTAATCGGAATTTTAAATTTCACCTCGCCTATATTAGTGCTGCCTATATACGCCCATAGTAAAACCGCAAGGAGCACGCAGATAATTTTTGCAGCTATATTCTTTGCTTTTAATATGTTCTTTATTATAAGTATATAATTTTTCATTTTAATCAGAAATTAAAAAAAATATTAAGCAAACTTTCTCTTTAATTTTCTCTTTGAAATTAAACCGGATATTTATCCTCATAAGCAGTTTTAGGATTCATAAAGTACAGAATAATATTTTTGATATCCGAGACTTTAATTTTCGGATATATTTTACCATTAACCATAATTGATATATTTCCTGTTTCTTCAGATGAAACAAGAACTAAAGCATCGGTCTCCTCTGCTATCCCTAATGCAGCCCTGTGTCTTGCCCCGTGATATTTCTTTAATTGCCTGGAATCGCTTAAAGGCAAATAACATGCTGCAGCTGATATTCTTCCTTCCTGAATAATTATTGCTCCATCATGAAGAAATGTATTCGGATAAAAAATAGTCCTGATCAATTCTTCCGAAATTATTGCATCGATGGATACACCTGATTCGATATAACTCCTAAGCCCCGTATTTCTTTCAATCACTATCAGGGCGCCTATTTTAATTTCAGCCATTGCTACCAGAGCATTTACAAGCTCATCAAGCTGGAAAGGCTCATTATTAACTTCCGTGCCCGATAACCAGTTTTTCTGTCCGAATTGCGTTATAAGACGGCGCAACTCAGGCTGGAATAATATAATTATTAAAATTACCAGATAAGTTGTAAGATTTGTTATCAACCAGTTAAGCGTATCTAATCTTAACATGTTTGATAAAAGCGCTACAATTGCTATTACAATTATTCCTTTTAATAACTGGATTGCCCTTGTATGCGAAAGAAATGAGTAAGCCCAGTATAATATAAATGATACAATAATAATATCAAGGACATTCCTGATATAATCCCAGAATGTGGTTATGTTAATCCTAATAGTATCAAAAATTTCTTCCATCTGCTGTTCGAATTCCCCTGAGCATTTCGATTGATTGAAAGGCTAAATAATGCTCTCTCACATCGTGAACCCTGATTATATCCGCTCCATAAACGGACGATATGGTATTCAGCGCAATAGTAGCAAAAAGCCTGTCCTCTTCATTATCGTATAGTCTGCCTATCA
The DNA here is from genome assembly GCA_016934735.1 of Spirochaetota bacterium. GTDB lineage: Bacteria > Spirochaetota > UBA4802 > UBA4802 > JAFGDQ01 > JAFGSG01. The sequence continues at coordinate 37,448 of JAFGSG010000097.1, read as the reverse complement.
ACGATTTTCTGGAAAGACCGATTAAAAGCGGAAATCCCATTTTTTTAAAAAAACCAATATTATTCAATATTCTGTAATTGTCTTCCAAGGTTTTTCCGAATCCTATCCCCGGATCAATTATAATTTTATCTTTGCCGATTCCGGAATTTATCGCCTTCTCTTTCGCGTTTTCCAGAAAAGAATATATTTCCTTCAAAAGATTTTCGTATTGCGGATTAACCTGCATATTCTTAGGATTTCCTTTAATATGCATTAAAACAATATATGATTTATATCCGGCGGCAATCCCGGCCATCTTTTCATCAAAGGCAAGTCCGCTGATGTCGTTAATAATGGAAGCTCCAAGCTTTAATGCTTCTTCCGCAATCTCTGATTTATACGTATCTATCGAAACCGGAATATCTATATTATCTGCAACAGCTTCTATAACAGGACAAACCCTGTCCATTTCCTCCGAAAGTGAAACTGTGTCCGCCCCGGGCCTTGTGGATTCTCCGCCTATATCGATAATATCCGCGCCGTCTTTATATAATTGATATGCCTTCTTAATCGCTTTCTCACGCCCGAAATTACGGCCACCATCATAAAAAGAGTCAGGGGTAACATTTAAGATGCCCATAATCAATGTCTTTTTACCGAATTCCAAAGCCATTTTAAATAACCAGCGTAAAAGACAGTGTATTGTTATACCCGAAATCTATGTTATCGAACGAGAAGGCATAAGTAATATCCATATTAATAAATCTTAATGACAATCCTGATGAAAAAAGTTTGTCATTTAACCCAAGATATATTGAAGTATATTTTAGAATATTATACTGGAAACCGAAATTTACCTCAAACTCTTCCTGCTCCAGTTTTTTTATTCCGCTTATTGCTACAATGATATCTGAAGCACGATTTATTACCGAAGCGCTTGCCTTAAATGACGGATAAGCAAAGCTGTACCTGTTTTCGATATTATCATAATTTTTTACAGGTTTGAGCCCTGTCCCGATATCCTGAACAACAAATCCTAACTTTACAAGAGGTATCATTTCTATTTGAGCGCCGATGTCTGCGCCAATGCCGTAATACTTTGTTTCCCCGACAATTTCATACAATGGCTTCAATGACACTCCCAATGAAGCAACTCCTATCCCCCATCCGTATGACAAAAATCCCACTGATGCCAGGTAATGTATATCTTTTATATAATTGCCGTCCGTATCTCTTGATTCGATATTCCGTGACTGTATACCGTAATAACCGATACCTGCCACTCCCCTGAATAAATTAAATGCTGCTCCGGCGAACCCGGCTTCCCTGTCAACATCCAGTATCGCAGAGGAAACTCCTATTTGAACAAAGGATCTGGAGTATTCTTCTTCCGAAAATCTTGTAAGATCTTTTTCTGTAATGCTGTCTATTTGCCCGCCTGCCGCTCTTTTATTTATCTCTTCCGGAGTAAGGGCTTCTTTTTGTCTCAGTTCTCTTAAACCGGCAGGATTCCAGTAAATCGAAAATACGTCATCTACGACTATCTCCGCTGCCTTTCCCATTGCCACATACCTTGCTCCGGCCCATCCGCCTCTGGTAAAAGCTGCTCTGCCGCCTGCATCGTTTCCTGCATAAAGATTTACATTAATTATAAAAATAATAAGCAGCGCACAAAATAAATTATTTATTCCTTTAGAGTTTATTTTCATCTGTGTTTATCTGTTAACCAATATCCTGATTATTTTCCTGCCGTATTGCCCGGTAGAAGTATTCTCAAGAGTGATCTTTATTATGTACAGACCGGGATTAACGAGCTTGCCGTCCTTATTCCTTCCATTCCACATAATAGTGGTTAATGACGAATATTCCCTTGTAAAAACAGAATCGCCATTAATATCAAAAATTTCAATTTTTTCTTTATCTATCCCTGCAGGAATATCAATTCTCAGGGTGCCGTGTATATTAGGATTGAAAGGGACGGGATAAGCAATAACGCTCCCGGCATCAAACGGGAAAATGCTGGTTGTTAAACAAATAATACATATACAAAATAAGAATAAACATAGTGCTTTTTTATTATTCTGGTTCATCGCTTCCCTTCACTACGCGTATACATAAAACAAAAAAACATATTATAATGAAGTGGTCAACAAATTTTTATATCTCGACTCTGTTTCTGCCCGCCTCCTTAGCTTTATAAAGCATTTTATCAGCATATTTGATCATTTCATCCAGAGTTTCCGCTGGCTCAAGGCATATTCCGGTACTGATTGTAATCTTTATAGTTTCAGTGCCGGATATAATCTCTGATTCTTCAATTGTTTTTCTCAACTGTTCGAAAATGCTTTTAACATTTTCACTCCCCATGTTACAGGCAAGCACGCAGAACTCCTCGCCGCCTATACGCGAGACTATGTCCGATGCTCTGAATCTGTTCTGTATTATCCTGGCGACCTTTTGCAATACTAAATCACCCTTGTCATGTCCATAACTGTCGTTTATTTTTTTAAAGTAATCAATATCTATCATTGCAACTGAGATTGTTATATTATTCCTTTTTGCATTTTCGAATAATTTCTGCCCCACATCGTAAAAATATCTGCGGTTGTGAAGATCTGTTAAATAATCCCTGTTGGATGCTTCTTTGATTTCTCTGATATGTTCAATAGCTTCGATATTCTGGGTTATTCTGCAGTAGAATTCTTCAGTAAAGAAATCCTTGCTGATAAAATCATTCGCGCTAAGTTTTATAAATTTAGCAGACAGCAGATTATCGCCGGACATACCTATTATCGACAGGTCTTCCTTGCTGAATTTAGCACGTATTTCTTTTATAAACTGAAATCCGTCCATGTTGGGCATATTATAATCGGTAATCACTAATTTTATGTCCGGATTCCCGTTCAGGATCTTTAAAGCCTGTATTCCATCGCCTGCCTGAAAAACCTGATATTGATGAACTGCCAATAGTCCGGCAACACGCGCACAAAATACCTGTGAATCATCAACAACAAGCACTTTAATCGATTTATTTTTATAAATACGCTTAATGAGATTAATCACATAGTCAAGATTGTACCCGCTTTCCTTGACCACATAATCAACAACCTTTTTTGACCATATTTTTTTCCGGATTTCATCGGATAATTCGCCGGTAAATACAATGGTAGGCAGATTTTTCGAAATTACATAATCAACTATTTCACCGGCAGGCGCGTCGGGGAGGTATAATCCTACAAGACAAATGAAAAAATCGAGGCCATCTTTATCTAATAATTCTTTTGCCTGCAAATAACTCTGTACCCAGTGAACACTATAATGCAGGCCGGATTCTATCTTTTTCTTTATTACAGATCCGACAACCTTACTGTCTTCAACAATCAGTACTTTTGGCAAGTTTTGTAACCTGGATTCAAAGATGATTTAAAAGCTTATATTATAATAACTTACAAGTCCGAATAAGTCAATTATTTCTTTATTCGCCTTTTATAAACTCTAATCTGCTTTAAATAAATGATTGAAAATAAAACAGAAAAAAATAAACTCGAATTTAAAAATAACAGACAGGAGGTACTTCAGGAAGATTTTTATGAAAACAATAATTTATTATTACACAGGTACAGGAAACTCGTTATGGACGGCGCGTCAACTGGCCCAAGAATTGGGCAATGCCGAAATACACCCTATGACGAAAATGATCAAGGACGGGGGGACACCAAAGGCTGATGCAGCAGGTATTGTTTTCCCGGTACATATGTGGGGTGTGCCCGGCCTGGTCATTCAATTCCTTAAAACAATTCAAAAGGATTCTGCAAAATATTACTTTGCCTTTGCTGTGAACGCGGGACAGGTATCCCGTACCCTGATACAATTGCGTAACCTCATGAAATCCCGCGGATTGCCGCTCTCTGCCGGTTTCGATATTGTATTGCCGAGCAATTATATCCCATGGGGAGGGCCGGGACCTGCCGAGCATCTGCAGAAATTATACAATGAAGCCGGAAAAAAAATCGAGGCAGCTGCGAAATATATAGCCGGGAAAGAAACCGGCCATATTGAAAAAGGGTCTTTGTGGCAGAGGATAGTCTTTACAGCGCTTTATAAAATGACTTATAATATGATTCCGAAAATGGACAGGAACTTCCGGGTAGACGATAAATGCAATGGCTGCGGAACGTGCGCAGATGTCTGTCCTGTGGGGAATATTTTACTGGATTCAAAAAAGCCGGCCTGGCAGCATCGGTGTGAGCAATGCCTGGCCTGTATTCAGTGGTGCCCGCAAGAAGCCATACAGTATGGAAAAAAAACGCCTGCTTACGAGCGTTATCACCATCCGGAAATTAAACTGAAAGATATGATGTTTAAAGCAAAATAAAAGTATAATATTGAAGCTATATGCCGTATTCCAATCTGTCTGATACTTCCGCTAAAACATATTGACAATTTCATCAGTAAAGCATAATTATTGTAACTGCCGGTAAAACATTGGAAGAGGATGAGATCTGGTGGTCTCCACGGTCTTCAAAACCGCAGGCTGTAATTTATTGCAGCGGCAGGTTCGATTCCTGCCCCTTCCGCATTTAAAAATAATAGACTTGTTGCAAAACTAAGAAATAATAGGAAATTCCCTCCCCCGCCGCAGGCGGGGGAGGGCATTTCCTCGGGTTTCCCGTATGTTATATCGAGTTATGCAACAACTCTAATTTTTGTGATACTGGGAACAAAACCATGGAAAATCTCGAAAATATTTTAAAACAAATTCCGCAGGTTGAGAAGATTTTACAGTCAGAAAAAATTAACGAATTTATTCCTCTTTTGGGAAAAGGAATAATAGTAAATATAATCCGTGAAGAGATCAAATTATTCAGAGAGCAGTTTGACAAAGACCAGGAAATTGATATTGAACGGCTGATGTCATCGATAGTAGAAAGCTGCGTCCGCAAAAAGCGCGAAAAGCTTCAAAGAGTAATAAACGGAACAGGCGTCGTGATTCACACTAATCTGGGACGCTCACCAATCTCTGAAGAATTGCTTCGCGGTCTTACGGCAAAACTGTCTGGATACTGCAACCTGGAACTTGACCTGCCTTTAGGGAAGAGAGGGAAAAGAGGCGGTTTTGCAGAAGAGCTTATCTGTAACTTAACGTCTGCCGAAGACGCTCTCATAGTAAACAATAATTCAGCAAGCGTTTTTCTCATATTAAGCGAATTCGCAAAAGGAAAAGGAGTAGTGATATCACGGAGCGAACTCGTGCAAATAGGCGGCGGATTCAGGATACCGGACATCTTAATGCAGACCGGAGCAAGGCTTTTAGAAGTCGGCACCACTAATATTACGGACATAGATGATTACAGAAAAGCAATTACAGAAGATACAGCGATGATCCTGTCAGTGCATAAATCGAACTTCAGGATAGAAGGTTTCAGCAGCAGTCCGTCTCTGAAAGAGCTGGCCGGGTTAAAAAACCCATCAAGGCTGTTCGTACGCGATCTCGGGAGCGGAAACCTCCTTGTGGACGCAAGGTTTCCGAAAACCTTTGAGCCTACCATATCATTTGAGCTGTCGCAGGGGCCGGACATTCTCTGCTTCAGCGGCGATAAAATGCTCGGGGGCTGTCAGGCAGGGATTATTGTGGGCAGAAAAGACCTTATTCAGAAATTAAAGAAAAATCCCCTGATGAGAATGTTCAGGGTGGACAAAATAACATATTATATCCTGCAGGAAACCCTTATTCAATATGCAAACAGAAACATTGAAAAAATATCGCTATGGAGTATTATCTTTCAGAATAAAAGGACATTGGGCAATAAAGCAAACCGCCTTATTAAAAAAGTAAAAGCTGAAAATAAAAAAGAATATATAACAAGAGTGCCCGCAAAAAGCGTTTTCGGCGGAGGAAGCCTTCCGACGCTGAAAGTTGAAAGCATTGCGATGCAGATAAATATTCCGGGAGTGTCTGCTAAAGAAATTTACAATAAATTTTTAAATCGCGAGATCCCCATAGCCGGTTATATTCTTGATGATAAATTTATGCTTGATCTGCGCGCTATAGCGGACAATGAAATACCGGAAGTTGCAGAGGCAATCGATGGACTTATGGAAGAGGCTCACGGCCGGTAATTATTATTGCTGTTAATATATTGCTGTTTTAGTTATAAAATCGTATTATCCGGACAAGCAATCTGTCTTGTTTTGCTGAAATAATTAAATATATTAGCAAAAACTTTCAGGTTATAGTTTCAAAGTGTAAGTTTTATATTTCAAATTTTCATCCTGAAGGTTCAAAGTCAAAGTTTGTAGTTTCAAACTGTTATCCTGAAGCTTCAAACTGCGGGTTTGTAATCTCGAACTGACGTCCTGAAGTTTCAAACTTTGACTTTATAGTTTCAAACTCTCACCTTGAAGCTTCAAACTGCGGGTTTATAGTTACGAATTTTCACCCTGAAGCTTCAAATTTTAAGTTTGAATCTTCAAATTTACTTTGCAAATTTTGAGAAATCCTGTGACAATCGAAAGATTGATGACAATTTTATAACAATTCTAATATATTAAGGATATTTACGTGTACATAATCGGAACATCCGGACATATCGATCACGGTAAAACCAGCCTGATACTGGCGCTTACAGGAATTGACTGCGACCGGCTCCCTGAAGAAAAACAGCGCGAAATGACCATAGATATAGGGTTTGCAGATATCGAGTACCCGGACTTCGGTAATGTCAGCATAATAGACGTTCCGGGTCACGAGCGCTTCATCCGCAACATGGCTGCCGGTGCATGGGGCATAGACCTTGCTCTTCTTGTGATCGCGGTCGACGACAGCTGGATGCCGCAGACAGAGGATCATTTTAAGGTGATCGACTATCTCGGCATAGAAAGAATGATAGTTGTACTGACAAAGACAGACATCGCGGATCAGGAAACAATAGAAATCACCGAAGAGGAAGTAAAAGAACGGTTAACAAACACCAGATTTAAAAATTATGACATTGTAAAAGTATCGTCCAAAACAGGTTCAGGAATTGACGAACTTAAAAAAATAATTTATAATAATTTAAAAAAATTATCCCGGACAGAAGATGCTGGAAAACCCTATCTTTTTGTCGATCGCGCGTTTGAATCAAAGGGACATGGAACTGTAATAACAGGTACACTCAAGAACGGGAGCTTTTTCGAAAATGATGAACTGACTGTTCTTCCCGGAAATGTCAAAGTAAGAATAAAAACAATTGAAAGCCATCACCATGCCCTTAACGAAGGGACTCCTTCGCGAAGAACAGCATTGAATCTCCACGGTATCAGGGTTGACGAGCTCAAACGAGGGCAGATCATTGTAAAAAATAATTTCTTTACCGGATCCGCGGACATAATAGCTGCCATTAAACTTTCCGGAATTAAAAAATCCATTAAAAATAATCATGGTATTGAAATTCTGATAGGTACATACAGCATAAGAGGTAAAATAATACTCTTAAGTGATTTGGTTAATGAAGAGAACGAAGCCCGGCAAAACGAAATCCTTGTGAGAATCAAGTTAGACGATAAGTGGTTTTTCTTCCCGGGCGAATCATTTATTATTACAAATCCCGGCGGGTACAGAATAATAGGCGGCGGAAAAGTAATTATTCCTGACTATGCTATTATTAAAGATAAAAAGTCATTAAAGAAAAAAATCAATCTATTCACGGATTTATCTCTTAAGGGAATAATTGAATTTTTTATTAAAATAAAAGTGTCGACCACATCAGATGAAATAAAAGCGCGGCTGCCGTATAAAAATAAATATATTGAAAACACTATCTCAGAATTTCAAAAAGCAGGTTCCATTGTTAAAATCGATGAATTAATTCTGGATAAAGAGTATTATACAGATTTAAAAAATAAAATTTTGGAAATCATTAAAAAAAATGTCGGATTGAACATAAAAGAGATATCAGATATTGCGGATGCAGACTTGAATATCTCTAAAATAATAATACGCGAAATACAAAACAGCAATAATATACTTGAAAAAGAGGGAAGATATTTTGCCAACGATTCAGTTACAGTTGAAACACTGACAGACGATAAAAAGAAAATTCTGCAGCAGCTTAAAGAAAAGGGCACGGAGGGAATAGATATCGATAAAATAAAAGATGATTCAATGAAGAAAAAGATAAAAGACCTGATACGCCCGGGATTCGCGGTCAGCCTGGATGGCAACATTATTTATCATCCGGAAGTATACAATGACCTGAAGAAAAAAATAATCGGCCTTTTTGATACACGGGAGCGTATTACCATAGCTGACGCAAAAGAATGCACTTCTCTTTCCAGAAAATATCTTATTCCGCTTCTTAATAAAATTGAAAGTGACGGGCTTATAAAAAGATTAGGCGATTTCAGGGTAAAGGTCTGACCCGGCGCAAGTTTAGAAATATTTATTTATTACTTTACAAACATTTCAGAATGCACCTTCAATAATATTACCGCTTTGGCTTGACTTTTTCTTGTCCCGATTCTAAGATTATTATATACTTTTAACTCCTGGAAAATTTTATGGAATCCGAATTAAAAAATCTATTAAAAGACAGAATACCTGAAATTCAGCTCGATTTAAAAAGAATCAAGATAGGCTCATCTGTTTCGTTCGATCTTTACGATGAATACGGCAATGTTGTAGTTGAAATGAACACTCCTCTTACTGAGCCTCTGATTAAACATCTGAAATCCACCGGAATTGAATTCTTATATTATAATCCTGAGCAGAGCACACTGATGAAAAATATTGCCGGATTAAATATTAAAAAAAATGTCGTTGATGACAACCAGCAGAAAGAATCTATTGACCTGGCAAAGGAAATTTTTGATTCAATTAAAGATTCAATCGACTTTACTCCAAAGTCAATAACTCCGGAAAAGATCAGAAAAGCGCACGATCATGTGGATAGTATTTTAAAAAATATTGAAAATAATACCGATAGCGTTTTTACGCCATTCACTAAATTGAAAAACCTGGATGAATATACCTACATTCACTCATCCAATGTCTCTATTCTTGCTGCGATTCTCGGCGCCAGGCTGGAATACAACAGGGCTATCCGGGTAAGGATGGGTGTTGGCGGCCTGTTCCATGACATTGGGAAATCCATGATAGACCAGAAAATATTAAATAAAAATTCCTCTTTAACTGATGAGGAATTAGTGATAATTAAAAAACATCCGGAATACGGACATAATTTAATTAAGGATAATCCTGACTTATCCGCTCTCGAAAAAAGTATTATTTTATATCATCATGAAAGGCCTGACGGCCTTGGATATCCATTTAAATACGATTATAACACCTACACGGGCAACATCCCCAAGGAAGTAAGGCTCATTTCAATATGCGACGCGTACAGCGCTTTAACCATCAAAAGGCCGTATGGAGAAGCCTATTCTCCCAAAAAAGCCCTTAGGATTATAATTAACTCAATGTATGCGCCTTTTAAAAAGAAATGCCAGTTCCTGCCCGCAGACGTCCGGGATTTTATAAGGTCAATGGCTTTCATGCTCAACAAAGGAGAATACTTTTTCGACAAAGGGGAAACAATCCGCCTGAGCTCAGGCGAAATCGCTGTTATAGAAGAAATGAACAGATTATATCCTTTGAATCCGAAAATAAAACTTATTACAAATAAACAGTTGCAGTCAATAACAAGACCTGTAAGTATTGATCTTTTAAGGGATATAAATGTTTATATTGCACACATTTTCGACAAGAGCACTAAAGCACCTGCAGGATAAATCCGCCAAGTAAAGCCAAATGAACACGAACGAATTTTTTGAAAGAATAAAAACCAACAAAACAAACTTTATTAATTACAACCAGATCAGGTTAAAAAAATTTAAAAATTATATTGCCGAAAAACAGCTGGAAAACGTGGTTGATGCAATTCCGCTTATATTATGCAGCAACCATCCGGATCTTCCCGGCTATATAGAAGGATATAACCCTATTGGCATTTATAATTTTACTCCATCAAACAATGCCTTAAATTTAATCCGGAAACTTTTCCCGAATGCCCGGCCGGAAACACTGAAGAACACAAAGCCTATTATTGAATTGTTCGCGATGATGGGAAGCGCGGGCAGTATTGCCTATAACGAAGAATCGGATATCGATTACTGGGTGTGCTTTGATCAGCACCTTGTTGAGGGCAATAGCTTAAGACAGCTTAAAATTAAACTAAGCGGAGTTGAATCCTGGGCAGCTGAAAAGTATAATCTGGAGATCCACTTCTTCCTCAATGATATTTCGAGAATCAAGGAATCCATATTTGACTCAGATGAAGATGACATATCAGGCAAAGCCCTCGGAAAACTATTAAAGGATGAATTTTTCAGAACTTCGATTATACTTCACGGTAAAATACCTTTCTGGTGGGTTGTCCCTGCCGGTACAACAGACGAAGACTATGAAAAATATTTAAACATAATCCAGAAGTCGGAATTATCGTCCGATTTTATTGATCTTGGAAATTTACATTTAATTAAAAAAGAGGAATTTCTTGGCGCAGGCATTTTCCAGATATTAAAATCCCTGGGAAATCCTTTTAAATCAATCATTAAAATAGGTATTCTGGAGAAATACCTGCTGGAAGAAAAAAATGACAATCCGCTGCTATGCAATATTTTAAAAGAAAAAATCCAAAGCGGCATCTTCGATGTTTATTACATTGATCCTTACATACTTATGTTTAATCAGGTCGTGGAATACTATTCTAAAAAAACTGAACAGGATCCGCTGGTACTGGAACTCCTGAGAAGATGCTTTTATATTAAGATCGATCCGAATCTTTCCACAATAGCCTCAGAAGACAAAAAGGAATATTTACCTGAAAAAAAATTAATAATGCTCGAGTATGCCAGGAAATGGAACTGGCTTAAAATAAAATTAAAGCAGATGGATGAATTCCGCGACTGGGACATCAGCGCTCTTAATAAATTCTGGAATAATATTTCGAAGCTGATATTGAAAACCTATAAAAATATTTTAAGCAGTATCGAAAGCCACAAAATTACCCAGAAATTCACCGATGAAGAAATGCGCTATATATCAAGAAGGATTTCTTCAAGTTTTGCTTCCGGAGAAAACAGAATACGGCCAGCCGTTAGTTTTAACGACAACCCTATGGAGAAATTTCTTTTTATCGAGTCAATCAGCCAGGAGGATGGTTCCATTAGCTGGCTTTTATCAAAAGGCTTTTTAAGCGGATCCGGGTCCAGTAAAAGATCGATCATTCACAAGGAACCGAATCTGCTGGCCATTCTTGCATGGATCAGTATTAACAGATTATACCAGAATAATATTACAAGAGTCGAGATAAAATCCAGATATCATCTGCTCGAGCAGAGTTATGTCAGAGAATTATTAAACGATCTGACTATGCATTTTTCGCAGAAAAAAGTGAATATTAAAAATAAATATTTCTTCAGCAATCCATTCCCAATAATTAATTACGTAATAATAAATCTTTTCGCGAAATATCCCAAGGGTATTGAAGATATTTATTACCTGACTTATAACAGCTGGGGAGAAAATGTATATGAAAAATATAACAGTGAACTGGACTTTTCAACTATTCTGACTAAAATGCTGAACGGAGCGATAGAACATAAAGAGGACTTTAAAGACTGCGTCGCTTTAACATCACCCTATCCTTACAAGGCCAGCAAGGAATTTAAACTAATTCTGTATCTTTTTAATGACATTTATAATTTCTTTGTTTCTGACAACGGAGACGGGACAGAAAAAAAAATTACAAAAAAATACATAACTACCCTGGGCGGCAACTTCGTATTATTTTCCCATCTCCGGGTTAAAAAAGAAAATAAAATCACATGCAATGTCTTTAATACGGAATTAAAAATGCTTTACAGCCTGTCAGGGCTTCAGGGCATTAAAAATGTAATCAAAGTCAATCAGATGAACCCTGAACTTAATCACCTTAAAATCATCATTGATAATTTCAGGGATGACGCAATACAAATATATTATCAGAAAGCCAGAAAGTACTGCTACTTTTTTGTATCCGATGAGCGCGGTTCATTGATCTTTTTCAGGAAAAACGCGGAGATTTTCCAGGATTATCTTACAAGATTATACGTTTTCTCAAAAAATATAATATCCCAGATCATGAAAAACAATCCCGGTTCAGTATTTAACCATAAAGAAAGCAAAGGAATCGAAATCTACAATCTGGAAAGAAACGACTTAAATCAGTGTAAAATATCAGAAATTAACCCTGCCCAGGATGAAAATATTTTCAGGCATGAAAAAAAGATTATCCAGTTTAAATTATCATTATTACTGCTAGAAAACGGCGAGATAGGTTACAGGTTCAATCTTCCTGACGGCGGCATATCGGATAATTTATCAAAAACCGATATCCCTAATATAGCGAGAGAAATAAAGGTATTGATGGAAACCGCCAAAGATTATAATTATTTTGTCACAGATATTAATTACGCCAATCTGGATTTTAAAATGTACAAAGATTACTCCACATTCAGTTTTATTGAAAAGAATAAATTTGAATTACTTATTGAAAAAGGATTAAATCTTTCATTATAATATGGATTACATACTCGGATTCAATATCGGCAATACAAATACAATGATGGGTATTTATGAATTAAACAAAATCACTCCGAAAAATACCTATACATATAAAACCGATAAAAATATTACTCCCGATGAATTAAAAATTCTTATAAAAAAATATCTGAATACTTCTTTAAAAGACGGAGTTATTAAAGGAGTTGCTTATTCAAGCGTTGTTACTGAAGTTAACAACGCATATAACTCAATATCGAAAGATATGTTTGATATTGATCCGCTCGAAATTAACTGTAATATTAAACTCGATATAAAATTAATGTATGATAATCCGGAAGAGCTTGGGCCCGATAGAATCGCGAACGCGGAAGCTGCTTTCAGGGATTATTCTAAAGACTGCATAATTATTGACCTCGGAACAGCAAACACTTTCTGTGTTATACATAAAAACGGCACTTTTGACGGAGGGCTGATCGGGCCAGGAATAGGAATAACAATTGATGCGCTGGCGGAAAAAACCTCAAAACTTTCACGAATAAATTTTAAAAAACCTGATAAATTCATTGCAACGAATACGAAAGACGCAATAACGTCAGGTTTTTTTTATGGATATCTATTAATGATTAAAGGGATTATTGCGGAAATAGAAAAAATATACCAAAAAAAATTTTTAATCCTATTAACCGGAGGACTTTCAAAAATAATTTCCGATAATTTGGAAAATCCGCACAAAATAGACCCGCTTTTAACTATGAAAGGCATTAAATATTTATATAATATAAACAAAAAATACTGAAATACTAACACTTATCCACAATATTATTCACATAATTCACAAAAAATCGATAATTTCATAATTTTAACTATTTTTTTATTAATTGACATTGTTCCAATAATTTATAGTTTATTTTAAAAAATCTGCTAATTTCTTAAAATCTTTACAATATAAATATAAATTTTTGATTTCATACCAAATTTTACGATATATAGTATTATTAAATACAAGTTATATTAAAAATATGATAAAGCACTATTATTTATTTATATTATCCGCTGTCATCATCCTATATCAAGCATCCTGCGTTCCTCCCGGGAATATCAAAACAAGACAATTGATTTTTTCAGAGGATAAAAGAGAAGAAATCGTAAATACAGCAAAAAGCTGCATAGGCACCGATTATCAAAGCAAAGGCAGTACGCCCGATGGCTTCGATTGTTCCGGGTTTACCATGTATGTATATAAAAAAAACGGATTTAATCTGCCAAGAAAGGCCTTATCACAATTTTATTCAGGCAAAAAAATTACCTTAAAATACGCAAAACCGGGCGATCTCGTTTTTTTTATTATTAAAGGCAATAAAATATCTCACGTAGGAATTTATACAGGCGATAAAAATTTCATTCATTCCCCCAGTTCAGGGAAAAACGTGTCGTATGCGAGCATAAGCACTCCTTACTGGAAAAAACGTTATGCCGGCGCAGCAACGTATTTTAGATAATTACAAGTTATCATAAAAATAATTTTCCCCTGAAAAAATGAAATGTGTAATATTTTGCACAAATAATTCAGTTATATTGCTGTTTAATTTTATTACTTGACAGAATAATTTATTTCTGACGATTTCTATATAATTCGGAAAACAGCGGTTAATACATTATGCGAATTGGAATTTACCCTGGATCTTTCGATCCATTGACACTAGGGCATTTGGATATAATTGAAAGAGCCAGGAATATTTGTGATAAATTAATTATTGCAGCAGCTCTGAATATATCAAAAAAACCTTTATTCAGCATTGAAGAAAGATTAGAAATGATAAGACACAGTTGTACTTCTATGAATAATATAGAAATTGTTACTTTTAACGGGTTACTGGCTGACTTTTGCAAGGAAAGAAACGTAAATTTTATTGCAAAAGGAATAAGAAACAGAATGGACATAGATTATGAATATGCTGTTTCAATAATGAACAGAAAATTAGCTCCGGAAACTGAAACAATATTTTTATTATCCAGAAGTGAGCATTCTTTCATATCCTCAAGCATGGTAAAGGAAGTCGCATCATATGGCGGCGATATAACCTCAGTTGTTCCCCAATTCGTTAAACAAAAATTAATCGAAAAGTTTTCCAGCTAAAATAATCATTTTAATTTACAACTAGTGAAAACTATGCGTATTACCCCGCTTCCGGCGTGGAGCGTTAATCTTTACGCATCGTTTTTTGAAAAAAAGACAAAGGAGAGGTGTTATGGACATAAAAACTACACTCCTGATTTTGGCTCTCCCTATTATAGGAACTTTTGGATATTTTTTAAAAGCATATATTGGAAAAATAAAATTAACTTCTGCCGAAACAAGATCCCAGAAAATTGTTGAAGAAGCCGTAAGAGACGCAGAAGCGAAAAGAAAAGAGCTTTTAATTGAAGCAAAAGACCAGATGCTTCGCGAAAGAAATTTATTTGAAAAAGAAATGCGGGACAGACGGCAGGAACTTCAGAATATTGAGAAAAAGTTCAGTCAGAAAGAAGAATCAATCGATAAAAGAGAAGAACAGACAAAAAGAAAAGAAAAAATATTACAGTTAAGAGAGCAGGAAAATCAGGAAAGAGAAGAAGAATTACGCAGGGAATTCGAAAGACACAGAAAAGAGCTGGAAAGAATTTCAAACTTAACTTCCAAAGAAGCAAAAAAACTGCTTCTAAGCAGTCTGGAAAATGAAATTAAATTCGATGCCCAAAAACTAATTAACAAAATTGAAGAAGAAACAAAAATAACAGCTGAAAGAAAAGCCAGAGAGATAGTTCTCTCCGCTATTCAGAGAAGCGCTTCAGATTTCACTTCCGAAAGCACTATCACTACTGTTACACTGCCTTCTGATGATATGAAAGGCAGAATAATAGGCCGCGAAGGCAGGAATATCAGAACGCTGGAAAACCTTACAGGCGTTGACATGATCATTGATGACACGCCGGAAGTGGTTGTTATATCCGGATTTGATCCTGTAAGAAGAGAGATTGCAAAGCTCTCGCTCGAAAGGCTTATTCAGGACGGCCGTATTCATCCTGCCATAATTGAAGAAGTGGTAAAAAAAATAACAGGCGAGATTGAAAAAAATATGCTCGAAGAAGGAGAAAAAGCTGCATTCGAACTTGGTATTCCCGGACTATCGAGGGATGCGCTTTTTGCTCTCGGCAAATTAAAATACAGGACAAGCTATGGACAGAACGTCCTTTCTCACAGCAGAGAAGTTGCAAACCTTGCCGGAATAATGGCAAGTGAAATGGATCTCGATGTTCAAATTGCAAAAAGAGCCGGTCTGCTCCATGATATAGGCAAGGGCCTGGATGCCGAAGGTGAAGGCGCGCATGCAATTGTCGGAGCAGAAATGGCAAGAAAATTCGGCGAAAACAAACAGATTGAAAATATAATTGCCTCACATCATAATGACAGAGAAGCGGAATCTTTTGAAGCAATTCTTATTCAGGTTGCGGACACGATCTCCGCTTCAAGGCCCGGCGCAAGAAGAGAATCCATCAATACTTACGTCAAACGTCTTGAAAATCTTGAGTCTATTGCTGCAAGCTTTAAAGGCGTTGAAAAATGTTTCGCTATTCAGGCAGGCCGCGAAATAAGGGTAATGGTGGAAAATCAATTGGTAAATGACGAAAAAGCCGAAGTCATGGCGCGGGATATAGCAAAAAAAATTGAATCTGAGTTAAAATATCCGGGAATTGTCAAAGTTACACTGATCAGGGAAACCAGAATAATTGATTATGCCAGATAATTTACTTGTTGATATTTTATGCTATTTCTATCTAAAGGAGAAATCTCAAAACACCTGATAAATCTCAGTCATTGCATTATACGGAATGACTGCTGTACGGCTATTCAAATAAGGGAACAAATAAAAATCAGGTTTTTTATTGTTTTATTAAATAAACAACCTGATTTTTACTGCAATTTGTTCCAAAAAACACGATGTTTCCGGAGGTATTTCCGGAGGTGCCGCATTTGACACGGATGTCAAAAATGCGGCCAATGGTTGCATCAGTATTTAATCATTAGAGATAACCATAAAAAATATTTTTATACAGAGAAAGATGTGCTGCTCGAATCGATAAAAAAACCCTCTGATCTTAAAAGACTTAACACTTCAGAGCTTAACGAATTGGCTGCAGAGATAAGAAATTATATGCTCGATGTTGTTTCCGTAAGGGGCGGGCATATAGCTTCCTCGCTTGGAGTTGTTGAACTTACACTGGCGCTTCATTATGTTTTCAATACGCCGAAAGACAAAATTATATGGGATGTCGGACACCAATGCTATGCGCATAAAATTATAACCGGCAGGAAAGATGCTTTCAGGACTATAAGAACGCTTAACGGTTTAAGCGGATTTCCGAAGCCGAGCGAGTCCGTTTATGACACTTACTGTACAGGACACAGCAGCACCAGCCTGTCGCTTGCAATCGGCGAAGCTGTTGCTAATGACCTTCTCAAGAGGAAAAACAAAGTACTAGCCGTTATAGGCGACGGATCAATCGGCGCCGGAATGGCCTTCGAAGCATTAAACCAGATTGGGCATCTCAAGAAGGATGTGATCATAATCCTGAACGATAACGAGCATTCCATCTCAAAGAATGTAGGAGCACTTGGCCGTTATCTCATGAAAATGATCACAGATCCGTTATATAATAAAATGAGAAAGCGTTCATTCGAATGGATAAAAAAAATTCCGAGATACGGAAACGCTATATCCGATTTTTTTATCAAAGTAGAAGAAGCGCTTAAGGGTGTAATTATTCCAGGCCTTCTTTTTGAAGAACTCGGAATAAGATACTTCGGGCCTGTGGACGGTCATAATATAGAGATGTTGATTGAGATGCTTTCACGCATCAAACATATTAATTCGGGACCTAAACTGCTTCACATAATCACAAAAAAAGGAAAAGGATATGAGCCTGCCGAAAACAATCCTCCGAAATTTCACGGGATAGGTCCTTTTAACAGAAAAAACGGGATCTGCATAAATAAAAATCAGCTTTCCTTTTCAGATGTAATCGGGAAAACGCTCGCGCATATATCGACTATCGATAAAAAAGTCGTTGCAATAACTGCAGCGATGAAGCTGGGGACAGGGCTTTCTGAATTTGAAAAAGCTGCCGGCGGCAGATTATTCGATGTAGGAATAGCGGAGCAGCATGCCGTTACATTCGCGGGCGCACTTGCTTCAAACGGGCTCAAGCCGTTTATTTCGATCTACTCAACTTTTCTGCAGAGAGCCATTGACCAGCTGATTCATGATATAGGCATTATGAAAATGCCCATTAAACTCCTTATAGACAGGGCGGGAATTGTGGGTGATGATGGTGAAACGCATCATGGATTGTTCGATATCAGCATAATTAAAAATATCCCTAATTTTATTTTCCTTGCTCCATCCAATGGAGAGGAACTCAGAGACATGCTCTATTATGCGCTGGATTACACGAAAGGGCCGATCGCCATCAGGTATCCAAGAGGAAGCGCCAATTCCCCGGATTTAGAATTTAATAAATTCAATAAATTTTTACCTGGTAAAATTAAACAATTATCAGAAGGAAAAGATCTTGCAATTTTAGCGGTCGGTGATATGGTTGAAACTGCTTTAAAATTAAATAAAATTCTAAAAGAAAAAAAAATCGGGAGTTCGGTAGTTAATATACTGTCAATTAAGCCTCTTGACTTAAATGGAATAGAAAAACTTGTCAGGAACACAAAGAACTATATCACCCTGGAAAATGGCTATATATCAGGTGGTATAGGCGAATATATATTGTCGAATATTCATAGCGATTTAAGAAAAAAATATTTATTAAGCGCAGGATTTCCGGATGAGTTCATAAGCCACGGCAAGAATGCCGAACTTTTTAAAAAATACAATATTGATGCCGAATCTCTTTGTCAGAGGATAGTAAAGATTGTAAAAGAAAAAAAATGATCAGTGATAATATATAATTAAAATTTATAATACATATCATTATATGTAATGATTAAAAAAAAAATCCGGCTTGATAATTATTTATGGAAAAATGGTTTTAGTGAATCTCTTGAAAAGGCAAAAAGAGAAATAATCGCAGGCTGGGTTAAAGTAAACGGAGAGACTGTCAGAGAAGCAGACAGAACGATTTCCGGTACTGAAGAGGTTCACGTAGCCCGCCCGGGAGGCAGGTTCGCGAGCAGGGGCGGTGAAAAACTCGAACACGCTCTTAAATACTTTAACATTTCGGTTAAAAATAAGACTGCCGCCGACATTGGGGCGTCTACCGGGGGATTTACCGACTGCCTGCTTAAAAACGGAGCAAAAAAAGTTTATTCTATCGATGTCGGGTATGGCCTTCTGGCGCATAACCTCCGGACAGATCCGAGAGTTATCCTTGAGGAAAGAACAAATGTCAGAAATTTAAAGAAAGATGATTTTAATGACAGAATAGAATTTATTACAATTGATCTTTCGTTTATTTCTGTTATAAAGACATTCGATACATTAAAAAACATATTCCCCTCGGCATCCGGGATTATTCTTGTAAAACCCCAATTTGAAGCAAAGCCGGATGAACATAAAAAAGGAGTCGTTACAGATAAATATCATCATATTAATATACTTGCAAAAGTAATTGAATCATTGATTAAATGCGGGATTGCGTTCAAAGGTCTTCATTTTTCTCCAATAAAAGGGCCCGCGGGAAATATCGAATTTTTGCTCTATTTTGACATTGCCGATCAGTGCGGAACTGATTGTTTAAGCAATATGAATATTGCTATTGAAAATGTTGTTAACGAAGCTCATCAAAAATTAATTTAAGAACGTGTCATTGACTCGTCCTGATACCTTTTTCTATGAAAGCATTCTTTTTCGACAGAGATGGAACATTAAACCTGGATGAGGCAGGATACATTAGTGATCCTAAAGAAATGCACTTATATCAATCTGCTTCCGAAGTTTTAAAATATTTAAAACTGCTGGAATACAAAATATTTGTTATTTCAAATCAATCAGGCATAGGAAGAGGGCTGATTAAGCCGGAAGCATATAGAAAAGTAAACAGTAAATTTTTAACCCTGGCAGGAGGCTACAATACTATTGACGATATTATGTACTGCCTGCATGCGCCTGACCATGGATGCCAGTGCAGAAAACCTAAAATGCTTTTTTTCGATATTATAAAAGAACATTACAAAATAGATTTCAGAAAATCATATTTCGTGGGAGATAAAATTACAGATATTGTATACGGCACTCAGGCAGGATTAAAAACAATACTTATCGCCCATAAAAATTTAAAAACGGAAACCGATTATATCCATGAGGGTAAAAAAATAAAACCGTATATACAAATTGAATCGATTGAAGAGATTCTAAACATAATCGGCGAATAAATTTAAATTATCTTCCATGTATTTAAACAAATCCTCATGAGTTTTAAAAACTCTATCTGCATCTTTCAGGTATTCCCCGTCGAGTGTGGTCTCAATCGCGAAACAATCTGCACCGGCCTTTTTCGCGGAAATTATCCCAAGCGGGGCGTTTTCTATCACAAGCACTTCACCTGGTTTGCTCTTCAAATCTTTCATTGCTTTTAAGTACGGCTCCGGATGAGGCTTCCCGTTGGTGATGTCATCAACCGTAACAATAGTATCAAAATATAAAAGCAGCCCGTCTTTGAGCATATAATCGACTGACCTTCTGAGCGAACCAGTAACTAATCCGGTTTTCAGATTTCTGCTTTTTATAAATTTCAGCATATCCGGGACTGCCGGAAATATCCCAACCTTATTTGTCTCAAACAAAGCGATCTTTTTAAGCTGGAGCTTTTTAATTGCATCTTCACAAAACACAGGATGTCCCAGGGACTTAAATATATCAATAATTGAAGCTAGCCCGGACATCCCTTCTCTTGCAAATATTTCTGTTTTCGGCAGATCAACATTATATTCCCGGAAAATTTTTTGCCATGATTCCGCATGCCATTGCATTGAATCTACAATTACACCATCCATATCGAATAAAACTGTATTATATTTTTTCATTACAGAGCGGTTTCCCCGGACAAAATAACGAAAGCTATGGTTTTGTTTTGAGCCTGATTCTGTTTTGATGAGCTTCAAAGCCCAGTTCAATGAGTCTGTCTAAAAGGCTGCTGTACGGCAGGCCTGTATGCTCCCACAATTTAGGATACATGCTGATACTTGTAAAACCCGGGAGAGTGTTAATTTCATTGAGATAAAACTTATTAGAGCCTTTCTCCAAGAAAAAGTCAATGCGCGCCATTCCGCTGCAGCAAAGCGCGCTGTAAGCGTCAAGCGCGGTTTTTCTTATTGATTCCGCGATGCTGCCGTCTATGTCAGCCGGAATTTTTAATTCAGCGCCCTGCGGATCAATGTACTTTGCCTCATAAGAATAAAACTCGTGTTTCGGAATGATCTGGCCGGTTATGGATGATTCCGGTTTATTATTGCCCAGCACCGAACATTCTATCTCGAAGCAGTCTATGCCTTTTTCAATAAGGACTTTATTATCATACAACAGGGCGTTCTCGATCGCTTCTTTTAATTTATCTTTTTCTTTGACCTTTAAAATACCTATAGACGATCCGGCAGCATTAGGCTTAACGAATAACGGGAAACTCAAGTCCGAAACAATTTTATCGATAATTGCTGCAGGATCATTTATAAAACTGTCATGAATAATTGTATGCCAGGGAACTACCCGTATTCCGCTATGATCCAGCAGCCTTTTCGCAGCATCTTTATCCATTGCTATAGCAGAGCCTGTTACATCCGCGCCTGCGTAAGGCACACTGGCGAGTTCCAGAAGTCCCTGAAGCCTCCCGTCTTCGCAATTAGTACCGTGTATAATCGGCAGAATAAAATCAACCTCAACTTTCTTTCCGTTATCTATATTGTATATTACAAGCCGGTGATTATCATTGAAATGATTGATAAGCCATTTTCCGGTTTTCTTTAAATTTAAAATTTTCCCGAAGTCCTTATCTTTGACTATTTCTGCATGATCCTGCACATGCCATCTGCCGTCCCTGTTTATGCCGATCGCGGTTACTTTGTACTTATCTTTATCAAGAGCTTCGTAAACCGAAGCCGCAGAACAAAGCGAAACATCGTGCTCGCTCGACATACCGCCGTATAATAATCCGATTCTTATCATGATTCAATTTGTATCAAAATGTTATTTGCCGGCTTCAAGAAATTCTTTGTGAAGAGCTTTTACAGCGAGTTCTGCATATAATGCGTCAATGACACAGGATATACCGATCTCAGAGGTTGAAATCATTTCAATATTTATGCTGTGGTCAGAGAGTACCTTGAACATTCTGCCTGCGACCCCGTAGGATGAAAGCATACCTACACCGACTGCAGATACAATTACAATGTCTTTCTTGTGATCAACAGAGGTCGCGGAAAGCTTTTTCTTTAAATCTTCGCATACAATAAGAGCTTTTGTGAGGTCGCTGTTCAGCACTGTAAAGGAAATGGAAGCCTTGTTGCCCTGTCCGGTGGACTGCACTATCATATTTACATAGATCTTATTATCCGCGAGTTCCTGAAATACTTCAGCGGCAATCCCAGGCCTGTCCGGAATATCCCGCAATGTTATTTTAGCTTCATCTTTTTTGGATGTAACACCGCTTATTACAAACTTCTCCATCATTTCCTCCCTGGGCATAACAATTGTGCCTTCTTCATAATTAAAACTTGATTTCACGTGTATTCTTACATTGTATTTCTTGGCGAACTCAACCGATCTTGAGTGCAGAACCTTCGCACCAAGTCTTGCCAGTTCCAGCATTTCATCATAGCTGATTTCCTTCAGTTTCACCGGATCACCGACAACGCGGGGGTCGGCAGTATACACGCCGTCAACATCCGTGTATATTTCGCAGTCTCTGCACCCGAGTACCGAAGCGAGCGCCACTGCGGAAGTGTCCGAGCCTCCTCGCCCGAGAGTCGTTATGTTCTCGTCCTCGTCAATGCCCTGAAAACCTGCTACAATGACTACTTTATTTTTGCTGAGCGAATCCTTTATCCTGCCGGTAGCTATTGATTCTATCTTAGCGTTCGCGAAGTTGCCGTCCGTCATTAACTTCACCTGAGACCCTGTGAATGAGATTGCGTCTATTCCGGTCTCGTGCAGGGCCATTGCAAGCATGGCGATCGATACCTGCTCGCCGGTGGAGAGCAGCATGTCAAGCTCGCGCTTGCTAGGATTTTGCGTAATCTCTTTCGAGAGCGCGATGAGCGAGTCTGTCGTTTTTCCCATTGCCGAGACGACAACTACCACCGAATACTTTCTTTCAACATAGCCTTTTATACGTTCAGCTACTGCCTTTATCCTTTCCGGTGTTCCAACCGAAGTCCCGCCGTATTTCTGTACTATTATGTTCATAGAATTATGATGTTTGTTGGTTAATTTTGTTTTAAAATAAAATATTCTCTACTGCTGATTGAATCCCTTATTTATTTACACGGGTAAATAAAACAACTATTTTTTATTCAAAAAGGTGATCTTCTCTTTAAAATCCTTGATTTTTATTATTTAATTATTTATTCTATCTTTAAACTTAACAAAAAATCGGCCTAATAAATTGAAAAAAGATAAGGAGGCTGTTTAATGCAGACTGTCGAAAAACTTACTACTGAAGGTCTAAAACAGATAATCAAAGATTCTGTCAGGGAAACTCTGTCTGAAAAAAAATTAAAAAATATATTTCATGAAGTTATTGAAGATATTGCTTTATCAAAAGCTATTGATGAAGGGATGAAGACTGTATCGGTAAATAAAGACGACTTCCTAAAAAAATTAAAATCTAGGATTTAGTAAGTGGCATGGATATTGAGATCAGGAAAAGTTTTAGTAAAGATATTAATAAAATCCATGATAAAAGACTCATCGCTGCTATTGCTGAAATTATTTACCTTATTGAAAATGCCGGATCAATCAGAGAAATAAAGCATGTTAAAAAAATAGAAGGCAATAAAAACCATTACCGCATCAGGATCGGTGATTATAGATTAGGTCTTCATATTGAAAATAAAATTGTCTTCTTTGTAAGGTCTTTACACAGAAAAGAAATTTATAAATATTTTCCGTAAATTCTTATATAATAAATTTATGAAACATAACCAAATTATTATCTTATGGTATTACCGGAACCGGAGTTGGATCATTAAAATTGGCTTCTGTTACAGTAGCTGTTCCAAGATAGTTACCAAACGAATCAGGCAGTGCTCCGACTGGAATAGCGGCTGAGCGATAAATTCTATATGTTCCTGCAGGGACATTCTCTATTCTAAAAATGCCGTTATCTGTAAACGTAACAAGCTGCGGGATTTTATATTCACTCACTATTGATTCATAACTGTTCCATTCGGTCTCATACTGCCCGCTTGAATCCACATTTGTAACAAAATAATCAAAGTACTGCTTATACACTTCATATTGCAGATAATAATCTAGCAATGCCTGCATATATTGATCAGAGAAAGTTCCAGCCGGATTAAGCGGCTGCCTTGGAGGCTTTGGTTCATCATAAGCACCGGCGCCATAATTTGACGGTCTTGCCGCCGGAATGCTGATCTCATATTCAGTGTTAGAATAATTGCTTTTAATAGCAGCAACATAATAATTTCCTACAGCAGTTGTCCCGGTTATAGTCGCGGTCTTACCAGGCACATAGTAACGCGCAACCGCATGCAGGTTGCGGCCCATCTTGCCCAGAGTGTCTGTAGTAACCGCAGGCTCATCTCTCTTTACGTCTCTCAGCCAGTCAGAGAGCGCGTAAAAATGCCTCAGCTTGCGGCTGCTGTCCAGACTGTCGATATATTCGTATTCGTATTTCTTCACAAAATTCTTTATTACAAGGCGAATCTCAAGAACAGTTTCATCTTCTTCATTATCGAAAATAAATCCGCCTTCAACCGGGATTCTCAATGGAAATATCCTGTTTATTTCATCATAATTTATTTTAAGAGAATCATAATAAGAAAGCACCTGAGTTAAATTAAAATTAAAAGCCTTTACTGTCCTCTCTTCGAACATATCTTCAACATTTCCATTAATATCAACGTCCGGATCATAGCCCCACGTATTTGTTCCATCAGCGTTTACTCCAGTAGGAACAAATTGTTTCGCGTTGTTAAAGAGCATTTTACGTATATACACATTAACAGACTGCCATGTAAAATCAGGACGCATATCATTATTCTGATACACTACTCCCTCTCCGTTAAAAAATGGAACAGTCCACATATCTGGAACTTCAATTGCAGTTGTATAAGTCTTTCTGAAATTTGCAAAATATTGACTATGTTTTCCGGACTTTACTTCCATACCTGCGACATCAAGCATAAAAGTTGTGGGAGGAACATCTTCTTTAGGAAAAGGCTGATCTTCATATTCCCATACATATACTGAATCATCCTCAATAACGGCAGGAGCCGGCCATTCCCAATCCCTCGGATTATTCGACTCGTATGTGCCCTTTATTATTACTTTTACTCTATTGGTAGCCAGCTCATCGAACAATGCCTGGTCGCCGCACCCGGAAAAAAATAGTACGGCAGAAACAATTATAATACTGAATTTTATATTTAAATTTAATTTTTTCATCTTGTTAAATCATTATATATTGAAATATAAGGTCAATCCCGTGTTGATTACATGCCCGTTCCTTTCTGCGCCTTTAATATGTTGTTCATAAATCAGCAGATAGTCAATGCGAAAACCGATATTGATCCTCCTGCCCGCACCGAAAGAAAATTCAAATCCGGCCATGGCCATGGGGTCCCATTGATTTACCCTGTCCGGTCTTATCTTGACCCAGCACCCGCCTGCTCCCGCTTTTATCTGAAAGACAAACGGAAGTTTCCAGGGCATGGGTATTCTGTATAGAAGATTTCCGTAAACCGGCACCAGTGTAAGGGTATTGACTCCCTCTATGGGTTTTGGATCATAATATTGATAGGAACTGTCTAAACCGAATTTCACGTTGCTGAGTGGTGAATTAACCCTGACAAACCCGCCTCCGCCCAGTGAGGTTTGCACCTGGTCATATGTTGTGTAAACGGGAGTTAAAACACCAAACCAGAGGCCGACCTGCGGTTTGTTAAAGTAGTCAATCTGTCTGGCATCTGTGTAATTATAAAAAAATAAGACAAATAACCCGGCCATTAAAATGATCAATTTATTAAATTGAGTATACTTTAAAAGTTTTTGCATTATAATAAAATCCTTTATTTTCAAAGCAATATTTATTATTTAATATTTGATGTCAATTAAATATTAAGATCAGTATGCGGATTCCATCCCGGATAACGGAGGATCATAAATGATTTTATTTAGATATAATCCGTGCGCGGGAGCGGTTTTGCCTCCGGCATTTCTGTCTTTCTGTTCAAGTATATTCAGGATGCAGCCGGGATCCTTTTTATTGCCGTGAAGGTCAAAAATTGTACCGATAATTATCCTTATCATATTATGCAGAAAGGCATTCCCCTTTATCCTGAAAAAGATAAATTCCTCAGATTGCGTAATGTCAAACTCATCAATCCTTCTTATTGTGTTTTCATCTGCAGATGTTTTTTTGCAGAAAGACGCAAAGTCTTTTTCACCGATTAAGTATTCTGAAATATGCCTGAGAAAAGCAACATCGACTTTCTGACTTACCCACATAGCTTTCTTCAGGACAAGGGGATTTCTTAGGGGATGATTATAAACAATATAAATATATTCTCTCTGTTGTGCACTGAACCGGGCATGGAATTCAGGCGGCACATAATAAGCGTTTTTGATTGAGACATCCTTATCCAGAATACCGTTCAGGCTTATACAGAGCTTTTGAAGACTTAAATTTGAAGAGAAATCCAGGTGAATCACCTGGCCGAGAGCATGTACGCCTGTATCTGTCCTTCCGGCAGCAACAGTTCTCACCTTTTGTTTTAACAGGACTTCCAGTGCTTTTTCAATTTCGCCCTGTACAGTCCTGCCCTTTTTCTGTACCTGCCATCCGTTAAAGCCGGTACCGTCGTACTGCACCAGAAGGGCGGCTCTAATTTTCTCCTCCGAGTTCCTTATAATATTCATCCAGCATTTCGTTTATTTTATCATATAAATTTCTAATCATTTCAATCAGATGCCCGGGCTTGGATTTTGAAGCTTTGCCTGTGCCGAACAGTTTACTTAAATATATTTTTGTTACTTCAAAATTCTGAATTCTTTTTTTAATGTCTTTTTCACTGGAGCCGTATTTAATGGTTAAAACCGCGCACATGTAAAGCATGCCGTCATATCCCCAGTTCTTTTCGAAATCCGGGCCCACATGCCCCGCATCTTCCAGATTTTCTCCGCCTGACTGCAGCAGGTTCAGAGTCTGATGATAAAACCTGTAGGCTTTTGAATGAAAAAATTCAGAAAATTTCCTGTAAATTGTACTTGATGTCTCCTTTGCGAGATCATCGAAAAGCCAGGCAGCCCTTATTGATGATACAGCCTTTTTTACCGTTGGCGCAACATTCGATCCCCTGTAGCCATAACAATCCACAGCAAGCAAATACGAAGCCGCGCCCAAAAGCAGATCCCTGTCATTGACAAAACTCGCATCGCCGAAATACTTTCTGAGCGAATTCATACGGGCATCGCTCATTCCGGCAAGCTTTTTTATCTCCTCGCCATTGAGCTTGTCAAAATCCCTGGGGTAGGCAGCATAGAGGCATTTCGGGCAGACAGTTAAAAGATAAGCGAGCGGATATATCTTCCCGTGCTTTTTATTATTATCATACAATCTGCGAAGTTCATCTGTAAGCTCGCCGGCGATCAGCCTGCCGCCGCCTGTCAGCATTTCTTCTCTCTGAAATTCATTGGAACAGACAGGACATGTGATATATTCCTTATGCCTGTATGAAATTTTTTTGATTTTAGGCTTTTGATTTAAATTCAGCAACGTAAAAATCCTTTAAAAGTTCTTGTCTCATTTTTTAAAAATAGTAATGATTGACAATTAATATAGCTTATTTATATTTATTGGTCAAACAATTTTAAAACTAAACAAATTAAATAAAACAATAATACAAATGTATCCACAATCAAAAAAAATAATAAAAATTTCAAATAAAATAATTAATAAATGGCATAATAAAGAGCATCAAATATCTTCATTTGATGACGCTCTAAAATTATTAAATAAATCAAATAAAAAAAATAATATTTTTTATCATATAGAATTTTTGTCTTTAATCAATACTGCGCAATGGCACGAAGAAGATAAAGCGCGCGATCCGAATGCATCGGCTGACGTAATTGCTGAAATAAAAAGAAAGATCGATAAACTGAATGCCATGCGTGTAAACAAAGTAGAAGAAATTGACTCTTCTCTTTATGACAAGGCCGTATTCAACCAAAACGCAGCCCTAAGCACTGAAACCCCGGCGAGCGTTATTGATAAATTAATCATTTTATGTTTAAAGCAATATCACATGGCGCTGGAAGCGGGCAGAAAGGATTCAACAAAAAAACTGCGGAATACCTGTTCTGAAAAACTTGTCTTAATAAATAAGCAGATGGATGATCTGATTTCCGCATACGATTCCTTCATTGAAGAAATCGCATCAGGAAAAAGACGCTATGCTTTATACAGACAGTTTAAAATGTACAACGATCCCGAATTAAATCCTGTAATATATAAAAACATCAAACAAAACAATGCTAAAAAACCGAAATAATTCAAATCTGAAAATCCTGCTTATTCAATTCAAGCCTGCCGGCGATGTGCTTCTTCTGACGCCTGTTGTTAAAGCCCTTAAAATAAAATATCCGACCTCGTGGATCAGCTTCATGGTGAACGAAAAAGAATCTGTTCTGATTAAAGATTTTTCTCTCATTGATGATCTCATACTTATTAAAAAATTATCCAGGAATGGACTAGCCGGTTATTTTAGATATATTGTTTATAATTTCACGCTAATTAAAAAAATCAGAAGAATAAACTTTGACATTGTAATTGATTTTATCGGAAATCCCAAATCAGCTGTTATAACACTCTTCAGCAAAGCTCCGGTACGGATTGGAAGGAAACTGGGTTTTAAGAGTATTGCCTACAATAAAAGAATCGAAAAGCCGGATGCAGATACCAACACAGTGATAAAACGGCTTGCTCATCTCAAACCCCTCGGCATAGATCCTGCTTATGTTTCTCCTGAGCTAACATTAAATATGCAGGATAAAAATTTCGGCAGGGATTACCATAAGTCTCTCAAATTACCTTCCGGCAGAAAGCTTGTCATTCTTGCGCCGAACAGCCCCAGGCGTTCAAGGCGGTGGAAAGCAGAATATTTCATTGCAACAGGTAAATCACTGATCAAAGAGTACAATTGTAAAATACTACTGGCATGGGGCCCCGGAGAAGAAGATTACACCAGGAAAATCCTTAAGGGAATAGGCAGTGATGCAGAAATGATACCGCTGACCACCTTAACTGAAATGGCTGCGATCATTTCAACATGCGATTTAATAATCACGAATGACAGCAGCCCCAAGCATATTGCAAACGCGCTTGGAATAAGAAGCATTGCGATTTACGGTCCCACCAATCCATATGTATGGAATGATATTGATATGAAAAAAAATCCGGCCTTGCAGGCACAGCAAGCGGATATCCCATGCATTCAATGCGAAAAGCGTGAATGCCCTCTTAAAGAACATACGTGCATGGAATTCATAACTCCGGATAAAGTATTAAAAATAGTTGATCTAATATTAAACAGCAGATAAAATCTCCGTTAAAATAATTACCGGATTAGGTGAATTAGTATTGACTTATTTTAAAATTGCTCTATTGTATTTAAAATTTGTAATTATTACTTTATAATAACAACCTTCAAGGAAATATTATGGCAGACTATAAGATTGTTCAAAAGCTCGACGAAAAATTAATAAAAGAAGGCATTATTGATTCAGCGTTTAAAGATGATTACAGGAAGGTTCA
This sequence comes from Spirochaetota bacterium, assembly GCA_016934735.1. Taxonomy (GTDB): domain Bacteria; phylum Spirochaetota; class UBA4802; order UBA4802; family JAFGDQ01; genus JAFGSG01. The sequence continues at coordinate 7,846 of JAFGSG010000097.1, read as the reverse complement.
TACAAAGCTCAACATGAATTATAAAAAAAGCGGCGCAATCCTTCCTTCGAAAATATTTGATAAGAACGAAACCAAACTTAGAAAATGGCTTGGCGAACTTTATAAAAAAGGCGCATCGCAGGAAAGGCTGACCAGCTACTTAAGATGCGGACTTGCGCATCTTTCTTTCGATTTCATTGAGTCCTCTTATCAATCAATCGGGAAAGATGACCTGCTGACAAGAGCTTTACAATCGTTTAAAAACCGGGAATTCCATAAGACCTATTATAAGGCTACGGATACCGCTATAATGGTTAAAAAGAAAAGAATTATAAAAAAGAAAGCTTCAAAAAAAGTTAAAAAGAAAATTATATCCGTCAAATCGGATAAAAAAAAGAAAGCTGTAAAGAAATCACCGTCAGGAACAGCAAAACCCAAAAAGACAGTAAAGAAAGCTGTTCGTAAAAATCAAACAGTAAAAAAAACCGCAAAAACCAAATCTACAGGCAAAAAAAAGCGTTCAATAAAATTTAAATTATTTAAATAATGAGGAGGCAGTCATGTCGGTAAAAACATTGCAGGCAATCGTAGGCGCATTCTTCATCATCCTTGGCATAATGGGGATATTACCGAGCGTCAATGAAGGAATATTTTCAATCAATAATAACAGATTAGTCATCGAAGTAATTTTCGGTATAGTTGAGCTTTTCTGCGGATTAATTATGCTATACGGACTGTTTTCACATGTGCGAAGGCATACAATATATAAAGCAAGCATGATTGTCCTGATATTCTGGATAGCAAGATTTGTACTTTCTGTCTTTATATGGGGATTCCCGTCGTATATAACACTCTCCAGCGGGCTGAACTTACTGCTTCTCATCAGCGTTGAGTTGATAATTGGATCCGCAGTATGGCTTTTAGCACAGACATATAAGAGTTGATTTATGCTCCGGATATTTGCAGATCGTGTATAGTCAATAAATGGTATCCATTTTATTGACTATACACAAAAAAATGATTATTTTTATTGCGAAAAGCAGAGCTTTTTAATTAATCGCAGAGTTACATAAATTCCAAATATTCAGGGAAGGCAAATAATGAAAAAATCGGTGTTTTTTATCATTCTATTTTTAGCATTCATCTTTACCGGCACTACTTTATATGCAAAAATAACCGTTGAAGCCACAAAAGGAGAGGCTGCTTATAAAAAAGGCAACCAATGGCTTCCTTTAACAAAAGGGCAGATCCTTCAGGAAGGCGCTAAAATAAGCACTGGAGTAAAATCCTGGGCTGTTCTAAACATTAATGGGGATACATTACGAATACAGCAATTAACAATGATGGAAATATATTCTAACCGGCTGACATCAACCGACAAAAATACACATGTAGGCCTGAAACACGGCACTTTAAAGGCAAGAGTCGGTAAGATAGGCACCCTTAAAACAAGTTTTAAAATAAGCACGCCGGTAGCTACATCAAGCGTTCGCGGTACAGATGAAGTAAATAAACAGGGCTTTAAATTTGGCAACACTGTACACGTAGACTCAGGAAGTCTCGAGGTTGAAGACAGGAATGGCGTAACTCATACTGTTGAGGGAAATTCAACTTTCATTATCGGGCCGAATGATCCAAGGCCTCAGAACCCGCTTGCTAATGAACGAAGAAAATCCCTTGTAAGTATCAGCGACCCGAATACCACTAATGACGAAAAAAGTTCGCAGGAACTATCCGGCCTGAATAACTTTACCGGCGAGGCTGATCCAGGGAATTCGGTTTTACCTAACCTTCCTGCTAAAGTAAATTTAGAGGTTAACTGGTAAGGAGAATAAAAATGACAAAATTCGCGCTAATTATAAGCTCATTCTGCATTTTAGTTTCATCTCACTTGTTTGCACAAAATATTGCAAACATCGAATTTATTAATAATATTGCAGATAAAAACAAAACAACCTTTGAGAACGGCATACACTTTTTCATGCTGACTGCCGGTAAAAAGGTACAATCTTTTGAAGACAACATGAAATTATTAAACAGGGAAGGCATTACATCGGGAATAAATTATTCAAAAGAATCTCCCCTGAAAAGAGGCGCTTTAGCGCTGATGATTGCAAGATACCTTAAATTAGGCGATTCGATTTTTTATGCAATATTTAAAACAGAGAGATATGCTTACAGGGCCTGTGCTGCCAACAATATAATGAGCTATGATGGAAGCGAGTGGGATACGCTTCACGGCAGTGAGCTTATTGAAATTATGACCAAAGTATCTGAGCTGACCGGAGGAGACGAGTGATATCAAAAAAAATATTTTTTATCATAATTTTATTTTCTTTTGTTTTTAATATTTCGCTTTATGCACAGGTCAAAAAAACTGTTGATGTAAAAAAAACAAAACAAACAGAAGGCACCGAAACCCCGTCTGTTAAAAGCGAAAACATCATGGAAGCCCCTGCGGCAACAGAACCTTTTTCAATAAGTTACGGCGGATGGATCACGACTGCCGTTATTGATCAATACAGCAGCAATACAAGCAATCTCATTTCTTCAGTATCTATGGCCAGGATATGGCTGAAAACCACTCTGCCATATAACAGTCATATATATTTAAGAGGCAAAGATGTATATACTTATTATATAAAACAGCCGGAAGATGCTGACAATAAAAATGAGAATAACATAGATCTTGACGTCGGCTATTTTTACATGTCTCTTTTAAACAACAGCATAAATTATTCTGTCGGCCGCAAATTCTACATACTCGGGAGCGGTATCATATTTAATGGAAGAGGCGATGGAGGTGAATTCAATTATTACTCCAAATATGCTGATTTAAAACTTTTCGGCGCCTATACGGGATTTTTAAATAAGGATAGCAATCCCTACAAATTAGTATCCGATCTGTATACTGATGACGGCAAAAGAATATTCGCAGGCGGCACTATATCCAAATCATTTTATAACCAGACTTTTTATCTATCCGGACTTTTTCAGATGGATAAAAACGATGAAATGGATGATACATCATATCCTGATGCAGAAAGCACCTACAACTCGCAGTATTATGCAATCGGATTTAAAGGAACATTCAAGAACGCCTTTTATTTCGGAGAATATATAATAGAACGCGGTGAAAGCTATACTGGCCCCGAATCAACAACTAAAAAACAGGATATTAAAGCATCTGCCGCAACACTTAACCTTAACTATTACTTCAGCATAATGTTAAGGCCCGTCCTAGTTGTTCAATATGCTTACGGCTCAGGCGATTCCGATAAAAACAATCCTTCTTCCCCGACCGGGAATACAGATAAGGACGACAAAGGTTTCATGTACTTCGGCTCTTATTCCGGAGGATATGCTCTCAGGCCCTATCTTTCCAATATACATATTTACAGGATCGGTGCTGCAATATCACCTTTAAGTAACTCAAATAATATAATGCTGAAAAGAATTAATCTTTCGGCAATATACTCTAATTATCAGAAAGATGTTGCCAACTCAACAATCAACGCAGGCGAGGCTACAGAACCGAATAAAGACATAGGACATGGATTTGATGTTGGGCTTACATGGCAGATCTTTTCCGATCTGTCTTTCTTCGGCAACTATGCTGTATTCGTACCGGGATCTGCCTACGCATCGGGAGAAAAGAACAGAACATTTATAATGGGAGGAATTAACTTATCTTTCTAGCTGCGATTCTATAATAATTCATTTATAAAATAAAACCCTGTAGTTAACAGGGTTTTATTTTATACGGGGATCAGGAGCATTTAATTCTTTTTTATTTACTTGCTTGTCAGCTTATATACACCATCCCAGTCTTTCGAAGGTGCTCTGCGAATGTATTTCTCACATCTTTCAATGTATACAAGGGAAGGCCCATCATCGTCTACAATTTTAAGCCCTTGCTGAAAATACGTAATTGCGCCTTTCCAGTCCCTTTCTCCAAAGCATTCCAGAGCCTTATAATACTTTTCCAGCATCGCATACATTCTATCCGGGAGTTTCCCTTTCTCGCCGAGAAGTTCATAAATGATTATCGGCTCCTCCTTTCCTACTACTCTGACTGTATCGAGTTTGCGTACTTCTATTTCATCTTTTACATACTGATAAGTGCTCTCGCTTATCATCGCATAAGTACTGTAAGCCTTATTAACTCCCTCAAGGCGGGACGCAAGGTTTACTGCGTCCCCCATTGCGGTATAACCCATCTGAGTACTGGATCCCATGTTGCCCACTACAGCCTTGCCCGAATTGATTCCCATTCTCACCTTCAATATGTCGCTCCCTGATTCGCGCCAATAATCCTGCAAATCCCTCAAACGCTTTTTCATATCAATTGCGGCGTGGCAGCATCTGCTCGCATGATCTTCATAAGAAAGAGGCGCACCGTAAAAAGCCATTATTGCATCCCCTATATACTTGTCCACTGTCCCTCCATAGGACAGAATTATATTCGTCATCTCGGATAAATATTCATTTAGTAATTTTACAAGCTCCGGAGGAGTCAGCTTTTCCGAGATAGTCGAAAATTTTGCAATATCGGAAAAGAAAATCGAAATATTCTGTTCCTCTCCGCCAAGTTCCAGGGCTTTGGGGCTTTCAATGATTTTTTCTATAACCGTCGGCGCAAGATAACGCGAGAACGCGCTTTTAATATAGCGTTTCTGGCCCTCCTCTTTCATTAATTTCATGCCAGCTATTATGAAAGACGGTACAAACACAGCGAGATTCGCTCCAAGCTGATCAAACCAGATATTAAAAAATGCGAATAGGCCTATGTTTATCAAATTTATAATGATTAATCCTGCAGCAATTGATAAAAGCGATGTCCTTGCGGCTAAACGCTGAACCGTCATCCCCATTATCAGTGCCAATATAACTATTATCAGTAAATTTGCAGGACGTCCTATCTTTACGATAAATGATTCATTAAGAACTGTATTGACAATATTGTGATATGATCCAACCATCCAGTACTCATTATTTGTCGGAGTTGCTCCAATATCCTGCGTGCCTATCGCAACAAGCCCTGCAATACAAACTTTATTCCTGAGGCTTTCAACAAGGAGTACAATATTGACCCCCTTCAAATAATTATTAAGCCCGCTTAAATACTCTTCCAATTCACTATTTTTATTATTCTTTAATTTTTCTTTAACACTTTCAATTTCATTTGTTAGAACAGATCTGTATCCCTGCTCGATTTTTAAAATTTTACTATTTATTTCGTATATTTGTTTTCCTATGTCCTTCTTAGAATTAAGATCCGATGTATTCTTAAATTCTTTATATTTTTTTTCCAACTCTCCGTATTGTTTGCTTCTCTCTTTTGATCCGGAAGCAATTTCCTGTTCATCGAAAAAGTCGTGAATTTCATTTTTTATATCCGGGTATTCAAGTATTGCATCAAAGTGTACATGCGGTTTAAAAGACTCAGTGTAGGGACCCGGCCCTGCCCAATTAATATACATACGCCCATTCTCATCTATCGGAATAGCAATATCCTTTTTTATAAAAGTCATGGGATTAATTGCATCTTTTAGAATAATATTTTTTCCGACATTTATAATCACATTTTCTTTCTCCACTCCGCACAAATCCATAAGCATAACAAGGCCTAAATCAAAATATACCCTGCCCTGGAAAACACGGATAAGCCTCTTCTTTCTGGCCACACCGTCAGCATCAAATTCGCTGTCAGTGAATCCGAATCTATATGCGGAATTAATTAATCTGGGAATTGGAACAGCAATATCAATTATGTCAGGATCTACCATGGAGTTAAAATCATTAATTTTTTCTTTGGGAATAGCTGCTGAGGAAATACTTGTAAATAATTCCCTTGCTTTTTTTATTTCATCAATATATTCTTCGCTTACATCGTAATATTCGATTGTATCCTTTTGAAAGTGATAAGGAATAATTACTTTGCGAAAACTCTTAACACTCTCGGCAAATATATTATCATTATCTAATACTATATTTTTCAACTCATCTGCATCAATCCTGGCCTTTTTCTCAGCTTTTACGCGCAGTATGTTTAATGTGTTTAAATCCACTTCTTTAGGCGAGGGATCGGGAAATTCCATGTCAAATGTCACCTGTCTTACGCCTATTTCCTTAAGCACAGCTAAGGCGCTCGCATAATAATGTCTCGGCCATGGATATTTCCCGATATTACTTATACTTTTATCGTCTATATCAAGAAATATAAGATCACTCCATTCGCTGATGGAAGGCTTAATCTTGAATTTAATATCATATAATCTGAGTTCAAAAGTTTCATAAAAATCAGTAAAACTTAATAACATAATTAATATAAACGATAATATTGCTATTAGCAGTCCGGAAAAGCCCTTCTTTTCGATAAATTCCTGCAGTATTTTAAAAAGATTTTTAAACATATGCAGTTCTCCTTATCTTATTTTAATTATTAATTGTTTTATCTGAATACATCAGCTAGCCGTAATGATCTATTAAACATTGAAAAGAAAGCGTATTATATCGGCGTCTTTTACTACATATCCCCTGCCTTCCGATCGCAATTTGCCTGTTTCCCTTATCTTATGCTCGGAACCTGCACTTATTAAATCATTATAATGATAGACTTCAGCCCGGATGAAACCCCTTTCAAAATCCGTATGTATTTTTCCAGCTGCTTCAGCAGACGTAGTGCCTTCCTGAATTGTCCATGCCTGTAAATCAGTTGCAGCAGTATAATATGTGATTAATCTGAGGAGCTTATACGAAACTTTTATAAGTCTGACAAGACTGGACTCGGTTAACCCCATAGCGTTAAGATATTCCTGTCTTTCATTACTGGAAAGTTCAGAAATTTCCTCTTCAAGCTTTCCTGCAACCGGCAAAAACTCTGAATTGGCCTTTTCTGCATAAGACTTAACCTCATTAACATGAACGCTTTTAAAATTTTCCTCATCCGTATTGGCAAGATATAAAACCGGCATTGATGTTATTAAACCATATTCCGTGATTATTTCATACTCATTTTTATCAAAATCAAAGCAGTTTAAAAGTTTTCCATCGTTAAGATGCAAGATGAATTTTTTTAATATTTCGATTTTTGCCTGAGCATTCCTATCGCCGGACGCAGCCAGTTTTGATATTTTTTCTTTTGCTCTTTCAAGAATCGCCAGATCTGCAAGGCAAAGTTCTGTATTAATTATTTCGATATCGCGTATCGGATTAATATCGCCGGCAACATGTACAACATCTTCCGATTTAAAACACCTGACACAGTGAATCAGGGCATCGACGTTTCTGATGTTACCCAGAAATTTGTTGCCGAGTCCTTCTCCCTTAGACGCTCCTTTGACAAGACCCGCTACATCGATGAATTCTATTTTAGTGGGGATTGGATTTTTTTTACCGAGCAACTCCGCGATCTTTCCGAGTTTTTCATCAGGTACTGTAACAATGCCTTTGTTAGGTTCAACAGTACAAAAAGGATAATTTGCCATCTGCGCGCCGGCGCAGGATAACGCGTTAAATATTGTGGATTTACCTACATTGGGAAGGCCGATTATTCCGCAATTAAAGCCCATTTCTTTCTCCAAAATAATAAGTTCGATAATTATTTATCGGAACATAAACAATGTTCTATTAATATTCTTCTATCAAACATTTCTATTATTGTATACAAATAAAAAAACCCGAACCGGAAATCCGGCTCGGGTTTTTTATAATATGGTCAAGCCACACGACTGATTAGTACCGGTCAGCTGAACACATTACTGTGCTTACACTTCCGGCCTATCAACCTCGTAATCTACGAGGAGTCTTCAGTGGCCTGATGGCCAAGGGAAATCTAATCTTGGAGTAGGCTTCCCGCTTAGAT
>JAFGSG010000096.1 GCA_016934735.1 Spirochaetota bacterium | reverse complement strand
TGTAACCATTGGGAACTAATTAAGGTAAAAATCAGGTTTTTTATTTGAGTAAACAATAAAAAATCTGATTTTTAGAGGTTCCCTTATTGAAATATCAATCAATGCTTAATTAAAAGTCAATTGGATTTCCCCGATTGCCTGCAAAAACAGGCCTTCATTGTTAATTTTTCATGTTTTTTAGTAAAGATATTTTCATTCATGTCAGCGATTTGCTCCAATTAATGATTGATAATAATCCGAGGAATGCTATTGTAAACAATATTTCCGTATAACTAAATTTTAAAAGCCGATTTTACTGCTTTTTTTAATTTATACAGGTTCTGTCCCAGCTTGTTGGTCTGGATAAATTTCCAGAACTCATCTTGAAAATATTAATTAATGTGATTACCTAATAATAAAATATAATGCCGGAGAAATGTTACATGGCTAAAGTTACTGAAGAGATTAAAGAGAGCCTCAAGTCTGTAAAGACTGCCTTCCTTTCAACAGCTTCGAAGAACGGCACACCCAACGTAGTGCCGATCGGTGCATTCAGGTTCCTCGACGATGAAACGCTGCTCATCTCTGACCAGTTCTTCAATAAGACGCTGAAGAACCTGAAGGAGAATCCGAAAATTGCGCTTGCATGGTGGGGCGGGAAAGGAGGCTTCCAGATAAAAGCGGACATTACGATTCACACGGGTGACGAAATTTTCAGGCAGGACGTTGAATGGGTCCAAAGCATACGCAAAGATCTGAATCCCAAGTCTGCCGTAGTATGCAGGGTAACGGAAGTATACATAGTCAAAGGAGGGCCTGATGCCGGAAAAAAAATTCTTTGAACAATCGCTGTAAACAGAGCATTGCATAACAGGCAATAATCGCTGCGGCCTGCAGTAAAATTATTATCAATCCGGTAAACATCCCAGGTTCTTTAGCTAAAAATGGCTAAAAGTTGTACGTAAGAATTATTTTTTGTATATTAGAATAAAATGAAATATTATTGACTTCTATTCAATAAATGCTATCCTAAAACGATAAATAAAATTCCGGCTCTTCACCAGGAATTCTATACCAGCACTATAATTTTAATAATACTCCGGCTCTTTAAGGGTTCGACATGAAAGATTATATCAGAAAGGATATTTCAATCATTCAAAAGTCAATTAAACTTGAAAGTCCCATCCTTAGGCATTATATAAGAAAACACAATCTTTCCGGACTGGATGCCGTAATACTTGGTGTTCTTATTGATCTTACCGGCCAGAGAAAAACAGATATCCGTACACATTACAATGTTATTGCTTCACATGCAGGCGTATCGGATATGGAGGCTTATCACAGCATTAACTCACTTCACAGATACAGAATAATAGACACAAAACCGGTCGGGAATTTTATACATATATCTTTTACAGATATCGGTGAGACTATTGAAGAAATAGACCTTGCAGAGCAGAACGCGAAAAAAATTAAGAAACTCGAATCCGATGTATCATACTTAAAATCAAAAAAATTTGTCCCATCGGATGAGCTTTTCGACATTATGATGCCGCTTATCGGCAGGATAATAAGAAAAAAGTTATCCGAAGCTTTAAAAGACATTGTAAACTATATTAACAGCAGGATAGAGTCATTAACAAGTTTTACGTTATGGAAATACCGTTTTCAGTCATATAGAACAGGCATACCTCTTGCAGAGATAGTATTCAGGAATTCTATTCCATATCTTATTGAGGAAGTCCTGCTGATCGACAGGAAGACATCCGTATTATTAGCAGCCGCGTCATGGCAGGAACATGCAGGCACGGACAGGGACATTGTCGCAGCCATGCTTTCTGCTGTTAAAGACTTTATAAAAACATCCTTCAATAAAGAAAAAAATTATTTAAACGAAATCAGTTTCGGGGATTCAAAGATACTAATTTTTGAATCAGTGTATTTTTATTCCGCAGTACTTATTTACGGGCATCCGGAGGAAGATTTTTTCAATTCTCTGGATTCTTTTATTAATAGCATACATGTAAAATTCAGACAAAAATTAAAAAAATTCAAAGGCAACATGGACGGGCTTGAGCCAATGAATATTTTAATCTCGGATTTCATTAACAAAACAAATGCAGGCATTGAACGCAGACCTGTAGAAACATCCTATACCAGGCTGAAGGTCATCGCAGCAGTCTGCGCTGCAGTTATTGCTGTTACAATAATTATTTTTTCAATCGGAGAGATCAGGGATTACCGGCTTGAAAAAATAATTCTGAAAAATATCGAAAATTCCCTGCCGGCATATGCACATGACATTGATGCCGATGTGGATGGAGAAATACTGACATTAACAGGATCAGTGAATTCGCCGCAGACCGGCGACATAATCACGAAAACAGCATCAGCTTTTCCGGAAATTAAAAATATTGTAAATAAAACCGTGACATCCGATTTCCGCATGGTCGAAAAATTCACTGAAGATATGTCCGCATTTGAAAATAAGTTCAAAGACCTGGAACTGCTTTTTATAAAACAGGAACTGGAAAAGATCGTCATAGAATTCCCGAGCGGTGTCTCTGCCATAGGAGAAAATCAAACATTTCAGATAAAAAAAATTTTCGAAATACTTAAGGGTTATCCTGATATAGATGTCGATATAATCGCCTTTAACGACACTACCGGAGGCCTGGATATAAACCGCAGGCTGGCAAACGACAGAATGAACGCCATAAAAAATAACCTGTCGGGACTTGGTATAGATAAAAAAAAAATACATATAACTGATTTTAATCCTGATGTAATAAATGCCGATCATAGATACAGGGATTATAAAAATACGAGAGGTATAATTCTATTTGCCAGACGCAGCGGTAATTAAGCTGAAAGACAGCAAAGTTTTCCGGAGGAATAAAGAGTGAATCCTGCTTATAAACTAAAAATTATCATGCTCGGTGATTTTGCTGTAGGAAAAACCAGCTTGATCAGGCGTTTTGTTTATGATGAATTTAACGATTCCTATCTGACCACGATCGGAGTAAAAGTTACAAGAAAAGAACTGGATATTGCCGGATGCGGGAAAACAGATCTTTTACTCTGGGATATAGCAGGCAATGATAAATTCACCACTATCACTCCTGAATATATCAAAGGTGCTTCCGGAGGGATTATTGTGGCTGATATTACCAGAAAAAATACTGTAGAAAGCATAGCTGTAAATGCGGAAATCATTGAAAAGTATATTCCCGATGCAGCAGTAGCAGTGGCTTTAAACAAGATAGATCTCTCGGATGATTCCGATAACAATACAAATCTCGCAGATGAAATAATGAAAAAATTTAATCTGAACTGGAATAAACCGGTAATGCTCACAAGTGCCAAGACCGGGAGAAATGTAGAAAACCTGCTGCTCAATCTTGCCGCCTCGATCATCAAGAGGTAACAGATGATACATCAGTTTGACTCATCCCTTCATAACAGATTCGGATTTTACTATGCTCTTCTGGGCTCAAACTTAATGCTGCGTCAGGACGGCACTTCACTGCGCGAATATCTCTCTCTTCCCGATCTGCCTGAATCGTCGGACATCAGGGAAGTCTTCCCTGAAGTAATAGGGCTTGAGGATGATATCAAAAAAGTCATTTCTGGAGAGGAAAATGAATTTGTATTATCCGGCATTAACCGTGAAAATCAGCGGACCATATGTTTCAATCTGCATATTATCAATTACCGGTATAAAGGATACAAATCAATCGCCGTTGTCCGCGATATTACAGGCGATATTAATTCTATCCGCTCAATTCAGCAAAACAGAAATGAAATAATACTCCTTCATAATAAACTGGTTGAGAAGAATATGGAACTGGATGCGGCGAACAGGGAGCTTATCGAAAGCAGGGATGAAACAAGAAAGCTGAATCTGGAACTCGAAGAAAAAGTCAGGCAGAGAACATCCGAGCTCAAGGAAAGTTATGATCTTGCTACAAGGCTTTTTTTCCAGACCGTTAATTCGCTTACTCACGCCCTTGAAATACGCGACCCTTACACAGTCGGGCATCAGCACAGGGTGGCAGATCTGGCTGCAGCCATTGCAGGCAAAATGCGCCTTGATGAAAAAATAACAGAAGGCATTCTCATCGCCGGCCAGCTGCACGACATAGGGAAAATATATGTCCCTTCGGAATTTTTGACGAAGCCGGGTATTCTTTCGGAAGAGGAATTCAGTGTCATTAAAACTCACCCCAGAATGGGTTTTGAGATAATAAAGGATATCGAATTTCCATGGCCGATTGCATCCATCGTGCTCCAGCATCATGAACTGATAGACGGCAGCGGATACCCGTACGGACTTGTCAATGACGAGATCAGAATAGAAGCCAAAATACTCTGCGTTGCCGATGTTATGGAAGCAATGAGCACCAACAGGCCGTACAGAATTTCACCGGGCACACTCAATGCGCTAAATGAATTAGTAAAATTCAGGGCTGTTAAATATGACAGGGAAGTCGTTGACGCATGCATAGAACTGTTTGAGAGCGGTGAATTCAGCTGGGATAAACAGTAACAATTAAGTCCGCCTGCACGCTATGCTTTTTTCCTCAGGATAAGCGATCCGAAGCTGCCTGCCATGGAAACAACCGCCGCAACAATAAATGAATAAACAAAAGTCCCGGTTGAATCTTTTATCAATCCTGCAACTGCAGGGCCAAAGGCCTGGCCGATTCCGAAAAACAGTGTAATAAAACCGAGAGCTGCCGGAGCAGACCGTCCTCCTGTCTGATCTCCAACAGCGGCAGCCATAATTGTAGGGATCGCGGAGAATGACAGGCCGAACATGGCTGCTGAAAGATAAAAACCCGCGCTATCAGTCCAAAAGGCAGCAATAATATTACAGGCAGCGAGGATGACATACGCGAACATAGAGCCGTAACGTCTGCCCAGGACATCGGAAATCCCGCCCCAGATAATCCCGGAGAAAATGCTGAAAAAACCGACTATGGCAAAAATATGTCCGGCTGACCCGGGCGTTAGGCCGATTTCCTTTGTCAGATAAGCGATTATGAATGTAAAGTAAATGACATAGGAAAAGCCAAACATGAAATAGATTACGCCCAGTTTCCAGATTTCCTTTTCACCAATTACTTCCCTGAAAGCCGAAAAGAAAGTAGTGTAGGAATTATTTTTCCGCTTGTCTTCGCCTCCGTACATTTTAACACCCTTTTCTTCAGGAGTATTACGCAGCAGCGCAAAACATACAAAAGAAAGCAGCAGGACAAGGACTCCTAGAAGAAACCAGGCGTATCTCCATCCCTCCCCCCCGTCGATCATTCCGATAAAGCAGGGAAGAGCAAGTCCTGTAAAAGAAAGGCCAATACCGGTACCTATTGTCTGTATGCCTGTTGCTAACCCGCGTTTTTGTGCGGTAAACCATGCAGCCGGAAGCGCCATAGCCGGGACAAAGCTTCCTCCATTCCCCAAACCCGTAATGAGCCTTGCGAAAAAGGCAGATGTAAAGGAATCCGAAAATCCGGTAACTATTAGACCGACCCCCATTACAAGTAGTGAAATGAATACCAGAAGACGTATGCCGAAACGGGTCGCAAGGAATCCTCCGATAAAGGCAAGGCAGAGATAGCCGATGAAATTAGCTGTCCCGATAAGCCCCATCTGCGTGTACGTAAGTGAAAGGCCGTCCTTCATGAACGGCAGTATAACAGAATAGGGCATTCTTCCGAATCCGTGAGACAGGAGAAGAACGAGACTTCCGGTAATGGCGATTATCCAAGCGTAATGTATCATGCAAACGACCTCTGTCTGTTTTTATCATCCTGAAATTTTGAACCGCTATTGTCAATGGTTTTTATTCCCGAAATAAATGCCGGGTGAACTGTATCAGGCGCTATCCATTTTTCATCTTGACAAATCATTAAATCAAAAATAACTATAAATATATACGGAATACCATAATGCAGATAGAATTCTTAGGAACAGCCGGCCCCATAACAATACCCAAGCCATTTTGCACCTGTGAAACATGTGTTAAGGCACGGGAGAAAGGTATACCGTACAGCCGCAGCGGCCCAAGTTTGTTTATTCACGGGCCGGATGTCCTCATTGACACACCTGAGGAAATAAAAGATCAGTTAAACCGCTCTCAGGTTAAAAAGATCAGAGCCTGCCTATATTCCCACTGGCATCCGGACCACGTTATGGGGCGCAGACTGTGGGAATCGAAATTTGACATCCGGCAGTGGCCCATGCATATTGAACCGACAGACATCTATCTGCCTCAGCAGGTGGCTCAGGATTTCAGGAATACACTTGGGACATGGGATCATCTCAAATATTTTGAAAAATCCGGATTGATTCGCCTGATCGAATTATCCGACGGTGATGCAATTCAAATTGACAACACTGAGATCCGGCCTTTCCGTCTGGCAGAAGACTATGTATATGCTTTTCTCTTTCAAAGCTGCGGAAAACGCGCCTTAATTGCAATGGATGAAATATTAAGATGGGAACCTCCGGAAGAATTACAGGAGGTCGATCTTGCTGTTCTGCCAATGGGACTTGTGGAATTTAATCTTTTTAACGGCGAACGCTGCATTCCGGAGGATCATCCCATACTAAAATCGGAAGCAACTTTTCAGCAGACCCTGGAAATCATACGCAAGCTGAATGCTTCGAAGGTAATTCTTTGCCACATAGGAGACAGAATTTCATATGACGATTTAAAAAATGCAGAAAACCTGTTAAAAGACCAGGGATTCGGAAATATTTCATTTGCATATGATACGATGACCGTTAATATATAGATTTCCATATAACAATATCAGTATTTTACCCATCGGAAATTATAATACTTTATTACAGAAAAAAACAATCCCCATTGCCGATAATTTAATAAAGACCGATTTTAAAAAATTATATATTTCTATATACCATAACAGAGGCCTGAATTTATTTTAAAATATCCTAAAATTAATAAATTTTGCATTTATTTGTTGCCTTTTTTATTCAATATTTACAAAGTAAAAAAAATTTTATAAAATGATAAATATAGTCTATATCAGACCTTAAAAGGGTATTTTAATGACCGAGTATGTTATTAAACTGGGACGCACAAAAACCATAATAGCTTCTACGCTTGTATCAATCTTATTCTCAGTCATTATTACATTACTTATTATTTTCTCATTGGGCATTGCAGGCATAAAGCTTAAAGTTGCTGTAGGATTATTAATCGCGGTAACTGCCCCGCTGATTGCTGCGCCATGTATAAGCTGGTTTGCAATCGGGCTGATTTTTAAAATACATAAGCTTGAAGAGAAAATGAGGCTGCTGGCTACATACGACTATCTCACAGGAGTACTGAGCAGACGTGCCTTTATGGAACAATCGAATTATATCTGCCGATTTGCTGAAAGGCAGGGGCTGGAATTTACACTCCTTGCCATCGACCTGGATCATTTTAAAAAGATAAACGACCAGTACGGACATGCTGCTGGCGACAGGGTTTTAAAATCATTCGGAAAAATCATGAGGCAGATTTCCCGTGAAAGTGATCTCGCAGGCCGTATAGGCGGAGAAGAATTCGCATTATTTCTTCCTGCCACAAATGCAGAGAAGGCAACCGCTTTTGCAGAACGGCTTCATCAGGCAGTCAGAGAGACTATAGTAAAAGGCAACGGTGCGCCCATTACATTTACTGCCAGTATCGGCCTTGCATATTTCCCTAAAACAGTGAATATTGAAAAAGCTCTTTCCATGGCTGATAAAGCACTGTATAGTGCTAAAAAGAACGGCAGGAACCAAACGGTTATCTACGATGCAGAACTTGAAAATTAAAAATCATTTCCCTCACATTTAGCCATTTATCTGTAAATTTATAACAGCTGCGTATAGTCTCATTAAGAGGAATTACCGTCAATTGCATGACGCACAGCATAAGCCAGCTGATTCATATTATAGGGTTTCATTAGAAATCCCCGGAACCCAAAACTGCCGGCCTTTTCACCGGACATGTGCTCGCTGTAACCTGTACAGATAATGATGGGTATATCAGGCCGCAACGCCAGAATTTTCTGCGCGAGCTTGTCACCTGTCATATCAGGCATTGTCATATCAGTGATGACAGCATCAAACCTTCCCGGATTTTCAGAAAAAAGATTCAGTGCTTCGAGGCTGTTAGTCTGCGTTACAACCTCGTAACCCAATGACTCCAGCATTTTACCCGCTACATTCACAAGCATTGTTTCATCATCAACATAAAGAATAGATTCTGTGCCGGTATGGTTTTTCATTGTCTCCGAAGATGCTACGGGTTTAGTATCTTTTTTTATCTCCGGCAGATAAATATCAAAAGAACTACCTTCATTCTCCATGCTTCGGCATGTGATTGCTCCGTTGTGACTTTTCACAATTCCGTGAACAACGGACAAACCAAGCCCTGTTCCTGAGCCCAATTCCCTGGTAGTGTAATACGGATCAAAAATCCGCGCAACAATTTTGGGAGACATCCCAACGCCTGTGTCTCTCACAGTCAGTTTAATGTATTGACCCGTAGAGATATTCAGAACGCGAGCCATCTCTTCATTCAATATCTCACGCGCCAGAGAAATAGTCAGTGAACCGCCATTCGTGCTCATTGCATGGATAGCATTATTGCACAGGTTCATAATAATTTGATGGATGTGAGTTGAACTGGATAAAACTGTGCACGACTTTTCCAGCCTTGTGTGAAGATGGATATTGGCCGGAATAAGAGCGCGCATCATTTTCATCGCATCGGTAACAGTTTCACTCAGGTCCAGCGGTACAACTGTGATTTCAGCCTTATGGCTGAATGCCAGAATCTGCTTTACGAGGTCCCGCGCACGTTCGCCGGCCTTCAGGATTTCCGTAATATTCTGTCTGGTTTCCTCCGGATTGGACAGGTCATAAAGAGCCAGCTGTGAATACCCGATTACTGCGGAAAGAATATTATTAAAATCATGGGCAATGCCTCCGGCCATAGTTCCAATGGCTTCAATTTTCTGGGACTGTCTCAGTTCAAATTCCAGGCGTTTTGTTTCCGCTTCCGCTTTATTACGACGGATTATTTCATTTTTAAGCTGAAGATTAATTGAATGCAATTCCCTGCGGTCCAGTGCCAGTTGTATACTTAACTCCTTTTCCTCTGTTAAAAGCCTGTTCATACGGTTTAAGAGAAAACCGACAGGCACTCCAGACATCAGTGAAAGGAGAGAAAGATTGACACAGAACATCATCCATCTGTTAAATGTTTCCTGATATACCGGTTTCCATTCCGGGAGATAGGGGCTTGCGTAAATGTACAACGATATCAATACAGCAAAGTTAATGGCAGTCGTTGCAATGGCGGCCCGGACGCCGAGTAAGAAAGCTGCACTGACCACGCACATAACCAGCCATGCCGGACGGACATTATAAGGGCCAAGAGAAAGCAGGAAGGTCAGAGCTAACCCATACATCAGCAGAAAAAATGTTTTAATGAACGGGAAATTACTCCGCAGAAACAGAATCAGCACGATAGCAATGATTATCGCAACATCAAAAAAAATAATTTCCCATTTGCCGGCAGCGAGATAGGATGGAAGCGAAAAGGCCATACCTATCGGCATTGCAATCATGGCAAAAAACATCATTATTCCAATATAATAAGTCCGCCAGCCATCAAGGTCGCGAACTTCGTTCAGAGCTTTACCAGGCAGAAGTCTCTTAATTAACCTGGGAATGACCATGCCTGACTCCGATTTTAATTTTGATGAATTGGATCATGCAACTTATTATAAACTCAAAAGCCGGATTATGCAATTAATAAAAAGATATTGATGAAATAATATCTGACAGTCAATTGAATTAATCGCGATAAAAAATTATTCAGCCGAAGTTGTATGTCTTTAAAAAAATTGCTACTAATTATAGAATGAAAAATCTTCATTTGCCTTTTAAATTCCTGCAGACCTTCTGCATAATTTTTTCCTGGGCAAGTTTTTCATCTCTGTCCATTCCAAACAGTTCAATTGAACCGGTAGGGCATGAAGAGACGCAGGGGGGATTTTCAGAATTAATATCTATTCTTTGTAAACACAAATCGCACTTCTGCATTTTCCCGTCGGATCCGAACTGAGGCACATTGAACGGGCAGGCTTCTTTGCATAACATGCACCCCGTGCATATATCCCGGTCAACAATGACAATCCCGTCCTGTTGTCTTTTCGCTATAGCACCTTCAGGGCAGGCATCAATACACGCAGGCTCCGTGCAGTGCATGCAGCCTATTGAAACAGATGTCAGCTGAACATCAGGATAACTTCCCTGCCAGATACTTTCAACCGATCTCCATTTCACCCCGGGTTCAACATCTCTCCATGTTTTGCATGCGACTTCACAAGCATGGCACTGTACGCATTTCTCCTGTATGAACGTAATACCATATTCCTTCGACATTTAAAATGATCCTTTATAAAATACTTTGTTCATCCTGATCTGCTTTTCTAATCTGTACCAGTGTCTGGCTGCTCATCGCAGTTATTATCGGATCGTAAGCCTTGTCCGGATCAACGCTGTACATATTGTTGACATTGGCTCCGCCGTCGAGCAGAGGATATTCCTCAATGCCCAGTTCTCTGCATCCCTGCCACCATCCGTGAAGCATCATTACCGTATCCGGCCTTATACCCGGATAAATCTCAGCTTTGACTTTCAGCCGGCCATGCGGCGATTCCATAATCACCCAATCACCATTTTTAATACCGCGTGATGCGGCAGCAACCGGATGGATGTGAACAACAGGATGCGGCTGTATTGCCCGCAGATAAGGTACATTCCTCAGCCATGATGCTGTATAATTCCTGGATGTATGATAATCGGAAAGAAGAAGCGGATATTTCCCCATTAATTCAGGTGTTCCTGTAATGCTTTCAGGAGGTTCTCTCCATTCAGGCATAGGATTAAATCCCTCTTTTTCAAATGTTGTATTGTAAATCTCGATCTTGCCGTGCGGAAGAAAAGGCTCGCCGGAGAGCCTGGGGCTCTTTCTACGAAAAACCTTATCATATTTCTCATAATTTTTTTGAACAGGCGGATATGTTATCCCTGCCGGATAACTTCTGAGTTCATCGATTGTTATTTTAAAAGGCTTTAACTGGTAATTCATGCACTCAGTAATATTGCCGTTCCAGAAGTCCTCTCCATAGCCCATTGCCACAGCCAGATCGAGTACAAACTCGTACATGGATTTATATTCTCCCAATGGCTCTATTACTTTGTTTCTCGTGATAAGTGAACCTGCCGGAATTGCTTCAAAGGGATGGTCGGATTCATACGGCGTAGCAACCGGGATGACTATATCAGCATAATCCATATCAGCCGTACGCGTAACATCCAGTACAACGTAAAAATCAACTTTCTTAAGAGCTTCTATCACATTCCTTGTTCCTCTGGTGCTGACAGAAGGCTGCGTACCTGGAGCTATTATAGTTCTAATAGGATAAGGCTTCCCGCTCAGAACGCTTTCGAAGACTCTGTAATAAGCGGAAGTTATGCCCTCCAGAAACGGCTGGAATTGTTTTGGAAATTCGGGGCCAACCAGTTTATCGATAAGCTGTTGTGTGAATCGTTCCCTTAACATGATACCCTGAGGCATCGGCATTGCATCAGGTGAATCCGAATGAACATGAAGTAAATTGCAGCCCGGCCTGTCAAGGTGTCCTGTTATTGCCATAAGTATGGCAATGGCTCTGATGGCATCATTTGAAGATGGCGCATGTTCAACTCCGTTTCCAAGATCAATTGCGGCTTTTTTTGTTCCGGCATAAAGTCTTGCAACTTCGGTTATCTGTCCGGACGGGACTCCGGTAATATGCTCTGCCCAGGCAGGTGTATACTGCTGTATATGTTCTTTAAGCCTGTCATAACCATAGCACCATTCTTCAACAAATTTATTGTCTATAAGACCTTCATTAACAACGACATTAAGCATAGCAAGAGCTAGCGCAGCGTCCGTACCAGGCCTCACCGGCACCCAGATATCCGCCATGCCGGCATCAGGCTCAACAGAAGGCTTAACAGCAATTATTTTTGCACCGCGTTGTTTTGCTCTTACGAGCATCTTGGGCCCTTCCATTGCAGGAGAAGAAAAAACAGGCTGTTTAGCCCAGTAAATAACAAGATCGCTGTTATCTATCTCCGGCCGCGGCCAGTCTGCTACAGTATACATAAATGAAAATGCCATCTGCATAGCACATATGCCGCTATGTGCATAATTCGGGCTGCCGTGTACAGTCAGAAATCTGCGGAAATAATCGTTATATGACCTATACGCCGGAGAGAGCACGGCAAGAGATTCCGGGCCGTATTTTTCTTTCTGAGTTTTCAGCTTATCCGTTACTATTCCTACTGCCTCATCCCAGGAAATTTTTTCGAATTTTCCTTCGCCCTTCTTTCCGGTTCTTATCATCGGATATTTTATCCTGTCCGGAGAATAAACCCATTGAGGCGCTGAATGTCCCTTGGGGCATACAGCGCCTTTATTAACCGGAAAATCGCTCATACCTGCGACTCTTAAAAATCGTCCATTTTTAACGAATGCAAAGACTCCGCAGTTGAATGTATTTGGGCCGCACATGGCGCAGAGAGTCGGTACTACTTCCTCGCCATTCTTTTTAGCGAATTCCACAGCCTGTTCGTACTTAAAAAATCTGTTCGTCGTATTACTTATCATTTACACTTAGTAATTAGACTTGTTGCAAAACTAAGAAATAATAGGAAATTCCCTCCCCCGCCGCAGGCGGGGGAGGGAATTTCCTCGGGTTTCCCGTATATTATATCGAGTTATGCAACAACTCTATTAATCATAACTAATGTTTAAAAAAAACCGGAAGCTAATAGAATAAATATTTATATTCCTTGGAACTCCTATCTTTTATATTTTATTTTCTGGTTTGGGTCAACATCTTTTATAGAAAACAGCGGAAAAATCAATAATACTGGCGGATTTAAAGCAATCGAATTCAACAGCGGTTTTTTTTTATAATTGATTTCTGATATCAAAAAAATTTATTGTATTTTTTAAGGAAACAGATATAATATGTGTCAATAAATCCGGGGGTTACATATGTTTAACGAATGCCAGTCTTTCCTTAAGATACTGCTCATCGAGCTTGACGATCTTGAACAGGATATTCAGATGCTGATCAAGCATTATAAGGAAGATCATGATGCAGACAAACTCACGAATTACGTATTTCTTCAGAATGTAGCGCTCATGCAGGGAGAGCTTTTCGGAGTGGAAAGTTTTCATGAGGAGATTTCAAATCTTGACGCTTCCAGTTACACAAACCTGCAGGCTCTAATTGACGACCTGAATGCAAAGATAAAAATGAGGATTGAGAGACAGGGGATTCCGAATAGTTTTCTTGTCGCTATGAACCGCAAGATCGAGAAAGTACGGCGTTACATTAAGCATGAAAAATAGATGAAATAAAATACAATGCAGTCTACTTTACAGTACAAAATATTTTAAAAAATATTTTGTACAATGAGTAATTAATTGTGCTCCCCAACGAATCAGTCTTGACTTTAAATTCGTTCTGATATATAACTTATTCAATATTCACTAATATAATATATTAGGAGGTCTACAGCAATGGCTAAATTGGAAGAGATTGAAGGTATAGGTCCGGGATATGCAGTGAAGTTACGCAAAGCAGGCGTAAGTTCAACCAATGACCTTTTAAAAAAAGGAGCTGCTCCTGCAGGCAGAAAGCAGATCAGCAAAGATTCGGGAATATCAGAAAAACTTGTTCTTGAATGGGTCAATCATTCAGATCTTTTCAGAATCAAAGGTGTCGGAGAAGAATATGCAGACCTCCTTGAAGAAGCCGGTGTTGATACCGTTGTTGAACTCTCAAAGAGAAATGCAGAAAAATTACTGGAAGCAATGAAGAATACCAACATAAAGAAAAAACTAGTGCGGCAGCTTCCGTCTCTTTCAGGAATTAGTGACTGGATATCTCAGGCAAAAAAACTTCCCCGTGCGATCAAATACTAAAGAATCTAATTCCGTATTCCTATAAAATCAGGTTGATTGATTTCGGAAGCCGTAAATCTGGGCTACAATATATAATTTTTATTTAACGCGGCTTTATTGAATTTTAAATCAAATGATATGCCAATAAAATAATAATTCAATTATACGTCTGCAAATATCGATCTTTATCCTTAAACATCCAGCGTTATATAATTGAATTATTAATAATTATTGCAAATATAAGCTAAATTAAAAAGCCCCTGTTTCCAGAGGCTGATTTGTAATGTTTATTATAGATTCGATAACGTTCTATCTTACTGTGAACTTTAAAATAGCTGTAGGCTGTATATCGCCTTTATCGTAATTGGTGTGGCTGCGCACTTCATATTTGCCGGGTTCCCTTACACCGCTGTAAAAGGTTATACTGCCTTCTATTCTGCTATTTGTATATTGATATGTATAATGATTCCTGGCGGATTCATTTTCCTTTGCGATTGATATATAGTCGTATCTTGTACCCGGAAATTTTTTAAAAGACACAATAATATCTTCGTTAACTTTATAGCTTCTTTTGGATAACTTGAGAGTAATTTTCGGGATTATTGTAATTGATTCTTCCGAAGGAGTTCCTCCTGTGAGTGCAGCTACAAGCGCGCTGACTTCTGAGACAAGAGATTCTTCACTTTCTGCTGCAACCTTTGCGCTGGCATCGGCTACCCCTCTTTCTACATCCACAACCCTGCAGGTAACGACTATTGAATCTCCAACTTTCATCACGTTCCCGATGAGCATCTTCCTGGCTGCAAGCAGTTTACCGATCTTAACAGCGCATTCCTGATCCGTGCATCCGGCCTGCTGAAAGCCCTGCTCTTTAAAGATCATATCCATCTGGCTTCTTTCTATAACAGTGAATCTGTTTGTATTAATAAGATCGGTTCGCATAAGTTCCGATACTATTCTGCCTTTTTCAGCCGGGAAACCGACTGTCTTAAAGTCGAGCACAGCAATTCTTTCTCTTTGATCAGTAGTTGCTGTTGCATCTCCTGTCTGAACATCGGATTGTACTACATTCGACTTTTTCTTTGTTGAGCAGGAGAACATCAATATTACAAGTAAACACGCAAAAAATTTTGTGATTTTCATATCATTCCTGTTATATATTTTATAAATTGGACTCAATGCATAAAAGACTTGAAAAATATATTTTCAATAAATATTGTATAATATCAAGCAAAATTTTAAATTTTTATTTCAAAGCGTAATACTTCGACGCCTGCATCAAGTATGTAACCCTATCGATTTGCAAAGTAAATCGAAAATTAAAATTCTCCTTGCTTTATATTGAAATAATCATTCAATAGGTGATCAGGATGCATATCAAAAGCTGAAACAGCCATGAAGGGCACATGGGGATGTCCCAAAACCCGCTTCGATACGAATTTCGCCACGCTCATTGAGTAATTTTGACGCTATAAGAGCGGTAAAGTTGTATTAAAATGAGCAGCTGAGACAAATAATAAACTGCGAAATCCACTCGGCGAGCATTTTTGGGACTGCCCCAATTACGCCTTAAAATTAAATATTTTCCGGATAAAATAGAATACAGCACATGTCGAAACCTATTCTTAAACTTCAGACAACAACTCTGTGGGATTATCCTTCACAGCATTACAAACGTTCAATGGAGCCTGAGTCAAAATTTCCGGGAGCCACGCCGGCGTACGTGATCTGGAATCTGCTGATGCGCTTTACAAAACCGAACGATCTTATCATAGATCCAATGTGCGGCAGCGGCACCACAATGGATGTAGCACGCGAACTGAAACGCAGGGTGATCGGCTATGACATCAGCCCGGTGCGCAAAGACATTTTCCGAGCAGATGCCAGGAAGACCCCGCTTGAAAATGAAAAAGCGGACTTTGTGTTCATTGACCCGCCCTACTCCGACCACATACATTATTCGGATTCAGATGACTGCATCGGCAAACTGAGCGCATTGAAAGACGGTTATTATAAAGCCATGCAGTCAGTAATAAACGAAATATACCGCATAATGAGATTCGAACGGTTCATGGCTGTGTATGTTTCGGATTCGTACGAAAAAGACAAACCGTTCATGCCTATCGGCTTCCGGCTGTTTTCAATGCTGTGCGATATATTCACTCCGGTCGATATAATCACAGTAGCGCGGCATAACTCTACTCTGCTGCGCAACAACTGGCACAGGGCAGCAGCTCAGCATAATTATTTTCTGCGCGGTTTTAATTATCTTTTCATTATGTATAAAACAAAAATGCAGGATAAAAAACAGGAGATCCCTGACAGACGTGACATTAAAGAGAAAGAAAAGCAGGTCAGAGAATATAATATAAAAAAAAGTTAACATCTTTATCCGGCAGGTTTTAACATCAAATATAATTGGTACTGTTCAGCAAGCTGCTGATTACCTCAGCACAAAACTGCGTTCGCCAAGAAACTGTCCTCCGACTGTCCATACTTCTACAGTGTATTCTCCTTTTCCTTCATGAATCGCACGCTTGGACCATGTACGGTATCCCCTGTCCCTGCCGCCCTCGATAGGGCTCAGGGGGATCGAGAGCATTCTTTCTCCATTATGGTACCATACGTGATTTATCTGCTCTCTTAATCCTCTTGGGGCAAAGATGGCTGTGTAAAAATATATTTCATCCAGCCCCTCTATGGTATTTCCGGCAAAAGGGGCCAGCGGCCTGTGATCTTCAATGTTCTCACAGGCAGTAGCATACACCAGTTTCAAAGGTGCGGGCGGAATAAAACTTCGGCCGAACCAGAGCAGGGCCAGCGACAGTGCAATTCCCGAGAGAAACTTAAAAAAATTACTCCAATTCTTTTTTATACGCATATACGGATAAACTAAAATTATTGCCGTTATTGCGGCAATACATCCGGAAACTGCAAGGCTCCAAATATTCCTGATACCTAATATAATCGGGAAAATAAAATTCAGCACGCAGAAAAATATCAGCGCGTAGTAAATTGAAGATGTCAGAAACGACTTCAGAATCAACATGTCAAACAAATAATACCAGTTCGATATAACCGCAAGCGCGATAATTATCATACCGAAAATCATATTTCTTGAAGGGACTGTTATTGAATCAAAATAAAACGGCATGATAAAGAGAAGCATGTAATTTACAGAAAACATTACTGTTATCACGGAAATATTTTTAAGTAAATTCGATTTTTTTTTCTGTATGTAAAGCCTGAATGCCAGATAAATAAAAGTTAGGATGATGCAGATAATGACGAAAGGCACATGCTCGTATCCTCTTCTTAAAAGAAGAATAACGATGATCCCGGAAGTAAAAGCAAACAGCGGCTGAAGTTTGAGCAAGCGCGAGATTCCGGGCGGGATATCGGAAAACACTTGTTTAATGTAAAGATAAAATCCGGCTGCTCCTTCCGGAAAATTCTTTCTCGGAGGTACGCCCTCAGTATAATATTGTATTATTTTTCTCAGCAATACAGCCCTCAAAATGTAACGCCCTCACCCGGCCGGTGCTTTCGCGCAACCACCCTCTCCATCTCATCAAGCAGGAATGGGTCAGCAAAATGACTGCTGGTTCAATCCTTACAGCCCGAGCTTACGTTATAATAATCAGCATGATCAAGCACAGAAATATTTATCCTGATATTTTGATCTAAAATATCTTTCCCATACAATACTTCTGCAGTTTCCTGTATTAGATCGGAATATCTTAAAGTAAGCGCAGCTGAAATCTCAATTGCTTCGCTTGTTTTCTCTCCCTGCAAAAGGACAGTCGGGCCCGGAATATCATCAGGCAGTTCAAAAACATAATCACCGGGCTTTTTCATTTTATAAAGAGCAGCATTTTCTTTTTCATTTCTGCCTGCTATTATTTTGTTTTCCCCGAACCTAAAGTGACGTCCGACAGTTAAAATCATTATGTCTTCAATACCGGCATTATCGTTGTAATACAGTATGTCCCTCATCTTTTTAGAAAAAAATTTATCAGTCAGCACGCATCCGCCTGCAGCAGGAATAAATGTTTCTATTCCCATTTTATTTGCAAGAGACAGCTGCTCTTTCCTGCTTCTGCCGCTGATTGAAAGCATTCTGTTCCTGTCAATAATGCCTTCTTTTTCTGCACCGGTCTCCGGAAAAAATTTTGCTGAAAGAGGCCTTAAAAGCCTGTCTTTGAGCCCGGATTCCTTTTCAATAAGATTAAGCGCTATGCGGTGCTGTGACATCGGACGCTGATTCAACACTTCGCCTGTAACAACAACATCAGCTTCTTCCTCTTCGGCAATCTCTTTTGCGCGTTTAAGCATGAATATCTTGCAGTCAATGCACGGGTTCATGCCTGTACCGTACCCATGCTTCGGGTGTTTAACAATATCCAGGTAATCTGCCCCCATGCTCTCAATGCGCAGATCAATGCCGATATCATTTGCACTGTTTTTCATCAGGCTGTCATTGCTCATATCCGGTGCACAGAAAGGAAGCACAAAATGAACGGCAATAATCTCCACACCCTGATCAAGAAGGACTTTTATCGCAAGTATGGAATCAAGCCCTCCTGAGAAGAGGGCAACTGCTTTTAATTTTTTCTTTCTCATAATTGAACTCATCTCAGAAATATATTTTTACATAAATAGCTGATTTTCAATTTATCAAATATTAAACATAATTTTAAAAGAACCTGTAATTATTTATTACTCTATTATCATCCATCTGTATTCACGGATATGGTCAAGGAATTCGTAGATAATCTCCTGTCTGTCTGTACTGCATGCCCTGTTAGTAAAGATAAATTTCATTTTCGGGGAATCCTTTATTCCAACGAGATCAATAAGTGCGCCTGTGCGTACCCGGCGGCCTAAAGCTTCGGCTGTCTTAACAATATGAGAAAAGCGTATTGTGTACTCCGAATGTCCGTGAAGCCGTATCTCTCTGGGGAACGAGTCCGGATCAAGACCGTCTTCGAGAAAATACATGCGCTCGGGAATGAGCGGGTCGCTCGAGTGCTCTGAAATGAACGCAGGAATATTATTCTTCGAGATAGCCTCTATTAATCTGACAGCGCCGATGTTAAAGTTGAATTTACCGAAGGACGGACTTTCTAAATTATACTTATTTATTATCTGAGCAGCTTCATCAGTTAAATTGTTTGTTTCCATATCCACAAGAACATCGAGATCGCCAATAACTTCATTTAGAATAATCAGATCGATATCTTTAACAGCGCTTACAATACTCAAAATTTCAGCATTTACAAAAGAAACAAGACTGCCCCACTCCTTCAACGCCTCTCTCTGTCGGTTAAGCATATACATGGAAAGATCAGTCATGCACACTCCTGCTATCAAACCAGAATGCGCGTTAAGCAGGCCCTTCATAAGAGTACCGTAACCCCCGCCTGTTTCCATAATTCGCGATCCCGGACGCAATACTTTATTCTGTATCAGGAAGTCCCCCATCATTGCTCCGTAGGGCTTCGGATTTTCCAGGGCTACCATATACGGCGAATCAGCCGAGCCTAACGACTCGCAGACAGTCAACTCTGTCATTAAGTCAGGAGAACCGTATCTGTGATAAGCGTGCGTTGTATGTTTTTTGGGCATACTATTACTTTTTCAGTATTTTTTCAACGCTCGGGAAGCTGCGTATATCAGTATGCGGAAGAAACAGTGCCTGTCTGTATTCATCATAAAAAAGATTGGATGACGAAAAATCAATGTAAGTCATTGCCCTTGAAATTTTAAGCAGCTCTTTCCGCGCATCTTCCGAAACAAGAGCAAGATACGCGCCGGACATTGCGCTGTTGCCGAGATACTCAAATTTACTCAAATCCGTGTCCGGCAGCATGCCAAGTATTATCGCAAGTTTAAAATCGATGTATTTACCGAAACCGCCCGCCAGCTGAATCCGGTCTATTGCTTCTAAGGTGATCCCGGCGCTCTTAAGCAGAGTCATGATGCCTGCATAAACCGCGGCTTTGCTCTGGAGAAGAATTGCTATATCAGCTTCAGTGATCACTATATCCTCCTCCAGCTGTGTATCCTTCTGCCAGGATACCACGAATTCATTGCCGAACTCTCTGCGCTTTAAACGGCCGTCTGAAAGCTTATCAGAAAACTTTCCGGACGAATCGAGAATGCCCGACGTAAACAAAGATGCAATAAGGCTGATCATGCCGCTGCCGCAAAGTCCGGCAGGCGGTTCATTATCAATAACGCCCAGGCTGACCTCCAATGTCGCGGGATCTATCCCGACTGCTTCTATTGCACCCGGCAGAGCCCGCATGCCTTGTCTTATGCCACCCCCTTCAAATGCCGGCCCGGCTGAGCATGAAGCAGTCATCATCCAGTCTTTATTGCCAAGCACCATCTCACCGTTTGTTCCGACGTCGATGAAAAGTGTGATCCCTTCTCTTGTATACAGGCCCGAAACAAGTATTCCTGCTGTTATATCGCCTCCAACATAGGCCGCATTTCCGGGTACAACATAAACACCGGCTTTCGGATTTATATCAAGATCAATGTTCTTTGCATGAAGTATTGGAAAATCCACCGCAACAGGAACATACGGCTCAGTGCGTATACTCGACGGATCAAGTTTCAGAACAGACTGTGTCATTACAGTATTGCCGGCTACAGCAAAAGAAAGAATATCATTACGGTTTATTTTTGTAACAGCTATAAGTTCGTCTATCAGCGAATTAATTGTGCTAATAGCATAATCGTGGAAGATTTGCAAACCGTCTTTGCCCTTTGCACATATAATCCGGGAAATTACATCCTCGCCGCACACAACCTGACGGTTCTGGGTTGAAGTTGACCCAATAACGTCTCCGCTTATTAAATCTACTAAATACGCCACAACAGATGTTGTACCCATATCGACTGCCAGGCCGAATAATTTATATAAAGGCTTATATTCTTCGACCTTGATGATCTCATGCGTAAATCCATGATGGAGCAAAGCAATATTGACTTTCCAGTTGTTCGATCTGAGAGAGGCGGAAAGGTCACGTAAAACAGGCAGGCTTATATACATGTAGGCATTCCCAAACCCGGCTTTTGAAAGTGCATGACGGACGCGTTCAAGATCGCTTGACGCGTCGTCAAGCGAAGGAGGCAGCAATTCCAGAGGAACAATCGACACCAGCGGGCTTATACTGCGGCCTGTAAGAAGCTGCTCTTTAACATGAAAACCGTCCTGCACGATCTTAAGTGCCCGCGCCTTATTTTCTTCCGGCACAGATATAACTACATCGCCGATTATCTGTGCCCTGCAGGAAAGCACAAAACCCCTGTCTTTATCTTTATCGAATAAGGGAGAATCTTCGCATTCAAGATCTCCATCCTCAACTTTTACCTTACAACTCCCACAAAGGCCTTTGCCTCCGCAGCGTGCGTTTATGTATATACCGCCTTTATGGGCTGCTTCAAGTAACGTAGTGCCTTTTTCCACCTCGATTGTCTTGTTCAACGGTAAAAAAGTTACTGAGGCTTTTCCTTTCACTCGGACTTTTATCTTTTTAGCAAGCGCAAGTGCCATCTCCTGCATGTCAGGTGTTCCGTGCTTGACAACCTCCCAGATAAAACACATCTTTCTGAATTTGCAGTATAAGGATGGATCCTGACAAGCAAGGCATTCATCACATAAATATCGTTGGTACTTTGAACAGTAGTATTTGCCTGTTCTATCCGAATGTTTATAGCATACCGGCTCCATCAGCACACTCCTTCCAGTTTTAGCACCATCCTATCTAGAGGAAAAAGATAACTCAAGAAGAAAATATATATTACTCTTCATCGCTAAAAATACTGATGCCTTTCTGCCAGATGCCGATGAAAATTTTTTTTCCGACGTGGAAATGATATCTTTGATAAATATAAATGGGAAACTTGAGCTTAAAATCAACAATGGATTTGAATTTTATATTGCAGAACTCATTATGGAAGAGATGGGAAACTATTTCGCCTGTGAATAAATTATCCTTCAGTTCGTCCCTGACCGGTTCATTATCCTTTAATATTTTAATATCCTGGGGCCTTATGCAGAATTTAACTCTGTGTCCGGCATTAAAATTTTTTTCTTTTAAAGCGATTATTTTAAACGCACCGTCTTCAATTACAACCTTATCACTTTCTACAGCGGTAATAACTCCTCTGTAAATATTTTTAATCCCCTGATACAACGCAACCTGTTCAGTCTTCGGTTTTAAAAATACATCTTCCCTCCTGTTTTCTCAAGCATTTACAACAAATTTTTTTAAATACTATTTTATCGAAAAAATTATTTCAGCATTGCGATGCTTCCCGGCTTATCGGCGCTACATTCATGAATGATACAGCTTAAAATCAATAAAACAGATTTGGAAGCCATGTAGTTACTTCCGGGATAAGTATCATTAAAAACAGCATAATTATAAAGTTACGCTGTTCAATAATTTTAAATATAGATTGAATTAAATTGCTCTATCCGCGGGAAATCCGTTCCATGTATTTGCCTGTCCTTGTATCGATCTTCAGGACATCTCCTGCGTTTATAAATATAGGGACCTGAACTTTGGCACCTGTTTCGAGAACGGCATTTTTCATGATATTTGTTACAGATGCGCCTTTTAATCCAGGTTCCGCCTCTGCCACTTTAATATTAAGCGAGAGAGGCAATTCAGCGGAAATGGCATTCCCTTCCATGAACATTATCCTGCACATATCACCTTCTCTCAGAAAGCGTTTTTGATTTCCTAATAGCGCAGTTGGAATAAAGATCTGGTCATAGGATTCTGTATCCATAAAATAGAGATCTCCGTCCGATTCGTAAATATACTGCATTTCCTTTTCTTCAAGGCGGATTTCTTCAATCGAATCTGTCATTCTGAAAGTGTTTTCAAGTACTCGCCCTGTCTTTGCATTCTTAAGTTTGGTCCTGACCATTGCGCGCCAGTTTCCAGGCGTTACATGCTGAAATTCGGTGATGATCCATACATCATTATTGAATTTAATAGCCATTCCTTTTCGGAATTCTGAAATTGACGCCATAAAACAAACTCCTTATATGTTAAATAATGAAGGATATTCCCCCGTTAGAATCGTTGGATATGGTATTTATTAATCGGGTAAATTTCGGCAAGAGATAAAAAAAGTAAATTAAACTTTTTGTAAATTTTTAAAAAAATAATATATGCCGTTAAATCATATATTATAATCCTGACAATAACACATTTTTTAAAATCCTCTTGACATCATTTTATTTTATTGAATTGATGTTGCATTATTATTTTACAAAACGTGTAAGTTCAGAGGTAATCCAATGGGAATGACAATTACAGAAAAAATTTTAGCGGCTCATGCCGGGAAAAAAACTGTTTCGCCGGGAGAATTGATCGAGGCAAAACTGGATCTTGTCCTGGGAAACGACATAACCGCTCCCATTGCGATCAAAGAATTCAGGGAATTAGGCCTGAAGAAAGTTTTCGATAAAAAAAAGATAGTACTGGTTGCGGACCATTTTACTCCGAACAAAGACATACAATCCGCTGAGCAGGTAAAGCTTCTCAGGGATTTCTCGCGTGAATTCGGAATCATACACTTTTACGACACAGGCAGGGTCGGAGTTGAGCATGCACTGCTTCCGGAACTTGGTCTTGTCGGGCCAGGCATGTGCGTCATCGGAGCAGACTCGCACACGTGCACTTACGGTGCGCTGGGAGCGTTCTCAACAGGCGTCGGTTCTACAGATATGGCAGCGGCAATGGCGACCGGCAAAACATGGTTTAAAGTACCCGAATCAATGAAATTCATTTTTAACGGCAAACTTAATCAATATGTTACAGGTAAAGATCTTATTCTGCACACGATCGGTGACATCGGCGTTGACGGCGCTCTCTACAAAGCAATGGAATTTACCGGAAGCACGATAAGCGGATTGAGCATTGAAGGCAGGCTTACTATGGCCAACATGGCAATTGAAGCAGGCGGAAAGAACGGCATTTTTAAAACTGATAAAAAGACCATCCAATACTCATCAGAAAGAAGTAATAAGAATTATAAAGTATACGAAAGCGATAAAGACGCCGTATATGCTGAAATCAGAGAATACGACACTACAAAAATTGAACCTCTGGTAGCCTTCCCTCATTTGCCGGAAAAAACGAAGCCGGCCAGGGGAAGCGGAGTAAAAATCGATCAGGTAGTAATAGGCTCATGCACCAATGGACGCATAGAAGATTTAAGACTTGCTGCAAAGATACTTAAAGGAAAGAAAGCGCATAAAGACATAAGACTAATTGTAATACCTGCTACGCAGGCAGTCTACGCTCAGGCGATGAAGGAAGGTTTATTTGATATATTCCTGCGCGCTGAAGCAGCAATATCAACACCGACGTGCGGGCCATGCCTCGGCGGACACATGGGCATACTGGCGAAAGGCGAAAGATGTGTTGCGACCACAAATAGAAATTTTGTCGGAAGGATGGGCCATCCTGGCAGCGAAGTGTACCTCGCGAACCCGGCAGTTGCAGCAGCATCTGCGGTCGCAGGCAAAATCGTACATCCGGATGAAATTAAATAAATAAGAGGCCGTTATGAAATCAACAGGAAAAGTATGGAAATTCGGGAATGATATAAATACTGACGAGATAATCCCGGCAAGATACTTAAATGTATCCGACCCTAAGGAACTCGCTAAACACTGCATGGAAGACGCAGATCCGGACTTCATTAAAAAGATCTCGGCCGGAGACATCATTGTTGCAGGCAAAAATTTCGGGTGCGGTTCTTCAAGAGAACACGCGCCCATTGCAATAAAATCAGCTAATATTTCATGCGTGCTCGCTGAATCCTTTGCGCGGATATTCTACAGGAACTGCCTTAATATGGGGCTCCCCATACTGGAAGCGCCCGAGGCGGCAAAAGAAATAAAAGAAGGCAATACAATAGAAATTAATTTTGATAACGGCGAGATTACAGACAAAACAACCGGAAAAGTATATAAAGCAAAGCCATTCCCGCCATTTATGCAGGATTTAATCGCAAAAGGCGGCCTGATGAATAAGATTAGAAGTGAGCTGTCTTTATAAAGGCTTAATATTTTTACTGTATGTTATATCGTCTCCTTTATCGCGGAACGACATAACATACCAGTCGCCCTTCTTTTTTAATGCAGGTATTTTTAAAAGTTTAGATATAAACTGTGCCTGCGGAAGATTCGGGATATCCTGTATAAAAAAATCGTTGAACTCCAGATCAATTTTTAATTCACCCGGAATTTTCATGTCATTTAACTCAGGCCTGAGTACATAACCGTCCATTTTAAGCCTGATATCCGGAGCAATAAACAGCATCGAATTTATGTAAATATTATCTCCTATGACATTAAGATTCCCGTATATTTTGCTGAATTCTATATTGCTGAGCTTATATTTTAATTCCGACAGCCATATCCCAAGCCCTTTCTGTATACCGGTATTTACCAGTTTCCCTTTATCGATATTAAACTCAACCTTTCCTTTTAAAGAATCAAAGATACTAGAGTCTTTATCGATACCAAATTCTATATCAACATTTCCTTTTGCTACCCCAAAGAATCTGCCCGACAGCTCCTCTTTCAAGCCGGCGATATTCTGAATTTTTATATCATCAAAATTAAAGAGTAAATCAACATACGGGTCCTGCCCCGAAACATCAATATAACCGTTACCTTTAACGGCGCCTCCCATGAAATTCGCAACAGCCTGATTCAGATTCAGCTTTCCCTCTATAAAGGAATAGTTAATCACAACATCCGAAAAATTATATCTGTTAAGAAAAAAATTATCACAGTCAATCCGCCCTATAAAGTCAGACTTAATCTTTAATCTGGAAAATGCCTCTCCGGTGTTTTTTACTTTTCTGATAAGATATTTAAATTCCTTCGAATATACATTAAGAATTACCTTTTGAAAATTATTCCCTGAAGTGCTTACGGATACAAGACACCGCTGGTCAAAAATAGAAACAGGCACTTTTTCTTTATGGATAATATTGTTCTTAACCGGGATCTCAGAATTAATTTTTATGATATCTTTTCCATCGCTTCTGTAAACAACATTCCTGAAATTAAGCAATCCGTTATAAAATTTATTTTCAAATGACAGGTCACCGGATAAGTCTCCGAAAATATTCGGAAGAAGATTATCCGGCAAAAATGTAAGTATTCCTTTAAGATCATTGATGTCTGCGTCAATTCCTGTAATATTAAATTTAAGCAGAGCATCTTTTACCTTGCTGCTGAAAGAAAGTAAAATCTGATTTATGAAAAATCTTGATTTTTGTATTTCGCCGGTAATATCAATAAGAGAGACAGTCTCTTTGATTATATCCACTCTGCATATTCCGTCAGCATTGACAATCATCGAATTCGACAATACGGATTTCCCTTTAGCATATCCTTCAACCTGATCTTTCGAGATTTTCAGGTTTTTTATATCGCCTGTAAAGTTAGTATAAGGCAGAGACAGATCATCCGCCCATGTATAGACCCATAACAGAGAACAATTCCTGAGCTTATAATCTCCTGTTATTTCAAAATTATTTTCCGGCAGTGAAATAATGACTTTGTCCGATGAAATCGCCCCGCGCTGATCAGGAAGAACAATATCGCATCCGGAAACGGAAAGCATATCATGCCCGGAAATGTTAACTGTCCCGTTAAAAAAATATCTCCCTTCAAGAGGCTTCAGGACATCAATAGGGTCTTTAAGTGTAATCTCAGCGTCTTTAAATCCGATGGAAGATATTCTGGCTTTTATATCGGATTCCCCGCCGGTTTTCAAATCCTGCAGAAAACTGCCGAGATTGGATTTTCCCTTAGCAAAACTGATAATTATCTTCAGATTATCCAATGTAATCTTACTTACAATAAATTCTTTTTGCAAAAGAGGCAGAAGCGAAAAATATATTTTAGCTTCTTTAACGGACGCGATCAAATCATCAGGGATTTCATTATCAGAATAGAGTTTATTGTAAATGCTTATATCCCTTAAAGTGATCCCCTGAAGTCCATAATCAACTCCCCTTACAGTTACCTTTCTTTTTAAACTTTGTTCAGCACTGGAAGTAATTAAACTGAGGATTTTATCTTTTGGAAAATAGTGATAAACCAGGACAGCACTTACAGCGAAGAGCAGTACCACTATGAGGGAAATACTAAAAAAGTACTTAAAAAACCTTGCTTTCTTCACGCTTCTTTTCCATCATAGCCTTTTTCTTAAAATACTGAACGCTTTTTTCAAGCTCCTCTAAATT
>JAFGSG010000095.1 GCA_016934735.1 Spirochaetota bacterium | reverse complement strand
TCCTACTCTCCCACATAGTTACCCATGCAGTACCATCGGCGATGAGAGGCTTAACTGCTGTGTTCGGAATGGGAACAGGTGTTGCCCTCCCTCTATAATCACCAGGAAAAATTTACTTTTTATGTTGGACATATAATTTATCAAACATGATTATGTGTCAATAAAAAATTTAATTTTTTTAAAAAAAATTAAAAAAATTTAGTTCACCGATATAAGATGATATATGCTTTAGCGTTTTGATACGATAATAACAGAAAAATCCTTTAAGAATAATAAAATATGGCAGATCCTACTATACCGGTAAAAGCAAAGCTGTTTATAGGAATATTAACAGCATCTGAAGATTATTTATATTCAGCTGAAACTCAATTAACAAAAAAATTCGGCCCTGTTGACTTTAAAACCGGGAATATCCCATTCTTACATACTGAATATTACAATTATATGGATAAAAATCTTTTCAAGGTATTAATTTCTTTTAAAAAGTTAATACCCAGAGAAAAAATTGTGCCTATAAAGCTGTACACGAACAAACTTGAAAAAAAAATACACAAAGAAAAAAGAAAAATCAATATTGACCCCGGCTATATTACCTTATCGAATATTTATCTTGCTTCATGCAAAGAATATTTCCACAGGGTGTATCTCGATAAAGGGATTTATCTTGAAAATGAATTAAAATATGTTGAAAAAAGATATCAGCCGTGGGATTGGACTTACCCGGATTACACTAAAACAGAATATCTTGATTTTTTTTATAATATCAGAAAAATATATTATTCTCAAATTAACAAAAAACAGCATTAAAGATTAAAAACATCGCTCCTGCTTTTATATTTCTTTTTTTTCCCGGAGATTTACTATATCATATTTCTAATGGTTAAAAATTTCCCGAGAACTGATTCTCCTTTATTTTCAGCTGCATTTCAATATATTTTCTATTGTCCGGATATTGCTTAATAAGATTCTCAATAATATCAAGGGCATCATCATAACGTTTCATTTCATTATAACATTCGCATAACAAAATTCTGATATTTACATCATCACAATTAATTGCCTCAGCCAATAGATAATATTTAACAGCGCTTTTATATTCATTAAATGAATGATATATTTTTCCTAATTCTAAAATGCCCTGAAAAAAATTCTTTTGGATATTTACAGCTTTTTTTATATTTGTTATCGCTAAATCAGCCCGGCCCAGTTTATTATGCGATAAGCCTATATAATAATATGTTTCATGGTGAGTGTAGTTATAGTTCAGAGCTTTATTTAAATTTTCCAGTGCTCTGGAATATTCTTTCTTATTGAATAGAATCAAACCAAGCTTGTTAAAAGCTTCCCCGTAATTCGCTTTGTATTTACAGGCTTTCGCGAAGTATTTTTCTGCGAGATCAAATTTTTTCATAGTAAAATACAAATCTCCGATATTGTAAATAATAAAAGGATTATACGGATTTGCTTCAACTGCCTTAATGAGTTGTTCTTCAGATTCTTTGTGTCTCTCCAGCTCAAGATACAAACTGCCGAGATTATTTCTCGCATGTGAATACGCGGGATAAATAGCAATTGCTTTCTTATAATTTTGAATTGCGTTTATGATCTCGCCTTTATGCTCATAAATAATCGCATAATAAAAATAATACTTCATTTCCTGATGTTCGGGGTATTTCGTATTAAATTCGTCGAGTAATTTTTGCGCTCTGTATTTATTTTTTTCAATGACTCTCTCTATCCAAATAAAATAATTGTTTTTCTCGAAATTATATTTATTTTCTTTTTCGGTATTTGAATCTCTACTAATAATATTTTGATTTTCTAAATTTTTTGATTCAGGATATATGCCCGAAGTTGTAATAGCAATAATGATAATTTTATAAAATAAAATATTACAAATTCTGCTCATTTAATCTCCCCTGCTTTCTAATTAAAAATCATTTAGGAATTCGTATTTTCTGAATTAGATTTCTGATTAATAAAATTGCTGCAAAACCGAAGATTCGCAGAAATACTCACCAGCCGCTTAAGGCTGAAACGGATTATCACATAACCTTTATTATTTTTCTCTGAGTTGGGCAAAAAATCTGAAACGTTTAAAAATTAACATAAAACAAAAAACCAATAAAACCATCATTGCCGCGTATAAAATTATATCACCATATCCGGAATAAAAAGTATTATGATTCATATCGAAATTGATATCGGAAATCAGATAACCTTTCTCCAGCCTTGGAATGGTACCGGCAATTCTCCCGTATGGATCGATCAGAGCTGTAATTCCCGTATTGCTCGCGCTTATAAACCATATGCCGTTTTCAACGGCTCTGAATCTGGATGCTGAGAATTGCTGTATATGCCCCGCATAACCTTCCGTCCATCCGAGGTTTGTAATATTGATTAGAAATTCACTGCCCAAATTTTTATAATCGCGGCACAAACGATAAAAAATGCCCTCATAGCAGATCAATACCCCGAATTTTCTGTTTAACGAATTAAATACAAACGGATCGCGGCCAGGGACAAAATTAGAAGCTCCGAATTTATATAATAGTTCTTTAAGAAAAGGAAACCAATTTTCATACGGGAACCAT
Organism: Spirochaetota bacterium; assembly: GCA_016934735.1. Taxonomy (GTDB): domain Bacteria; phylum Spirochaetota; class UBA4802; order UBA4802; family JAFGDQ01; genus JAFGSG01. The sequence continues at coordinate 7,891 of JAFGSG010000095.1, read as the reverse complement.
TCGCCGAAGGGAACAAGGTTTATCTTCGCGTAAGTATCAACAACTCTGCCGCTTTCATCAATCAATACCGCATTATTTTGCGGGTAACGTCTGTAGTGAACGTGATCCTCCGCTACTCCGATCTCGCCGGTCACCAGCGGCTTCCCTGCAGACTGGGCAAGTTCCAGCACTCTTCGCTCAAATTCATTCAGTCTGCCGTTGGCATAATGATACGATATGTTCTCAAGGGTTGCGGATTCAGACCAGATTATAATGTCGGGTTCATGCTGAAGCGACTTTTTTGTGTAATATTCCAGGTATTCAAGATATTGAAACCGGTTTTGATTCCAGTTCTCCCACGGAGAAATACATGATTGTATAACAGCAATTTTCATATCGCTATTTTTGCCGGTATTATTTTTAATTAAAGTATATTGTCCATACCCTGCCATGACCGATATTATTATTATAAAAATAATAATCTTTTTAAAACCGGGAATCAGCTGAAATTTCCACAGCGTTTTATCTTTCTGAATATAATTAAAAATAAAATCTGAAAATATATAATTCGAAAAAATCAATATAAAAGTAATTCCCATTATTCCCGTATAAGCTGAAATTTGAATAAAGGGTATAAATTGGAACTGTGAATATCCCCAATATGTCCAGGGGAAAGCAAGAAATCCGATGGATTCGATCCAGTCAATGAATATCCATACACACGGATAAATGAAGATTCTGAATCTCTCAAATTTCCTGGATAAATATTCTGAAATAATTATTTTAGTAACAAAAAAAACAGTAAGGCTTGGGATCATGAATGCCAGTATAACATAGTCACCGCCTCCGACATTTGCTCCAAAATCGCCGATCCAGCTGTATACAAAAAAATTCCCTATGAATCCGGCAATAAACGACGAGAATAATATTTCTTTAAAACTATTTTTTCTAACATAAACCAATAAAGGAATAAGGGAAAACCAGGCAAAGAAAGTATAACCTTTTAAGAACCAGACATCATAGGTCGGGAAGGAAAGAAAAAATAAAAATCCGGTAAGAATATAATAATAGTTTTTTATAATGTTTATAATTTTATCTTTCATATTCTACATTTATCTTTCATTTAACATTGATAAAAATTCTTCTTCGGTCATTATTGTAATGTCGAGTTCCATGGCTTTTTTATACTTTGTTCCCGGCGATCCGCCTGCAACAAGATAATCTGTTTTCTTGCTTACAGAACCCAAAGCGCGTCCCCCGTATTTTTCAACTAAATCTTCGGCCTCTTTCCTTGAAAGGTGCGTGAGACTGCCGGTAAAAACAAAATTTTTGTTTTTTATACTATCAACGTCTGTACCATCCGCGATTTCGTCTTCGACATTTACCCCGGACTGTAAAATATCATTTATAATATTTATTGAATTTTTATTATGAAAAAAGCTGTAAACTGAATCAGCGACTTCAGGGCCGACTTCATAGATCCTGGAAAGATCTTCTTTGCTTATTTCAAACAGCTTTTTCAGGCCGCGAACTTCTCTGGCAATTACCTTTGCCAAATGATCGCCGACATTTCTTATGCCGAGACTGCGCAGAAAGAATGACAATGGAACGGCTTTGCGTTTTTCGATTGCAGATAAAATCTTATCCGCAAGCTTATCTCCCATACGCTCAACCTTAAGAAGATCGTCTTTTTTAAGTTTAAAAATATCGGATATTGATTTAATTATATCGGCATTATAAAGACGCAGTACCAGTTCCGGGCCGAACGCATCAATATCCATCGCATTCTTTGATACGAAAAATTTTAATGTTTCAAGTTTAATTGCTTCGCATTCCGGATTTATGCAGCGAATGTATATTTCTTCCGGTATAAGTTTGCTTCCGCACGACGGGCATTTCCATGGAGCCGTTATTTTTTTAGCATCAGCAGGCCTTTTATCGAGAATAACGTCCGTTACCTTTGGAATAACATCCCCTGCTCTTTTCACTTTTATGCTGTCGCCTATCCTTATATCCAGGCGTTTAATCTCGTTAAAATTATGAAGAGTAGCGCGCCTCACAAGTACACCGCCGATGTTTATCGGATGCAGGTTAGCAACAGGAGTAACAAGACCGGTTCTCCCTACCTGAAAATCAACTGACTCAAGAACGGTAATTGCTTCCTTAGCCGGGAATTTCCACGCTGCAGCCCACCGCGGATTTTTACTTGTGGATCCCAATATGTCCCTGTATCCGAAATCCGCGATCTTGATAACAATACCGTCAATATCAAAATCGAGATTATACCGGTTCTCAATCCAGTAATTATAAAACTTCCGCATTTTTTCTATATCGCCGTATTCTATTTTATCTGAAACAGGAATTCTGAGCATAGACAGATATTCAAACATGTCTTTCTGACTGTTTATCCGGCGATCTGCTTCAATTTTTCCGATAGAATAAAAATTTACTTTCAGGTCTCTTTCTGCTGTGATCTCAGGATTCAACTGTCTTAATGATCCTGCAGCCGCATTCCTCGGATTTGCGAATTGCGGCTCACTGTTTGACTCTCTTAATTTATTCAGACGTTCAAACTCGCTGTGGGTTAAAAAGACTTCGCCTCTTATCGAGAGATAAGAAGGGATATCACCTTTGAGTGAAAGAGGAAGATCTTTCAATGTTGCCAGATTCGCAGTAATATCTTCTCCTGCAAATCCGTTGCCCCTTGTAGAGCCTTTGATAAATTTGCCTTTCTCATATATTGCTTCAACAGCAAGCCCGTCAAACTTTAACTCTCCGCAGTAGGCTAAATTTTTTTTAATGGCTAAATTTTTTCTGCATCTTTCATCAAAGTCAATAAGCTCGCTGTCAGTAAAGACATTACCTAAACTGAGCATCGGCGGGTCATGTTCAGCCTCGGAAAATGTCTTCGAAGCAGAGCCTCCAACTTTCTGAGAAGGAGAACTTCCCGATTTTACATCCGGATACTTTTTTTCGATATCTATAAGCTCCTGCATCAGACGATCATACTCCGAATCATCAACAAGAGGCTTATCAAGATTATAATAATGATAATTATATTCCTCAATCAGCGCGATTAGTTCGTTATATCGATTTGTTATTTTAGTTTTATCTTTCATGATTCAGATAAATGATAATGAGTTTAAACAAAATATTTTATTACTGCCAGGTTATATCTTTGCTTCAGCAATATAGTCTTATAGCAAGAACGTAATAATTATAATTATCTCTTTACAGCTTTAAAAAGATTCAGATTTGAAGCAAATACAGCAGGAATCAATGCTGAAATCCCTGACATAATAATTGAAAAAGCGATTGCCGCAGGCAAATATCCGTGCGTTCCCAATCTGAAATCCATGCCCTGTAAAAGAGGAATCCAGTTTGAAGCATTATTTGTTAAATAAACAAGAAAGTAATAAGCGGTAAAATACCCTGCAATACCATATAAAGCGCCGATGATACCTGCCTCAACAACAAATATCAAGACAATCCGCAATTTTGAAGCACCAAGCATTCTTTGCACTGAGAACGTGTAGCTTCTATTATAAACAACAGCAAGATAAGAATTAAATACAGCTATGATTGTTAAAATTAATATTATGCTGAATATCATAGCAAGGGTGATATTCAGAACCAATAACGCTTTTTCGGTTTTCTGAGCAATATCTGCCTGCGATTCAACGTTGAGCTTCATTGCCTGTATTTTTTTTGTTATATCAGGAATTCGATTTATATCTTTTACTCTGCCTATCAGCATTATAACTGAAAAGCATTTACCGGCCATTCTGCTGTTAGCCTTGCAAAAATCCTTTATAAAATCTGCAGGCACTATAATGCCTGCTGTCGTTATAGTCTCGGTAAATCCAAAAATTCTTGCGTTATATTTAAATTCATTTTTACTGCTGCGGACAAATGACGACCTTCCTATAAAAATCTCCAATGACAACGCGTTCAATGCCTTGGGTCCAAGCGTCGGCAAGCCGTTTGCTGCTGCAAAATTATTATAAATATCCATCACAAACACCGGTATTAAAACAGGAACATATTCTTTATGTTTAAAATCCTGCCATTTCAGTTTAGTATTCTTTAAAAACGTCCTGTCAACAGCGCTAATAAGCATGTCAGACCTCATATACATGCCGAGCATCCCGGCCTTTAATGACGCAGGATAATTCAACCTTATCACTTCCTCCACATTCTCCAATCCTTCCATGCTCTTTATTTTTTTTATTTGAGCATCGTTAATGGCAATATCAGATACGGAGAATCTTAAAGGCGAAATCTGGCTCTGGGGACTTATCTTTATCTGATTTATCTGCAATTCTCCGAATACTCTCTTCTTAAGAAAATCAGATACCGAATTTTTTATTGATATTGAGACTACCAGAAACGCGATTAGAAACATTATTCCAAAACTTGAGAGAAGAGTTTTTGGAATGTTTTTCTTTATTTCATGGAAAACCAGTATTATATTTCTTAGTATATAGTGCATAAGTAAAAGATTATTAAAATTTTATAATATTAAAAAGTCTTTATTCATTTGCAAATATTCTTAAACATGCCTCCTGATATTAATCAAGCGTTAATTGATATTATTAATTGAAAAAGTATATTGATGGGATAAATCTTTTCCTTGCAAATAATTAATACTATTTTAAAGATGGGATTATATTCATATAAATACATAATCATTTTTTTCTTAAGTTGCAGTTGGTGAGAAGCCGCAATTTTTTCATAAAATGTAAAAAAATGTCCAAATAATATTAAAAATGAAACAACAAAAGAAAACGCTTTCAAATTTAAATACAAGAAAAGATAATACAAAAACCCGTATTCTGGATGCAACACTGCAGTTAATTTGGAAATATGGGATCACAAACACAACCACAAAAAGAATTGCAGAGGTTGCGGGGGTTAACGAAGTTACAATTTTCAGAAAGTTTAAAAACAAAGAAAACCTTATTGCCGAGACCTACAAAATCGCTGACTCAATAATGGATCCGCTAAAAAAATTTCTAAAAAAAGATTTTCCAACCGTTGAAGATTTTCTTAATAGATTCGGCCTGATGATTTATAAACAATTTTTAAAAAACAAAGAAGTACATTTATCATGTTTGACTGAATTAAATAATAAAAATTCAGAGTTTGTCAAATCACACATACAAGGAATTAGAGCAATAATCAATCTTTTTAATGAAAAACTTCATGAAATGCACAAGCAGGGCAAGATAAAAAAAATTTATATTAACGATCTTTCGAATATTTATCATAGTTCAATAATTGCAGCCATGATCTGGAATGCTATTAATAGCAGGGATGTCTCAAACACCGATATTAAAAATTTTATTAAAAGTATGAGCAAAATTGTTACTGACGGTATTAAATAAATTAACCTTTTCCTTCTTTTTTATAATTTTATCATTCCTCGCAACCTTTTCCTAATTAACAAGCCTTTAATATAATAATTTAAAAGAAAAATGCAAGTAAAACCTTCTTTTTTTCTTTTAATAAAGCAAGTTTTACTTGCATTTTTTAATATAGTGCTATACATATGCATTAATATTTTCAATAATAAAATAAAAATTTAATCATTATATGGAGGTTGTTATGAGCGTAAATTCAAGATCAAAGTTGTTTAATTCAGCTATGATCATCGCGCTTATCTTCATTCTTGGCGGCGGGTTTTCTGCTTACCTTGTTCAGACAGGATGCGGAAAGGTTGAGGTGCGTGATGTCCGTTTTATGGGCTCTACTGTTACACAAATGAACCCCGCTGCTCCGGAACTAAAAACACCAAAGCACATTCAGATGAGCGGTTTGCTTTACATTCCAAAAGGAGCCAGCGCGAAGAATAAAGCTCCCGGGATTCTCGCAATTCACGGATATTACAATTCACGTGAGGCACAGGATGCTTTTGGTATTGAATTCTCCCGACGCGGATACGTTGTCCTTGCTGTTGATCAGACTGGACATGGCTATTCCGATGCGCCCGCCTTTGCCAACGCTTTCGGCGGAATAGATTCGCTTGCCTACTTACGATCTCTTGATTTCGTAGATAGTGATAATATCGGAATCGAGGGGCATTCAATGGGAGGCTGGGCAATAGCGATAGCCGCAGCGGTAATTCCTAACGGCTATAAATCATTTTTATGCATGAGTTCGACAGTAGGTCTCGCGCCATTCGGTGTACCGGCGGGTTCACCCACTTATCCTAAAAACTTTGCATTGGTTTTTAGCCTCTATGACGAATTTTCAGGATTCTTTTGGGAAGTGCCCAAACCAAGCCTTGTTGTCAATGGTGCAAAATTAAAAAAGATATTTGATATTACTGAGACTGTTCAGGTCGGAAAGCTTTACGGATCAATAGAAAAAGGCACTGCAAGAAAGCTGTATATGCCAGCTGTAATTCATCCAATGACGACCTGGACTAACGAGAGTATAGCAAATGGAATAGAATGGATGCAGGCCACTTTAAAAGGCGGAAAGAATCTCGACCCGTCGGATCAGATTTGGCGCTGGAAAGAAATATTCACTTTTATAGCATTAATTGGTATGGTAATATTAGTTATTGCGCTAGGAGGATATTTACTCAATACCGAATATTTTAAAGAGCTAAAAGAAGAACCTGAAACAAGCAAATCCTTATCAGGCGTGTCATGGTGGATAGGAGCTATTTTAATGGTAATTATCCCGCTTCCTATCTATTATTATTTATGGTCATATCATCACCTTGCTCCGGGTTCTTTTACATCGGCACGTTTTATCTGGCCGCAGCAAATTACAAATATCGTTATGTTCTGGGCTGTGATCGTCGGTATTATTTCCCTGGTTCTATTTCTGCTCTGGCATTATCTTTCCAACAAAAAGAAAGGCGCTAGTGCATCCGACTATGGTTTAAAATGGAAGGAAGGTGGATTACAATGGAATAAAATAGGAAAATCCGCACTGCTTGCGTTTATAGTGATTTTTATTGCGCATTTTAGCGTGGCTTTATCCGGCTGGTTATTCGATACGGATTACCGTCTGTGGGTATTGGGATTTAAACCTCTTGATGCTATGCACTTCGGGGTAACATTAGGCTATATCATACCCTTTACCTTTTATTTCCTCATTCTGGGCACTGTTTTACACGGGCAAATGCGCCCGGCTAATGTGGACTCCCCTTCAGGATTCTGGAAAGAGGTTATAACTAATATTGTCCTTTTGATTATTGGATATATGCTATTCCTGCTTATTCAGTATGTTCCAATTTTCGCGGGAGGAGAATTAGCTTTGCCGGAATTTAACCTGGGTGGAATATTTATGTTCCAGCTCATCGGTGTATTTACCATTCTTGGTATAATATTGACTTACTTTTATCGAAAGACCGGACACATTTATGTCGGTGCTTTCATGAGTTCTATTTTTGTAACATGGATTTTTGTCGCATCCCAGGTTATCCACTATATTTATTAAATATTCTAAAATATCCGGGATCCCCAAGAGCCAGGGTCCCGGATATTCAGATAATTCAGTAAAACTCTTATCAAATATCTATTATAAGTACCTGTAATAATTCCAGCTAATAAAAACAGTGCATCCAATTGTACAAACCATTTTTTAATAATAATTGTTCTTTCAAATAATTTTTATTTTTATAAATATGACGCTTATTGAATAAAAATTAGAGCTGAATATTTTTAAAAATTTCATTGCTATATCTCTGTTATTGTTATATTATAAAGTTGAGATAAAGTGTATGAATCCGCAGGAATGTATTCTGATTTAAGCGCTGTTAAGGAAAAAAATTCACTTCTTGGAAAAAATTAGTTATTCATTATTCGGAAAAAAATAAAAATTACCCGTTTTACAACAAAAGTTGTTGACACTTATTGCTCATTTCACTTTAGTTCACACAAGATCGCGCGGTGGA